>DATIWD010000067.1:0-25028 GCA_035519565.1 Gemmatimonadales bacterium | reverse complement strand
TGTCCGCCCTGTCCGCCCTGTCCGCCCTGTCTACTTCGCGTCCATCTTCATCTCTGACGCTACACGGGACGAACCACTCTTCTTCTTGCTGGCTGGCGTGGGCTCGGTCACCGCGATCCGGGTGGAGTCCACCACCTTGGTGGCGGTCAGCGCCGCAAGAATAGAGTCGGCTCGATCCTTCCCCAACTGTACCAGTTCCGCCCGTTCCACCGGCTGAGCCGCCAGTAGCTGGGCCCGGAGCGAGTCGTAGTAGCCGGTCGCGTTGAAGCCATTGGCCGGCGGCGGGGGAGGCGGAGCCTGCTTCTTCTTGTTGTCCTTGGTCTCCTTGACGGGGGCCGGTGCGCCGCCCGGGGTCGCGGTGAAGGCGGCTCGCAGGCTATCGAGCGCCGGGCGGGAGAAGGTCCTGATGTAGAGATTCTCCAGAATCACGGAGAGCACCGTCGCGCCGGTGTCCGACTTCTGGGTCTTGGCGGCGGTGCTGTCCCGCTGCGCTTCGATCTGGGCCTTGAGCTTGGCCTCCCGCAGCGCCGCTGCATCGGCCACCGAGTCGTACCGGCCTTCGATCGAGAGGGTCAACTCCGGTTTCTCTCCCAGCGTGGCCGCCAGTGAGTCGAGCTTCTCGCGTTCGGGCGGAATCACGTCGGTGCGGCCCGCGTCGAACTCCACCAGCTCGGGCGACTGGCCGCCGAAGAGCTTGCCGAGAAAGTGAAACGGCGCGCTGGCGATCTTGCCCAGGATCTGCTTGACCGACTGCCAGATGATCTTGCTGTAGCTGAATTGGGGATCGTCCACGGATCCCGTGACCAGCGGATCCAACTTGATGTTGCCTTGCCGGTCCTTGAGCAGGGAGACCGCCAGTTTCACCGCGAACCCCGGCGGTCCCGAGCTGCCTTCCATCTTCTCTCCCAACTGCATGTTCTTGGCCACCACGTGGTGTTCAGCGTGCAGCTCGCGGTTCTGGATCTTGTAGTCCATGTCCACGTCCAGCCGCCCTTCCTTGATGGCATACCCCAGGAACTCGGCCGTGTACGGCGTGAGCGTGGGCATCTCCACGTTGCGGAACTCGGCCTTGATGCTGGTGGCGGCGTACGGATCGGAGACGTGCAGGGTCCCGTTGGCGCGGGCCAGGCCGTATTCGTCGATCTTCCCCTCGAGCTCGAGCGTCCCCGGCGTGCCGCCGAAGGAGGCCACGTCCCGGATGGCCCCCTGGGTCGAATGGACCCGTGTCCGGAAGGGAAGAATCAGGCTCTCATCGGAGAAATCGATCTCCGCGTCCTTGAACAGGACCTGGCTGATCTCGTAGTGGTACGCTTCCTTCTCCTCGGTCGTGGTCCGGGGAGAGAGCGATGCCAACGGAGCCAGGTTGGTCTGGCGGTCGCGGCTGATCGCGATCCGGGCGAACGGCTGATCCACCTCGATGGTCTTGACCCGGAGCAGGTCCGGGCTCGACGTCCTCCGGATCCCCTTCACTCTGGTGTCCTTCCAGGTCAGGAGCGGCGCCTTGCTGGTGTCGTTGATCACCAACCCGCTGACCCCGGCTACCCCTTCGAACAGCACCTTGGGCCTGGTCTCCCGCATACGCATCTTGCCCTTGATCGAGGCCAGGCCGCCAGCGATGGTAATCGGCGGGTTGGGGCCGAGATAGGGCTGGCCGAGCGTGAGATCGAGATCGGCGAGACTGAGGTCGAGGTCGGCGGCGAACGGCTGTCGGACCACGGTTCCCTTGGTCGAGAAGGTGGTCTTCTTGCCCAGACCAGCCGACAGCGAGACACCGGTTCTGGTCTTGGGGTTGGTCGCGATCGTGTCCAGGCGGACCTCGATCCTGGAGACGTCCAGCGCCACCTTGGGCGTCACGGTCTCGTCTTCGAGATGCACCGTCCCGTTGGCGAGCTCGATCGCGGTGACGCTGGCACTCCAGGGACGCGTGGTATCGGTCGCCGCCGGCTTGGTCTTCGCCGAATCCCTGGCCTGCATGGCGTGAAGATAGGGCATCCAGCTTAGGGTGCTGTCCGCCTTGCGCGTGGCGGTGACCCAGGGGTCGGTGACCCGGAGGAGATCGAGGGTGGCAACTCGGTCGGGCCAGCGGGCCTTGAATCCGCGCGCTTCGATCGAGCTCACCTTGAACCAGTCGGCCTTGGTGTCCCTGGGACGAAGCGCCAGGTCCTTGACGTTGAGGCTGGCGTCGGTCAGGCCCAGGATGAAGCGGCCATCCTTCGCCTGGGTGATGTCATAGCTCAAGGATCCGCCCATCTCCCCCGAGGTCAGCGCCAATGGGAGATCGGCGCCCACTGCCTCGCCTATTCGGTCGAGGCGCAGCCTCGAGACTACGAATTGACCGCTGAGGTCGAGCGGTTGCATCACCTCCTTGCCGGCCCACTTGATCTCGGCGCCTCCGGCGAACGACACCGTGAGGTAGTGGTCCCCCTCCTGGGCGGGGAGGGTCGAAAACCGTTCGAGCGTGAGCCCGAGGTCCTGGAGCTTGGTGGTATAGGTAGGGCTGCTGGATTCGTTGACCACATCGATCTCGCCGGACCGGATCGACAGGAGGTCGATCTTGAGACGGGGCGGAAGCGAGGGCGTGGTGTCGTGGATGGCAGGAGCCGAGGAATCAGACACGAACAGGTCCGCGATCGCCGGGGTCCGGTCCTTGAGGATTCGAGCCACCACCGCGGGCCGGACCAGGCGGATTTCGTGGAGTACCCAGGCCCGGTCTATCAGGCTCACCAGATCGAGATTCACGAGCAGGGTGTCGAAGGCGACCAGTGGACTGCCGTCCCGGTCCCGGAGATCGAATCCGATCAGCCTGGTCTCGAGCGTGAACGGATTGAAGCGGACCTTCTGGACCGTGGCTACACGATGGAGCCTGACCGGGGCCTGCTTCTCGATCTGGCCCTTGATGATCCGGGGGACGAGCAGGAAGCCGGCCAGCGTGTAGACCACGAACAAGGCGGCGAGAACGATCGCCGGTTTGCGTTGCCGGGGCGGCACCGCGCGAAGCCAGAGTTCGCGAACCCGTTGGTGCATGGAGGAGATCTTACTGCTCGCCCAAGGGGGTCGCCAGTAACAGGTTCGCCAGGTTATTTGGTGAGGGAGATACCGCGATGGGCTAGCCGATGGCTATGGTTTTCTCCAGGCCCATGGTCCTGAGCATTGCCTGATAACGAGGGTCCTGGTACACCGGGAAGTAGCCCACGTCCACCTTCACCATCAGCAGCCAGCCAGCACGCTCCTCCATCGCCTGATGGTAGGCATCGAAGGCCGAGTCGAAGTCGCCGAGTGCGGCCAGGATAGTGGCTCGATACATGGTCGGCACATATCGCTTGCTTCTCAACTGCTCCAATTCCTGAAGAATCTTCCGGGCTTCGTCGTGCCGTCCCAAGCGGGCCAGGGCGACCCCGACAAAGGCGACGAGCAGCGGCGCGCGTCCCACCAACCTGATGCCCGTCTCGATCACGGCCAGACCTTCTGCGGCGCGCTCCATCGCGACGTAGGTGCGCGCCAGGCTCACGTAGGTCGGTATGTAGCGCGAATCCATGCGGAGAGTGGCGTTGATCTGGGCCAGTGCTTCCTCCTGGCGTCCTGCCCAGCCGAGGCAGCGGCCCACGGTGAGGTGCGTACTGAGGGAGAGCGGGTCGCGGGCCTGCGCCTGAGTAACCGCCCGAATCGCTTCCTCGTGGCGCTCCATGGCCGACAGAAACATGGCGTACCACACCGCTCCCGATGAGAGCCCGTGGCCCTGTGCCAGGCCTCGTTCGAGTTCCCGCTCGGCCGTGGTCCAGTCCCATTCGTAGAGGGCGGCGATCAGACCGAGAGAAGTATGGGCCTCCGAGGAGTGCTCGTCCAATTCCAGCGCCCGGAGTGCAGCGGCCTTGGCCTTGGGCATCGCCTCGCTGGCCGCCATCCACCCGAATTCCTCGAACCCGAGCATCGCCTGGCAGTAGGACAGCCCGGCGTGGGCCGCGGCGTAGTCAGGGTCCAGCCGGATGGCCTGCTCGAAGCACTCGATCGCGGAGAGGAACGACTCGGTGGAGCGCTGGTTCCAGAAGAACCGGCCGCGCAGGTAATGGTGATACGCCTCGAGCATCGCGGTGCCGGGTTTGACCAGGGTCTGGTCGGTTACCGGCATGACCTTCTGGGTGAGCGCCTTGGCTATCGCCCGGGACAGCTCGTCCTGCACCGCGAAGACGTCGGCCAGGGTCCGCTCGTAAGTGTTGGACCAGAGGTGATAGCCATCCGCGGCATTGACCAGTTGTGCCGTGATCCGGATCCGATCGCCTGCTTTACGGACGCTGCCTTCCAGGAGGGTGCGGACCTTGAGCCGCTCCCCGATCTCCCGGGCATCCACGTCCTTCCCCTTGAACGAGAAGGAGGAGGTGCGGGCCGCGACCCGGAGCCCCCGAATCTGCACCAGGGCGTTCATGACCTCGTCGGTCATCCCGTCGCTGAAGTACTCGGTTTCCTTGTCCGGGCTCAGATTCACGAAGGGGAGCACCGCGATCGACGGTTCGTCGGCCGCCGGCGCCGCACTGATTGGGGCCAGGCCCGGCGTGATGGGGGCGGCGCTCGTCTCCCTGAGCGCTTCTATCACTTCGGTCGCCGTGGCAAACCGGTCCTCCGGCTTCCGGGCCAGGGCCCGGTTCAATGCCGACTCCAGGGCAACAGGTACTTCGGGCCAGAGACTGCGGATCGGGCGGGGCGGCTCGCTGGACCGCTGGATCATCATCGCCTGGGGACTGGGTCCGGGGAACGGGAGTTCGCCGGTGAGCATCTCGAAGAGCATGCAGCCGAGGCTGTAGATGTCGGTCCGGCCGTCCACCTCGATCTCGCCGCTCACTTGCTCGGGGCTCATGTAGGCCGGCGTGCCGATGGTGAGTCCGACTCCGGTCAGGTTTGCCTCTCCGGCCACGCTGATGGCGCGGGCGATGCCAAAGTCGGTCACCACCGCGTGAGCGTCCTCGAGCAGGATGTTCTCCGGCTTGATGTCGCGGTGAACGATCTGGCTCTTGTGGGCAGAGGCCAGCGCCTCGGCCACCTCCTGCGCGATGCGGAGGGCGTCCCCGACGGGGAGTCGCTTCTCCCGTGTCAGGCGGTCGCGGAGTGATTCCCCGGTGATGTAGGGCATGACGTAGTAGGGACAGCCGCCGGCCGTCCCGACCTCGACCACGCCCGAATCGTAGAGAGGAACGATGTGCGGATGGCGGAGCTGCGCCGCCAGCTTGATCTCCCGGAGGAACCGCTGCACGCCCAGCTCCGCCGCGACCTCCGGCCGCAGCACCTTGAGCGCCACCGGCCGCTCATGCTTGAGATCGCGGGCCAGGTAGACGGTCGCCATGCCGCCGCGACCCAGCTCGCGCTCGAGCGTGTAGTGTTGACTGAGCGCTTCGGCCAGGGCGACATCGGCTACGGGCATGGTGGAGACAGTCCAGGTAGAGACTGCCTGAATCTGGGGCGGGAAGGGCAATGGGGCTAGCGTAGAACGGGAGAACGGGAGAACGAGGGAATGCAGGAATGAGGGAATGCAGGAATGGGGGGAAGGCAGGAATGGGGGAATGGGGGGATGGGGAGGTGATGCTGTCATTCCGAGCGAAGCGAGGAATCTAGCTTCATTCCCTCGAGGCGTGCCGGAGGAAACGCTCGTGGCTAGATCCCTCGGTCCCCCTCCTTGCAGTCGGGGTCCCTCGGGATGAGGGCCACTCAGAACCCAGAACTCAGAACCCCGAACCCCGAACCCACACTCAGTCCTCAGTCCTCAGCCCTTCGCCCTTTCCAATTCCGCCGCCCGCGACGCGACCGTGTCGAGATCGCCGTTCAAGGCGTTCATCTTCAGCTGGAACTTGCAGTCAATGATCAGGAGGCCGACGACATAGCCCGCCAGGTTCACCGCGAAGATGATGGTGAAGAGCAGGGGATAGGGAAACCAGAGGCCGAAATACAGCACGATGCGCTTGGCTCCGGGATCGAAGCTCGAGCGATCCACGATCGTGGTGAGCAGCAGGATCGCCGTCATCGCCAGAGCGACCAGTCCCCACGGGGCCAGGCCCGCCGCCGCGATGCCGGCGAAGATCACCGCCTCCGAGGCGCGATCCAGCCGGGTATCGAGCTGCTTCCCCGCCGGAGAGGCCAGCTTGAACTCCCGGGCCATGATCCCGTCGAAGCTGTCGAGCACCTGGCCCAGCGCCATGAGCCAGAGCCCGGGCTTGAGGTAGCCCGCGCCGATCACCCCACCGGCCAGCGCGCTGGCCCAGAACGCCGCCCAGGTCACCTGGTTGGGCGAGAGCCCCACCTTGAGGTGCAGGAACCGGACGACCGGCCTGACCGAGCGGTCTAGAGCGGTTTCCAGTACAGGAGCAAATTCGTACATACGAGCAGTGCGAAGAGGATCCCTTCCTTCAGGCCGTCCGAAACGCCCAACAGCCAGCCGCGGGTCACGTAGGTCGAGTAGGGGTAGAACGGCATCTTCTCGAACCGGACGCTGTAATCCATCGCGATATGGAACAGGAAGAACGGGATCGGAATCCAGGTGCGGAGAAAGAAGCACAGCGGAACGATCCAGAGCAGCGCCACCGGCTCCTGGAGCGAGGATCGCCAGTAGAATCCCAGCTTGTTCTTCCAGCCGATCGCCTTGAGGTAGAACGGCGCCTTGATGGCATGATCCACGTCGATCGCGACGCCGAAGGCGAAGGCCAGGACGGCCTCGCGTCCCTGCAGGTGGAGGGCCTGCACCCCGGCCGTGGTCGCGAGCACGTGGGTAACCAGCTTCATCCCTGGGTCTCCACCGTCCGCAAGGCGGGGCGACCGCCTGGGATCAGGGCAATCAGAATCAGGCCTACCGCAATCCAGGCCAGCTCCCGCACCCGGCAGATCACCGCGCTGTAGATGCCCAGGCTCGGATCGAGCCCCAGCAACTTGAAGATCGTGTAGAGCCCACCTTCCTTGGTTCCCATTTCGAACGGGAAGACGAAGAGCATGACTCCGACCAGCGAGGCGAATCCCCCGATCAGATAGGCCTCGGGATAGGTCACCCGCACTCCCACGCTGATCGGGATGAGGAGGAACTCCGCCATGGTGAGACCGCGCCCCAGGAATTCGAACACAAAGGCCCACCAGAACCGGACCGGAGTCCGGTGATAGAAATCGGTGATCTGCGTATCCATCTCGATCAACGCTTCGCGCCGCGGTTCGACCGACCGTGCCAGGCGGCGGAGCCCCGGGAGGCGATGGGCCAGATCGAGGCAGCGCTCCATGAGGCCGCGCCGGTGCACCATGAACACCAGGAAGGCCAGAATGCCCACCGCGAGGCTGAAGCCGATCAGCATGAGCAGGGTGCGGGGATTGTGGGGTAACAGGAGAACCCCGAGCATCAGCGCCAGGATCATGCTGAGCAGGTGCGCCAGGGTGAACAGCAGCCGTTGAATCACGACCGAGGCCGCCGCCCGGCGTCGGCTCTGCAGCCACTCGGCGGCCACTGTGGCCTTGAACGGCTCGCCACCGACGGCGAAGAACGGAGTGATGTAGTTGATGGCCGAGCCCGAGACGATGGCGGCGAACAGGCGGCCGAAGCCGGGGCAGTCGGGTTCGTGGGCGAGGATCAGTCGCCAGGCCGCGGCACTGCAGGCGTAGATCGGGATCCAGAGGACGAAGATCGGCAGCAACATCCAGCCGGTCCGGCGGGCGTAGCCGGCCAGCTCTTCGAGCCCGACGTGGTTGATGAAGTAGGCGAACAGCGCCAGCCCGGCGGCCAGCGCGAGCAGCCGCGGAGCGCGGCTCATGCCGTGAGGGCCAGGTCTACCCGCCGCCCGGTGCGGGCGGATTCATAGGCGGATTCGAGAATCTCTGCCACTTGCTGGATGTCCTCCAACCCGGAATCGCTGTCCCGCAGATCCATCCGTCCCACGAAGTCGCGGAACAGGCCGGCGAACCACCCGGCGTAGGCCGACTTGTCGAGCTGCGCGGTGAAGTCCTCGGTCTGGATGTCGTCCCCGCGCCGAAGCGTGATGCGTCCACCGATCCATTCGATGGTGCCGTGCTCGCCGATGAAGCGAACCCGGTTCTCCCGGTGGTGGGCTGCCCAGGTGAGGAAGATAACCGCGAGGCGGTTGGGGAACTCGAGCAGGAGGTTGGCGCTGTCCTCGACGTCGTAGCTCTGATGACGAAGCCGCCCGGTCCAGCACTGCACCGATTGCGGCGCCCCCCCCACGTCCAGGAGCGAATAGATGAGATGGGTCCCGTGGTCGAGCAGGACGCCGCCCTTTCCGGTCTCTTCTTGTCCTCTCCAGGGTGTGCCGCCGGTCTCGATCCCCGGATCGGCCAGCAGCCGGTAGACCTGCATTTCCGCCAGATGCCACCGGCCGATCGCCCCTTCATTGAGCAACTGACTCACGCGTTGCCACGCCGGGTTGAACCGGTACTGATGGCAGGGCATGACCACACGCCCGGCCCGCCGCGCCGAGGTGGCCAGGCGGGCCGCGTCGTCCCGTCCCAGGGCCACCGGCTTCTCGCACAGCACGTGGTAACCGTGATCCAGCGCCCAGAGGCTGAGATCGACGTGACTCGAGGTGGGCGTGCAAATGTCCACGAAGTCGATGGGCGCGAACTGCTCCAGATCGGTCAGGCGCTCCACCCGCGGCGGCCCGCCGGCGGGCAAGGCATGGGGGGCGGGATCCACGGCGGCCACGATGCGGGCCCGGGCCCGCAGGCCGGGGTCGTCACGAAAGGCGGGCCAGTGAGCCTGTCGGGCGATGCCGCCCAGGCCAAGGATCGAGCCTCGATAGATGGGGCCTTCAGGCGACACGGATCTGTGCTCCCGGTTCGGCAGGGAAGACGGCGGCCAGACGCGCCGCATGCCGCTCCTGCGTGGTGCGGAGCGCGAACCAGATCGCGGTGAACGGCACCGCGGTCACCCAGAAGAAGGCGGCGGGATACCCCAGGAATCCGGCCAGCCCCAGCACCACGAAGCGAATGTTCTGCCCGATCCAGGCGCAATTCTTCACCACCTGCGACTGGCTGTTGACGTAGGCGTGCCGTGTCTCGTCGGAAATGACCTTACCCCGGGCCTGCCGGACCAGGGCCACCGTCCAGGGGAAGAGCCGCTCCTGATTTCTCACGTAATCCTTATAGAACCCCAGCCCAACGCGTCGCCACCAGGGAGCGGTGGGGTCCAAGGGGAGGTCCTCGACCAGATCCAGCTCTCCACGACGGTCCTCTCCGAGGTTCAGGAAGGCCTGGCGGATGAAATCGACGCTGGTGCTCTGCAGCGAGTGGCAGACGCCGGCCACGGTCGCCAGCGCGAGCGCCTCCCATCCCCAGCCTCCCACCCGGAGCCGCACCATCAGGCAGAGATACAGGTTGATGAAGCGGAGGTTGTCGGAGACGCCGTCGAGGATCCGGCCGAACCGGCTGGAGGTGCCGCGAAGCCGGGCTACCTGCCCATCCGCGCTGTCCAACACGTCGGACAGAATGAACATTCCGAAGCCGGCGAGGTTGTACCAGGGGTTGGAGAAATAGAACAGCCACCCGGCAGCCAGTCCAGAGAGGAGGCAGGCCACAGTGACCTGATCCGCGGTGATCCCCAGCGGAATGGCCGCACGGGCGATCACATATCCCAGGGGACGGAAGAAGTGGACGTCGGTCCACTCCTCGACCAGGTCTCCCTTACCGGCCCACGCGATCGGCGGCTTCACTGAGTACATCCTTGCTAATAGCGAGAGCTTCCATGGCCTGCTCGTCGGTGATGACCAGGGGCGGGTTGATGCGGACTTCGGGGTTGTAGATCATGGCGATCACCCCGCGGGAGAGCAGGGTATCGAAGATCCAGCGGCAGGTCTTCTTGTCGAGCAGGGTCTTGGTGCCGGGCACCACGAGGTCGAGCCCGATCATCAGCCCCCGGCCGCGTACGTCGCTCACGATGGGCAATTCGGTCTCCCAGCAGCGGATCTCCCGCAGCATCTTCTCGCCCAGGCGGCGGGAGTGCTCGACCAGGCCCTCCTCGAGGATGGTCTCGACCGTGGCCCGCGCGGCCGCCGAGGCGAGGGGGTTCCCGCCGTAGCTGGAAGAGCTGCCGCTCGGGTTGGCCCAAGGCTTGGCAAAGGCGACCGACTCGCGGATGATGAGCCCGCTCATCGGGAAGCCGCCACCGAATCCCTTGCCCACGGTCAGGATGTCGGGGACGATCCCTTCGTGCTCGATCGCGAACATCTTCCCGGTGCGGCCGAAGCCGGTGATCATCTCGTCGCAGATCAGGAGCGCGCCCAGCGAGTCGGCCAGTTTGCGCAGCAGGCCCAGATAGCCGGGCGGAGGGATGATGTTCCCCGCCGTCCCCTGGATCGGCTCGACGATGATGGCGGCGACGTCGTTGGAGGTCTCCAGCTCGACCTTCTTCTTGAGGAACTCCACGCAGTGCCACTCGCAGGACGGGAACTTCTTGTCGAAGGCGCAGCGCGCGCAGGAGGCATAGGGGCTCGAGTAGGTCCCCGGCATCAACGGCCCGAGGGCGTGCTTGAAGCTGCCGCCCAGGAGGGGGAGCACGCCGCCGGTCTTCCCGTGGAAGCCGCCCCAGAAGCCGATCATCTCGGTGCGACCGGTATGCGCCTTGGCCAGCCGGAGCGCGGCCTCCACCGCTTCGGCGCCGCTGCTGTAGAGCTGGGTGCGGTTGAGATCGCCGGGGGCCAGGTCGGCCAGCAGCTTGACCAGCGCGGCCCGCGCCTCCGAAGTGAAGCTGCCGACGTGCACCTTGGCGACCTGCTGCTGGAGCGCGGCCACGTATTTCGGATGCGCGTAGCCCAGACTGGCGACTCCGACTCCGGCCAGGAGATCGATGTAGCGGTTGCCGTCCACATCGAAGAGCAGCGCCCCCTGGCCGTGATCGATGCACAACCGGCTGTAGAGGGCGACCGACTGGGTGCCCGGGGCCAGGTACTTCGCCTCGGACTCGAAGGCGGCCTGGGACTTCGGGCCGGGGACCTGCACCATCGTGGCGAGTGGATTCACGTCACACATCCGATTGTGGAAGACTGGTGGACCAGGATGGCGATGGCGTGGGCCGCCTCGTCCCGGAACGGGGCGAAGCTCGGCCAATCGTTGAGATCGATCAGGACCGGGCGATCGGGGGACGGGACCGCCACGTCGCCGCCGAAGACCTCGAGTCCCAGGCACTCGGCCGCACCGAACGCGAGGGCACGCAGGCGCGCTTCGTCCACCTGCGGCGGCGGGGCCTGCGGTCCGCCATCGGCTCCATAGTAGCGGAAGAACCGGCTCTGGGCTACGCCGTAGAACTTGATGACCGGTCCGGGGACGTGGGGCTGCACGGCCACCCGCTCGATGCCCCGCGCGGCAAAGACGCGTAGCGTGTCGAACAGGTCGGACAGCGGGGCCTGCACTACGTCGTCGGATCGCTCGGCGTGGACATCGCCCCGCTTGACCCAGACCAGAGATGGCCACTGCTGCCAGCCGGCCTGCTTGATCTCCGGTTCCGCCCGGGGTGAAGTGGAGAGGATGATGGTTTCCGGGAAGTCGAGCCCGCTCCCGGCGAGACGGCGCACCAGCCGATGACGGTGGCAGGCCAGGGCGCTCGACGGCCGATTGATCATCCAGGCGCCGTCGTGCTCCAGCAGCTGCAGGGCTTCGAGCGCCCGGGGTCCCTGGCACATGTTGAGGTGACAGTCGACCTCGGGACGGGCTCCCGCTTCGGCCTCGGCTTCGGACAGGCGAAGGATGCGCCAGCCCCGTTGCTCCAGCCGGACGATGGCGGCGTCCATGATGGCGGCGTCGTTCACCCGGTGCTGGTTGGGGGAATAGGACGGTTTCCGGTACCACGCGGCAGCGGTCTTCACAGTCGAGGTGGTTCCTCTCCAGAGGGGAGTGGGGTGTGGGGCACCGGCCGGCCCCAAGTGGCACTTACCCAGGCCTTGGCCTGCTCGAGGTCCCGGCGACCATCGAGGTCGATGATCCGGTCGATCTCCACGGTGGAGACCCGGTGGCCGCTGGTGACCAGCCGCTCGAGGAAGGCCCGCATCCGCTCCATGCCTTCCTTGCAGGCGCGGTCGGCCTCGGGGCGAATCGCCGCGCTCCACCCGTAGACCCCGCCGGTCACGATCGGCGGGTTGGTGGGCAGGGATCCGATGCGGGTGGCGAGCCCCTGGCCGTTGCGCTCCACGTAGAGCGGCCGCTCGTCGTCGACATAGGGCGTGACCGCCAACACCGCCTCCGCTCCGGCATCGAGGGCGCGCCGAGTCTCGGCGAAGAGTCGCCGCCAGTCGGCCGGCTTCATGACGGTATCGGTCATGGTGCAGAAGACCGGCCCAGGCGGGACGTTCCGGAATCCCTCCGCCAGCGTGTGCAACGAAGACGGGGTCCGGCACCAGCGCACCGTCGCGGCCTTGGTTCCGGGTTCGTTCCGCAAGACATCCTCGACCTCGGACATCGTGTCCCGTACCAGGCAAGTGACGCTCTCGCACCCCACCGCGAAGAGAGTCTCGACCAGGCGGACGATCTGCGGCCGGCCACCGACCTCGACCAGAGGCTTGGCCACCCGGATCCCGTCCCTCTGGAGACGGGACCCTTCACCCCCGGCCAGGATTAACCCGTGCATGCCGTCTCCAGGGCGGGCACCAGCTCGGGGAGTCGAGCGATGCGTGCGGTGAACAGAGCGCCGGGCGGCGAGGGGCGGTGGGCCGGAGCCAGCCAGCAGGTCCGGAGACCGAGGGCCTGCGCCGGCCGGATGTCGGCTTCGAAGTTGTCTCCCACCATCCAGGACTCTTCGGGGGCGGTGCCCAGGACGGCCAGCGCCTGCGTGAAGATCCTGGGGTCGGGTTTCTCCTGACCGACGACGGTCGAATCGGCCACGGCATCGAAGAACTTGGCCAGATCCAGCTCTTCCAGGCAGTGATCCAGGTTACCCGTGAAGTTGGACACGACCCCCAGGCGCGATTGCCGGGCCAGGCGTTCGAGGATCGGGCGGTTGCGGTTGACGACCTCGAGGGCGGCGGCGTGGAAGCGAGTTGCGACGCGTTGGGCGTCGATCCCTCGGGTGTCGGCGGAGGATTCGACAATCAGACTGGCCTGGGCGTTGATCATGGCCCGGAAGCCCAGGTGTCGCGTCCCTGAATTGTGAAGGAGTTCACGGTCGCTAGCGCGGAACAGGGGCTCGAAGGCCTCGAAGTCGAGGGGCCCGCCTTCGGCCCGATAGGCTTGATGGAACCGCTCGGCCCAGCGTACACCGTCGGCGTCGAGGGTCCCTCCGAAGTCGAATAGCACGCTGGCTGGCGCCCCGAACCGCATGGCTACCCCCAATAAGTGAGGTCGCGCTCAGCGACGGGCGAACTTCGACCGGGGGCGCCAAGGCGATCCAGTGCAGCAAAGGGAGGATTCCCAACCCTACGTAAGGGTCGCAGGAAGCACAATGTAGCCCGATTCGACCCCTAGCCACCCCTCGCCTCAAACTGGAAATAGCTGCGCCCCGGATGCGCGGCGCATCCGGGGCGCTGGTTCATGCGGGGTGTGCCCTCAGGCCTTGATCAGGATCTTGTTCTTAAGGGCCACTTCCTTCTTGGGCAGGTGGATGGTCAGGACGCCCTCCACTGCAGCGGCCTCGATCTTGGCCGCTTCGACCGGCTTCGGCAGCCGGATCGCCCGCATGAATTTGCCTGCTTCCCTCTCCTCCCACAGGTAGTTCTCACCCTTGTCCTTGGCCACCTTCTCCTTGTGGCCGGTCACCGTGAGAATCTCCCCCTCCAGATTGACGTCGAGGTTCTCCTTGGGAATTCCCGGGACCTCGAGCCGAATCACATACTCCTTCTCCGTCTCGACCAGGTCGAGCGCCGGCTCGAACGCATAGCCCTCAAAAGTGCGGGTGAAGGGCTCATACCCCAGTGGGGCGAACGGGGTAATGAAGCGTCCGAACAGCTCGTCCATGTCCCTCTTGACTGTGCCGAGGGTGGGCATCGTGGCGAGTTTCATACGGCCCTCCTTTCCTCTCTCTTCTCTTCTTCCCTGCTTCTCTCAGATCGCTCTTTCTCTTCAGCGACCCCGTCGGCAGACGAGGTTTCCGCACCGCCAATCTGGCACCGAGGGCATGAAGGGAGGCTGAACCGGGCTTGAAACGCACATAAAGGCCTCGTAATGTGGCGCGCCCTCTGAACGCCTAGTCTTCTTCCCGGATCCAATCTGGACAAAAACAATAGGGAAGGGACGCCGGGGCTGCGGAGTGTCAACCTGATGGTGCTATGTTCCGCTCTGGGCTCAGAATGTCCACCATCCTTCAGGTCGAGCACCTCTCGGTCGGCTTCGGCAAGACCCTGGTCTTCGGTGACCTGAGCTTCAGCGTCTCCGAGGGTGACGCTCTCGCGGTCATCGGCCCCAATGGCTCCGGGAAGACGGTGTTGTTCAAGGCCTTGATCGGCGGGATCCCGTATGGCGGGAGCGTGCGCTGGGCCCCCGGTACCCGGGTCGGGTATGTTCCCCAAAAGCTGGATCTCGAGCGCGACCTCCCGATCACCGGGAACGATTTCCTGCGCGCCAAGGCCTCGGTCCTCAAGGCGTCGGCCCACGAAGTCTGCCGGGCGATCGATCTGGTGAATCTCCCCCCTGCCGTAGCGGCCATGCCGATCGGGACCCTCTCCGGCGGCCAGTTCCAGCGCCTGCTCCTCGCCTTTGCCCTCCTCGGGCGTCCCACCGTCCTCCTCTGTGATGAGCCGACGGCCGGGGTGGACGAGCCGGGGGAAGAGGGCCTCTATGCGACGATCCATCGGCTGCAGCACCAGGAGGGCCTCACGCTGATCCTGATCTCTCACGAGTTGAACATCGTCTACCGCTACGCGACCAGCGTGCTCTGCCTGAGCCGCGGCCGAGGGTTCAGCGGACTGCCGCTCGAGATTCTCACCCCTGAACGGCTCCAGGAGGTCTACGGGGCACCGATGAAGTTCCACCACCACGCTGACGATGTCGCCTAGCGCGCTGGCGTTGCCCTTGGCCATGGCCGTCGCAGCCGGGCTGGTCGGGTGCTTCGCCGTGATGCGGCGCCTGACCCTCGCCTCCGACGCCCTGTCTCACGTCGCCCTGCCCGGGATCGGGATCGCCCTCCTGCTCCAGTGGAACCCGGTGCTCGGCGGACTGATTGCCCTGTTCTTCGGGACCGTCCTGGTCTGGGCGGTGGAGCACAAGACCCGGATTCCCACCGAGGCCGTGATCGGCGTGGTCTTCTCGACGGCACTCGCGGTGGGCAGTCTGCTCACCTCCGGTGAGGAGCTGATCGAGGCCCTGTTCGGAGCCCCAGGTGAAGGGGGGTGGGTCGAGACCATGGCCGGCCTGGCGGCCGCGGCCCTGGTGGTGGCGTTTCTCTGGTGGGCCCGGAGCCGCCTCGTCATCGCGCTGATCTCCCGGGACCTGGCGCGGGCCGGCGGGATCAACGTGCCCCGGCTCGACCTGCTCTACCTCCTCGCCTTTGCCCTCACCGTGGCACTGGGGCTCCGCTATCTCGGGGTGCTACTCATGGGATCGCTGGTCATCATCCCCGCCGCGACGGCCAAACATGTGGCGAGGAGCCTCAACTCCATGCTGCTCATTTCCGTGACCCTCGCCGTGGCTTCCACCCTGGGCGGCTACTGGGCGGCCTCGATATTCCATCTCCAGGCCGGCCCCCTGATCATCATCATCGCCTCGGCGGGATTCTTCCTGAGCCTGGTAAAGCGCAGACCGGCCTGAAGCCCGAATTCCCGCCCCTTTTTCGTCTTGCTTCTGGCGAATACCATTATCTGCACCATAGTCTCGAACCCATGAGATCAATCGCATGAAACAGATGCCCAGAAACGAACAGGCCTCCGCGGAAGAGCACGCCCGCCTGGTCGAGCTGATCGTACGCGCCATGGATCGGACCTTCTCGACCCGGGGCCACGAGCATGGCCTGGAGACCCTGGCGGGAATGCTCAGGAGTCTGGACCAGAAGACCCTGCACGGTCTCGCTTATCGCCTGGAGCTCGATGTGGAGCCACCGGCCGAGGAAGAAGACGGCCGGGGGCGATCGGGGCGGAGCTAGCTGGCCGGAAGCCGCCAGGACACGATCTGAGGTGGGTTACGCCCGTGCGAAGCGGTGGGGCCACGAGGATGGCCCACGACCAGGGGCAGGACCGGGGCGCAATCTGAAGGAATGCCCAACTCGCGCTTGACCTCGGGGAGGTTGAGCCAGGAGCGGGCGAAGCCGATCGGACAGGTTGCCAAGCCCATCGCATGGGCCGCCAGCATCAGATTCTGGGCCGCCAGGGCGCAATCCTCGGCGGCCTGTGTCGTATCGGGCCTGGCGCAGATCACGATCAGCGCCGGAGCGTGGTAGAAGATGTCGAAGGCGGGGTCCGCCAGCGTATCGCGGTACCGGGAGAGCAGGGACTCTGCCTTCACGGTTTGGAGCAGGTGGGCCTTTGCCCGGTCCGAGCACTTCCGAAGCAGTTGACGATCCTGGATCACGGCGAAGGCCCAGGGCTGCGCGTTGGTGGCGCTGGGGGCCTGAATTGCGGCGTCAATGAGCCTTGTGAGCTGTTCCCGATCCACCTCAGCCTCGGTATAGGCGCGGACCGCCCGACGCCCCCGGATCGCCTCCAGGACTTCCATGCGCCCTCAGCGTACCGCCCGATGGGGCGCCGGGACGGTCCCGATCGAGAGCGCCAGCCCCTTGTCCGTCGGGGTGAACATCGTTCCCATTTCCTCGCTCAGGCGAGCAATCCGGTTCAGCGTCCAGGCTCGGTCCTGGCCTTCGGCGAGGTTGACCTGGCAGCCCCCGATCCGCACCGGAAGCACCTCGAGCTGCTCTACACCACTGGTCCCTACCCGGACCAGGAATAGCCCGGACAGGTCGTTCCGGAGCGCGCGATCGACGGCGTAGTCGTCCACGAAGTCGCCGGCGTCGTAGAGGATCAGTTTCCCATTCCTGACCTCGACGCCTTGGGGTACGTGCGCGCTGTGACCCCAGAACACGTCGGCGCCGGCGTCCACCACTCGCCGGGCAAAGGCCCGGAACAGCGCCGTGGGTCGGGACCGCATGTTCGGCCCCCAATGGGCGCTGAACACCACGAAGTCGGCCCCCTCGCGCGCCTCGGCCAGCGCCCGCTCGACCGCGGCAAATTGGGGTGGATAGGTCGAGATGGGGGTGTGATTCAGTCCAGCCGTCTCCGGCCCGGCGGCCCATTCCTGCGGGTGGTCGGCAAAGGCGACGACCGCGATCCGCCACTGACGAGCCAGGAGCCGTGCCGGCGCCTGAGCCGCAGTCTGATTCGCGCCGGCGCCCGCGTGCGCGATGCCGGCGGCCTCGAGCGTCCGAACCGTTTCCAGCAAGCCGGCGGTCCCGAAATCGGCGATGTGATTATTCGCTATGGTCGCGCAATCCACTCGACCGAGCCGAAGAGTCCGCACGGCGCTCGGGTCGGCCCGGAAGTGAAACGGCTTGACCGACGAATCTCCCCACTCCTGTGTCTCCGTGGTGAGCGCGCATTCCAGATTGATCAGAAAGAGATCGGGCTCCCACAGCCGGGGCAGAAGATTGCCCCAGGGATGGGCGAACCCCTGCAGCGCGATGGTCTCGGCTACGGCGCGACCCAGCATGACGTCGCCCGCGAGGGCGATCGTGGCACTCCCGGTCGACATTCAACCCTCCCCCGCCAGGATTTCCTGGACCCGGCGATCCGGTACCGGCTCGAAGTGACGATAATAGACGCCGACTGCGCCGAACGGCTCCGGCTCGGACGGACATACCACTGCGTCGGTTTCCTTCCGCAACGCCGCGCAAGCTTCCCGGGCCCCTACCGGTACCGCGACCACCAGCTTGGCCGGCTGTCGGGCCCGGATCGCCCGGACCGCCGCACGCATGGTAGCTCCGGTGGCCAGGCCGTCATCCACCACGATCGCCACCCGGTCCCTGAGGTCGGTCGGCGGGCGGCCCTGCCGGAACGTCCGCTCCCGGGCCCGCGCTTCTTCGAGCTTGGTCTTGGTCACCCGTTCGATGTAATCTGGGTCGATTCCGAGCTCCCGGATGATGTCCTGGTTGAGAAACCGGCCGCCGTCCGCGGTGACTGCGCCGATGGCCAGCTCTTCGGAGAAGGGTGCGCCGAGCTTGCGCGCGACCACGACGTCCAGTTCGCCAGCGAGTCGTCGCGCGATCTCCGCGGCCACCGGGACGCCGCCCCGGGGGATCCCGAATACCACGGGGTGCCGGCCCCGATACTCGGCCAGACTCGAGGCCAGACTGGCCGCGGCTTCCTCGCGATCCCGATAGAGGGGCCCGGCTTCAAGTCCAGTGAGCATTACGTCCTCCCTTCGGTCGGCATCAGGGCCCGCAACACCTGGTCCTGGGTGAGGAGACCGATCACGAAGCGGTCGCTTCGCTCACGCTGGACGATGGGAAGCGCGTGCAAGCGAGTCTCCACCATCAGATCCGCCGCAGTGATCAGCGGATCCTCCGGCTCGACCGTGACGACGCCATAGCGCATGATGTCCTTCACCTGCTGAGCGGCGACGGCGCTCACGTCCAGGCCGGCAAAATCGCGCTTCGGCCTGAGCATCCGCAGCAGGTCCAGCCGGCTCACAATGCCGACCAGGATATCGTCGTCTCCTACTACCGGGCAGGCTTCGAGGTCCTTTTCGACGAACAATCGGTGCAGACCGAGGACGCCAAGATCGGGCCTCACCGTCACGGGTCGCGCGGTCATCACGTCGCGGACCAGCGGAATAGACGCAACCGCGGTCATGCTCGCCTCCAGGAAGCGGTCCTGCTGCATGCTAGCGGTGGCTACATGAAGGCGTCGTGAGGGTCGGGAGAAGGCGGCGACAGGGGTAACCGGCAGTGACCGATCAGGCCGGCCACCCTTCCGGGCGCTCGTGCGTCAGCACTACCACGGCTTCGACCAGTTCATCGGGAGTCACCGGTCCCCGAGCCCGGAGCAGCGCGAGTGTTTCCTTGCTCTGATCCTCCTCGTCCAGGACCGTGACCCGAAGGGCGGAGGGCAGTGCGGGGACTTCCGGCGGTGCCCCGGTACGGTCGAGGCGGACCGGCAACCGTCCGTAGATCCAGCAAGTGGCTTCGGCCAGCGTGCCCAGCAGATGGGACGTGAGCTGGAAGCTCTCTCCGCTTGCCGTGATCACGCCGAAGCCCAGCCTCCCCTCCTCCAGCCGCGGATGAATCACGAACCCGTAGCGGTAGGGACGCGGCTGATAGCGGGACGCCTCCAGCAGTTCCGTGAGCGTCTGCTTCACCTTCTCGACGACGAAGTCAGCCTGCATTCGCAGGGTCCTCTAGCGATTCCCCGCAAGGCACGGGTATCCGTCAGCCAGCCGCATCCTTCAGACAACATCGCCCCGGATGCGAGGCACCCGGGGCGTGTCCTGGGCCATCATGCTTCCTCAGGCCTTGATGAGGATCTTGTTCTTCAGTGCGACTTCCTTCTTGGGCAGCCGGATCGTCAGCACGCCCTCAACCGTCGCCGCCTCGATCTTGCCAGGCTCGACCGGCTTCGGGAGCCGAATCGCCCGCATGAACTTCCCGGCTTCCCGCTCCTCCCACAGATAGTTCTCGCCCTTCTCCTTCGCGACCTTCTCCTTGTGTCCGGTCACGGTCAGCATCTCGCCCTCGAGATTCACGTCCAGATTTTCCTTCGGGATCCCGGGGACTTCGATCCGGATTACATACTCCTTCTCGTTCTCCGTGAGGTCGAACACCGGCTGCCATACGCCCTCATAGGCGCGCGCGAACGGTTCGAACGGAGCCGGCTCGAATGGCGTGAAGAACCGTTCGAACAGTTCATCCATGTCCCTCTTCAGCCCGCCGAGGGTTGGGGTTCTCACGAGTTTCATAGGTCCCTCCTCTTTCTTTCTCTATCCTGCGCTCTGGTTTTCAACTCCCCGTGTGCACACAAGATAGGTCCGAGGCAGTGAAGAGAGGCTGAACGGGTGTTGAAACCCGCTTCAGCCCCGGAAGCGGAGTAGTCCGGCCATGCCGTCGATCGCTTCACCCGATTCGGGATCGTCGATGGCCACGACGGTAACCCGCTGGCGAAGCGCTTCTTCGATCGCCTCGTTCGCCAGGTCGGCCACGGGCTCGGGCGTCCCTTCATCCCGGCAGTCCGCCTTGGCGATGACCAGACGGCCTGTGGTACCGCAACGGAACCCCCATCCGGTGAGCTGAGGCCGAACCAGCAGCACGCGGACCTGTCCCCGGCTCAGGGCTCGGAGCGTCGCGCGCGGACCCGCCACAGCCCACCCGGTGCCCTGGCCCTTGAGCAGCTCGGTTACCACGGCGCGCTCGGCTTCCAGCTCGTGCTGGCGCCGCAGGGTGAGCACCGTCTCGCGGACGACCGGCACCGATACCTGTTTGAGATTGAGCCGCGCCGTGCCGTAGAGGCGCTGGCGAAGGGCAGGGGAGAGGAATCGGGCCAGGGCCGTGGCGTCAGGCCCCGGGCCGGCCAGCACTACGCCTCGAACCGGCGACTGTCCATCCAATACCGCGAGCTGACGCGCTACGTGGGCATAGTGGCGGAAATGTTCCTCCTGGATCCGGTGGTGGAAGGCGGCTTCTCCCCAGCCCGGGGAGTCCTCCCGGTCGCTGTGGAACTTGCCGCCCCGAGTCTCAGCATCGATCAGGTCCACCAGTTCCCGCCCTCCGAACGCGGTGATCTCGAAGATGCGGGCCCCGCGACGGTCCACCACCGCCGCAACGACTCGGCCGAAATCTTCCTCGGCGGCCGCGAGCTCCTGGATCGAGGCGGTATGGCCGACACCCACGCGGGTCCGGTAAACGCGAGGCAAGGGAATCGGCTCGAAGAGCTGCAGGTCCTCGCAAGCGAAGATGGCGAGCCCCGGTGCGCCCGGCAGGTTGGTGCGGCGAGCGGCGTAGTCCCGGATCCGTTCGAGGTCCCGCTCGATCGCCGCGCGGATATCATGGGGCACCTCCACCTGCTCCAGCCACTCGGCGACCGGTTTGGTGGCGCTCTTGAGGGCGGTCAGGTACTTCTGCCGGACCCGATCCCGCAACTCCAGCCGGATGTAGCAGGAAACCACGAAGTGGTCTTTCGCCTGGACCTGGGAGAGCCGGGAGAGCTGCTCCGTCAATTCATTCATGGGTGTTACGGTTCCTTTCGCTTCTCTTTGTAATAGTCGATGCACTCGGTCTCGCGCCCCCGGACCACCCTCTTGTTGGCCAGAGGGCCGCGATGCTCCGTCACCACCGTGCACTGGCGCTCGGTCCGCCCGCCGTCGTAGTACAACACGACCCAGTCGTGGGTGCGGCGCAGATCGTGGGCCCGGGCGGTGTTGGAGTACAAGGCGGTGTAATGGTGGGGGCCGCGCTCGGTGTGCAGCACCGGCAGCCAGGCCTTGCGTTCGGGATTGAAGCGACGAGGCGTGATCATGGGTAGCTCACCATGAGTGGCCTTGTCGCGATACTCCCGGTCCACCTCGAGAATTTCCTCGACCGGTGGCGGTTGGTCAGCGGGCGCCGGCGGTCGGATCCGTCCCAGGCGGCCGGCCAGTGAGTCGATGATCGCGGCTAGACGCTCGGGGCCGATCCCCTCCACCCCTGCCAGGCGACCCTGGTGGGCCGCCGCTTCCAGATCCTCCAGGGTCCCGATGCCCAGCTCGTGGTGCAGGCGCTCGGCCAGGACCGGTCCGATGCCCGGGACCGTGGCGAGCAGTTTCTCGGGATCGCTCGCCCCACGAAGCCGATCCAGCATCGGCAGTCGGCCGAGCCGAACCTGATCCCGGATCGCACGAGCGAGGCTGGGCCCGACCCCCGGCAATTTCTCCAGCCCTTCGACCCCCTCGGACCAGACGATGTCCGCTACGGATCTTGGCGTTGCTCGGACGGCCGCCGCCGCGCTGCGATAGGCGCGGACCCGAAACGGGTTCGCCCCCTGTTGCTCGAGTAGTGCCGCGACCTCCTCCAGCCGCCGCGCCATGATCGCGTTCTGCCGGAGCGCCGGCGCCGGCGTAGCCTTCGTCGCCGCGTCGTTGTCGCTGTCGGCGTAGGCGGGCCCTGGAAGCGTCGCGGGCATGGATCAGGCGGTTCGCTGCCGCCGCGTGCGGGGCTGACGCCGGGGCAGCAGGCTGACGGTGGAGGCTTGGGGGCCCTCGGCTCCCGATCCCAGCTTGAAGCGGACCTGACTGCCTACCTCCAGGCGCTCGAAGGCGTCGTTCAGCACGCTGTTCCGGTGAAAGTAGATCTCGCTGCCGTCGCCCGGATCCAGGAACCCGTACCCCTCGTAGGCGAACAGCTTGGTGACCGTGCCGCGGTCCGGCTTCCGGGAGCTCTTGACGTCATTGCGCTGGCGTCGCGCATAGTCCTGCAGCTGCCGGCGGGCCGCGGCAAAAGCGTCCTGGACCGCCTCCTGCAGGCTTTGCTTCGGCTGCCGAGTCACCGCCAGCTCTCCACCCTTGAGAGTCAGGTCTACTCGTACCGTGTAGCTGACCGGCGGTCCGGCTGGGTATCGGTTGGGAATGGTGACCAGGACCCGGCAGCCCATGATGCTGCGATAGAAATCGTTCAACTGCTCGGCCTGCTCGCGGATCAGTTGCTCTTCCTCCGCGCTCAGCGATAGGTCTCTTCCGGTGATCTGCAATGGCAGCTGCATAGAGTTCACCTCTCTGGCACTTCCTCGAGATGGAATCGGCAACACTCGCTTACCCCTTTATCACACCGAGCGGCCGCAGGCGGACCACTTTCCTCGCCAGGCCGGCTCGGTTCACCACGTCCACGACCCGTTCCACGTCCTTGTAGGCGTAGGGAGCCTCCTCGGCCAGCTCGCCGGCCGATGGGCAGCGGACGACGATCCCCCGGGCCTCGAGCTCCCGCCTGATCTCAGCGCCCGACCGGGTGCGCTTCGCCTCCGAGCGACTCATCGCGCGCCCCGCCCCGTGGCAACAGCTGCCGAAACTCCGGGTCATTGCTTCGTCGGTTCCGGCCAGGACGTAGGACCCGGTCCCCATGCTGCCGGGGATCAGGACCGGCTGCCCCACTCTGCGGTAGGCGGCCGGGGTCTCCGGGTGGCTGGGGCCGAAGGCGCGGGTGGCTCCCTTGCGGTGCACGCACAGTTGCTCGCCCCCGTGCTGCTCCACTTTCGCCATGTTGTGGGCCACGTCGTAGACCAGGGCGAGGTCAGCGGCCCTACCCAGTGCTCGATGGAACACCTCGCGGACGGTGTGGGTGATGGCCTGGCGATTGGCAAAAGCGAAGTTGGCCGCGGCACACATGGCCGCGAAGTAGCTCTGGCCTTCCGGTGACTGGAGCGGGGCACAGGCCAGTTGACGGTCCGGGAGCGAGATCCCGTAGTGGGGCATGACCTGATCCATGAGGCGCACGTAATCGGTGCAGACCTGATGGCCCAGTCCCCTCGACCCGGTGTGGATCAGTACGGTGATCTGCCCCTCCTGTAGCCCGAAGCCCTGCGCCGCCCCGGCATCGAATACCTGGTCCACCACCTGCACCTCGACGAAGTGATTGCCCGAGCCGATGGTGCCCAGCTGGTCGTGGCCGCGCTGCTTGGCGCGGGCGGAGACCTTGGCCGCGTCGGCCCCCGGGAGACGCCCTCGAGCTTCCGTGTGGGCCAGGTCCTGCGGAAGCACCATCCCCCGTTCCGCCAGGTAAGCAGGCCCCTCCGTCAGCACCCGCTCGAGATCGTCGATGGTCAAGGTGAGCGCCGGATTCCGGTAGGAGCCGGACGGGATGCTCCGACTCAGGTCGTGGACCACCGACTCGAGCTTGGGTTGCAAGGCGCCGAGCTCGAGCCGTGACCGCAGCAACCGGACGCCACAGTTGATGTCGTATCCCACTCCCCCGGGCGAAATCACCCCGTCGCTGGCGCGAAAGGCGGCCACGCCACCGACCGGGAATCCGTACCCCTCGTGGATGTCCGGCATCCCGTAGACGCATCCGGTGACTCCGCGGAGCGTGGCGACGTTGACCAACTGGTCGAGCGAGCGGTCTCCCTCGATCTGCTCCCAGAGTGTGTCATCGGCATACACTCGGGCCGGCACCCGCATGTCCTGCCGGGCCGAAGCCGGGATCTCCCGGAGGTCCGGAGTCACCGAGGTGACGGGGTAGTGCCAGGTCAGCGTGCTAGACATCGAACAACACCTCGGCTTCGATGGCTCCGTCGCGATGGGAGATCCGGGCCTGGTGCATGGTCGCCGCCTTGACCACCGCCGGGGGTTCCTCCACGCTCACCCCACGGGCCCGGGCAATGATCCAGCGGGCACCCGTCTCCCGCACCTCGAATTCGATCCCGACCCAGCGTTCGGTCTCGGCCAGGAAGATCAACTCGTTCAGCCAGTCCACCAGCAACGCGACCCGGTCGGCCGATTCCACCTCGATCTCCCGCCATTCTCCCGTGGGGACATCGGGGATGTCCCGGAGTGACAGCAGGCCCAGCGCGTGGCCCGCTTCGGCGAAGAGCTCGGGGAACGTCGCCGCGTGGACCAGGAGCTGCATTTCGCTGGTGTGGGCCAGGAATTCATGAGTGGCCGGCGGACAGGTGCCAGCCATCCCGGCGCCCGGTTGCTGCTCTCGGTATCGAGGGAAGAGCATCGTCGTCATGGATCCCCTCCTCCTTGTCTGTCAAGCGGTTACGGTGCCGGTCAATGGCGCAGGGCCATGGCCACTTTGGATCTAGCGTATCGTACCATTTCCAGAGGAAGCGGAATGTGAAGTCAGGATGAAGCGATCCCTACCGCCGATACGGGAGCGAGAAGGTCAGGTAGGAGCCGGCTTTACCGGCCGCTCAGGCTGGATTTGGTGGTACTGACCCGGGTTACCCCACAAAGAAACCTTGCTGCCATCACGCCTGCGGGTACATTCTCGCCATCGATCGGAGTGCCCATGGCGGAATCGTGGATCGCCCCGCTCGAGGCAGGTGATCCCGAACGCGCCTGGAGTCTCTTCCTCGAGCGCTATCGGCGCCTGATCTTAGGCGCGATCCGGCATTACGCCCAGGATTATGATGATGTGATGGATGTCTTTGCGCGGGTCTGTGAGGCCCTGCGCGAAGACGACTTCCGCCGACTCC
>DATIWD010000066.1:0-84163 GCA_035519565.1 Gemmatimonadales bacterium | reverse complement strand
AACGGGAGAACGGGAGAACGGGAGAACGGGAGAACGGGAGAACGGGAGAACGGGAGAACGGGAGAACGGGAGAACGGGAGAACGGGAGAACGGGAGAACGGGAGAACGGGAGAACGGGAGAACGGGAGAACGGGAGTAACCATTCAACCGATGAGCGCAAGGTCGAGCGCGAACTCTGAAGAGCTTCGTATTGTCCGGAAACTTCCGAGCCGGAGCCAGAGTTCCAGCTCTAACCATCAGTCCTCAGTCCTTGGCTCCCTCTTCGCAACCCCGGCGGTGGCTCGCGCATCTTCGGGGGAACGCGGAGTAGCCATGACCCGCGTCCACTAAGAATTCTTCGCGCGCGTCCTACCGGGACGGCTGCGTGTGTCGGAGGTATTGCGTGAAAGCGAAGTCGTACCACCGGCCAGGGGGCCGGCGCGGCGGGATTGGGATAGCCGCAGGTGGATTGCTAGCCGCCCTAGTCACCGCCTGCAGCAACACTCCCACGAACAGCGGCCCCACCGGGCCGATCACCTTCAGCAACAGCGCGTGTGCGATTGGCTCCGGCACCGTGAGCATCCCGGCGGCGCAGGCCGAGCTGATCGACTGCAGTAACGGCGGCACCACTTTGACGCTCGCGGGCAACGGCGCCAGTTACCTGATCCTTCCTCAGTTTCCGACTGATCAGGTCTCCGACCAACTGGTGGGTTACAGTCTGGCCACTGGGAACCTGGCCGCGGCGACCGCCTCGGCGGAACGGGTGGCCACCCTCCGAGCCTCCACCCGCATGGAGGCCCCTGGAGGCGCCAGTCGGCTGCCACCGCGTCGGGTGATGCAACGACAGATGGCCTTCGACGGAGCCCTGCGGGCCCGGGCTCGACGCGCCTCCGGCGCCCAGCGCCTCTCGCCCACTCCCAGTACGCTGGCTACCGGCCTCAGCGCGGCGATCGCGCCGTCGCCCCAGGCAAGCACCAGGACGTTCCATGTGCTTTCCAGCTTCGATCCCAACACGCCATCCTGGACCACGGTCACCGCCACGCTTTCCTACGCCGGGTCCAACGTGCTGGTCTACGTGGACCAGGCCGCGCCAGCAGGCGGTTTCACCTCCACCCAGCTTGAAGCCTTCGGCCAGCTGTTCGACCAGACCCTGTACGGCATCGATACTCTCAACTTCGGGCCGCCCTCGGACGTGGATCAGAACGGCCACGTGATCATGTTGATGTCGCCGGTGGTGAACGCCGACACCCCCAGCTCGGTCTGTGCCAGCCAGGGCTACGTGGCGGGATTCTTCGACGAGGAGGATTTCAACAACGCCAGTGATCCGAACTCGAACCAGGGAGAGATCTTCTATTCGATCGTGCCGGACCCCAACGGCACGGTGAGCTGTGCCCATAGCCTGAGCGATCTGGGGCTGGCCGTCCCCGCCACCTTTCTCCACGAGCTCCAGCACCTGATCGACTTCTCCCAGCATGTCATCATCAACCATGGCCTGCCCGAATCGAGCTGGCTGGACGAGGGGCTCAGCATCGTGGCCGAGGAGCTGGGATCCCTCTACTACGAACAGAAATGCCCCCCGCCTTCCTGCCGGACCGACCCAACCCAGTTGTTCCCGGACTCCGCCGAGGGGTTCGTGCAGAGTTTTCTCTACGACTCCTACCAGTACGGGTTGTTGCCGGACACGGCGAGTCTGACCCTGCACCAGGACTCCGACGGCGGCTTTTCCTGGCGCGGGGGGGATTGGGCAATGATGCGCTGGCTGGGGGACCAGTTGGGGAGCGGAGTCTTCCGGCGTCTGGAACAGGGCCCGGACGACGGGGTCACCGATATCGTCAGCGTCGCCGGACAGCCTTTCCCATCCCTGTTCGGCAACTTCGGTCTCGCGCTCTATACCGACAGCCTGCCCGGTCTGCCTCGGGGCACCGCTCCACTGACCGATCGTTTCGTCTCCCGGAACCTGCGCCTCCTCTGGGACCGGCTCTACGTCACCTACGGAGGCGGGGCCGATATCCCTCTCCCCTTCCCGATCCAGTTGTTCCCAGT
Source organism: Gemmatimonadales bacterium (assembly GCA_035519565.1). GTDB lineage: Bacteria > Gemmatimonadota > Gemmatimonadetes > Gemmatimonadales > GWC2-71-9 > DATIWD01. The sequence continues at coordinate 82,141 of DATIWD010000066.1, read as the reverse complement.
CTCCTTCGACACCTCGACCGCGGTCATGGACCCAGGCACCATGTCCTACTTCAGGCTGGACACTCCGTCGGGTGACTCGACGGTAGCCATCCGCTTCTCGGGTCCCGGCGGCGCGCCACTCCCGGCGATCCTCCACCCGCAACTTAGTCTGTTTCGGTTGCCGGCTGGGCAGTAGGGCGAGGGAACAGGAGAACAGGAGAACAGGAGAACAGGAGAACAGGAAGCAGAAGGTAGCGTAGCGAGCGCCACGCCTCAAAGAGGCCCAACAGTAGACGCCGGTTATGGCAGTTTCGATCTAACGGTCGCGTACCAAGATCTTGGGGATGGCCTCGGCATCCAAGCTTCAAATCCCGCGGCCATGGACGCGATTCCGCAGTCCCGTTCCTTGTTCCCTGCTATCGCGCCTAAAAAATCTTGACCTGCACTGTGAGCTTACCCGGTTTCTTCTGAAGGGTATCTAAGAGCGCCTTGAGCGACTGACTGGCGCCGCGGGCGTCGTGGTAGAGCCCGGTGTCGGTAGCCAGCTTGCCCAGCGTTCCCTGCCCCTTGTTGAGGTTGGTGAGGAGCGTGTCGAGGCGCGCGCCGGTGGTGGTGAACTGCGCGGTCATGCCGTTGAGGTTGCGGGTCAGCGTATCCAGCCGAGTGATCGAGCGGGACAGGGCCGGGTTGGAAATGGTGGAGTCGAGATGTTCTGAGAGCCGCCGGATCGCGGCCAGGGCTTTCTCCGCCTCCGCACTGGGCCCGGGCAGCGATTTGTTCAGGGTCGCGGACAGGGTCTGGATCGACTTCATGGTGGCGTGCAGATCGTCCGCCAGCCGGCGGTTCACCACCTCTTGCACCCCCAGGAGCACGGTGTCGGCCCGGTCGGCCAGACCGCTGGCCCGATCGAAGAGCCCGGTGTCCTGGCGGCCCGGGATGATCCCATCGGAAGGGAGCGGCTCCGACGCGGTCCCGGGGAAGAAGTGCATGATCGCCTCGCTGAAGGCGATACTCTCGATGATGGTGGCGTGCGCATCCACCTTGGGGACCACCCTGGGGGGCAGCGTGAAGGTGACCAGCACGTTGCCCACGTCCACGAACTCCACCTTCTCGACCTTGCCCACCTTCACCCCGGAAATCTTGACGATCGAGCCTTCCTGGAGCTTGCCCACGTTCTCGAAGCGGGCCTTCCAGGTGGGCTCGCGCTTGAACGACTTGCCGCCCAGCCACATGCTGCCGGCCACGAACGCGACGATTCCGAGGATCACCAGCCCGCCGACGGTCACTTCCTGCTTGTAGTGAAGGTCCATGGGTGGTCAGGCCGCGAAAGAGGGGAAGTCCCGCTCCAGGAAGGTCTTGACCTTGGGATTCTTGGACGCATGGAACTCATCCTTGGTCCCCTGGGCCACGATCTTCCCGTCGGTGAGCAGCGCCAGGCGATCGGCCACCCGGAACGCACCCCGCACGTCATGTGTCACCATCACGCTGGTCACTCCCAGCTGTTCCGCCAGATGCACCACCAGATCGTCGATGATGTCGGCGTTCACCGGGTCGAGTCCCGAAGTCGGCTCGTCGTAGAGCAGGTACTTGGGGCTCCCCGCGATCGCCCGCGCGATTCCCACGCGCTTGCGCATCCCGCCCGAGAGCTCCGCCGGGAACTTCTGCGCCACCGACCCCTCCAAGTTGACCAGCCGGAGGCACTCCTGCACCCGGGCCTGACAATAGTCGAGGTCGCGGTACTGATCCTCGTTGGTGATCCCCAGCCGGATGTTCTCGAGCACGTCCATCGAGTCGAACAGGGCCCCGTTCTGGAACACGTAGCCGATCGAGGTGCGCAGGGCCGACAACTCATGCCGCTTGAGATGCACCACGTCCTTTCCATCCACCGTGACCGTGCCCGAATCCGGTCGAATCAGGCCGATGATGTGTTTGAGCAGCACGCTCTTGCCGCATCCCGAGGGGCCCATCAGGGCGACCGTCTCGCCGTCCTGCACGTCGAAATCCACGCCGTCGAGCACCACCTGCTCGCCGAAGCGCTTGTGTACGTTGCGAAGCTCGATCATGACGGGTGCAGCAGGATCTTGGCCAGGAGCGTATCCAGCAGGAGGATCACCACCGAGGCGCTCACCACGGCGCCGGTGGTCGCCTTGCCCACCCCCTCGGCCCCCTGCTGCGTGTTGAAGCCGACGTAGCACGGAATCAGGGTGAGCGCGCCGGCGAAGAAGAAGGCCTTGATGATCGAGTAGTAGCCGTCGAAGGACCGCCAGAAGAACTGGGCTCCGTATTCGAAGTCGGCGTTGCTGACCGGAAGCACCGACTTGACCGAGAGCCAGCCCACCACGATGCCGATGATGTTGGCGAAGACCACCAGGATCGGCACCATCACCAACCCCGCCAGCACCCGGGGAATGATCAGATGCGAGGCCGGCGAGCGGCCCAGGCTCTCAAGGGCATCGATCTGCTCGGTCACCCGCATCGTCCCCAGCTCCGCCGCGTAGCGGGCCCCGATCCGGCCGGCCAGCACCAGCGCGGTGAGCACCGGCCCCAGTTCCAGCACGATCCCTTCCGTGATCAGCGAACCCACGATGTAGTACGGCAGGTTGGAGGAGAACTGGTACCCGGTCTGGAAGGCCATCACGCCGCCGGCGAAACCCGAGATCAGGAGCACGATGAAGAGGCTGCCAACCCCGATATTCCAGGCCTCGGTCATGGTCCGTGGCAGCCAGATCCTCCATTCGGCAAGCCCCCGGATCAGCTCCATGACCAGCAGACTGAGCCGACCCACGTGCGCCAGCCCCTCGAGGACCAGTCGGCCCAGCAGGCGTCGAACGCCGGAGGAGCCGGTGGTAACCACCGCGCGTGCCAGGGTGAACGGATCTTTGGCCATGGGGCGATAGAGGCGAGGACCCTGTATCTTGCGCCCCCATGTCCCCCAAGTCCACCCCTGCGCCTGCCAACGCCGCCCAGTTCCGGCGTCGGTTGTTGCGCTGGTACCACCGCCACGCGCGTGATCTTCCCTGGCGGCGGACTCGCGATCCCTACCGAGTGATCGTCTCGGAATTCATGCTGCAGCAGACCCAGGTCTCACGCGTCGAACTGTTCTACCCCCGTTTCCTCGATCGCTACCCGACCATCCAGCACCTGGCACGGGCCCGGGCGAGCCAGGTCCGGGAGACCTGGGAGGGGCTGGGGTACTACCAGCGCGCCGCCAACCTGCATCGCCTGGCCCGAGTGGTCGTCCGCGAGCTGGACGGCGTGATTCCCGACGACCCCGCCCGACTACGCACCCTCCCCGGGGTGGGACGCTACACCGCCGGCGCGGTCGCCTGCTTCGCCTACGAGCGCCCGGAAGCGACCGTGGACACCAACGTGGCCCGAGTGATCCGGCGAGCCTATCACCCCCGTCTCCAGGGACCGGGGAGTGCCAATCGGATCTGGGAAACCGCGCAGGCCGTCTTGCCGACCCGCGGGCCAACCGCATGGGCCTTCAACCAGGCGCTGATGGAGTTGGGGGCGACGGTGTGTACGGCGCGGGTGGCGCGCTGTGAGATCTGCCCGGTGCGGGCGGCGTGCAAAACCGGGAGGAGGAACACCGAGAGGACGAAGACGCGTAGAGTGGTGGAACAGTAGAACGGGAGAAAGGGAACCGATGACCACCCGTTCTCCCGTTCCCCCGTTCCCCCGTTCTCCCGTTCTCCCGCTGTTATTGCCTTCCCATCGCCCCGGCGATGAGCGACAGGAGCGCCAACACTCCCGCGATCGAGCTGACGATCGCCTGCCGGCGCCGCAGCGCATCGAAGAGTACCCCGGTATTCCCTACCGGATCGACGCGGCTCAGCTGGCGAGCGGTCGGCCAGGCAACGAAGAAGACCAGCGCGGCGGCCAGGAGCCCGGCGATCTGCATCAGCATCAGCCAGGGCGAAGGAGCCGACAAGGACCCCTGCAGATCGAAGGTCAGTGCGATCCCGCTCAACGCGGTGATCATGGCGCCCGGCCCTATCACCAGCTGCTGGACCGCGGCCTGAAGCCGCGCCACGGTGGCCAGCGCCGCGCGGCTCTCCCGTCGGCCCGTTATGCCCATGATAAAGGCGGCGATGGCGCCCCCCACCCACAGGGACTGCCCGGTCAGATGCAGCACGAGCCAGAGATGTCTCATGTCAGTGCTTGGTGACGGACGTGGAGGCGAGACTCAACTCGTCAATCGGCTGTCGGCCCGCGAACCCGCTGTCCAGCTCGTGCCAGTGGGTGATCCCCAGTTCCCCCAATCGCCAGCAGAGAAACACCAGGCGATCCTCGCGCAGCGAGTAGAAGTCTACCAGGCCGGCATCGAATCCCTTGAACACGCAACCGATTCGTTCCAGCTCCTGCAAGTATTCGTTGATCGTCCTGGCGTGGCTCGAGACCGCGTCCCGCGCCGCCACCAGCTCCGGGGTCTCCCCCTGGTCCGCCCGGGCGCCGGCCGCCAGCATCTCGTATTGGGCGATCGTCTCCCGCCAGGCGGGATAGGCGGCCACGATATCCTGGACGATCCGCGCTACCAGCGGCAGCGCGCGCTCGGCTTCCTGGACCGCGAAGATCCGCGGCTCAGGCATCGCTCCGCCAGAGGATCGTCAGTCCCGCCACCAGCTCCGGGTGACTGATGAACCCCACCACCCGGCGCTCCCCGTCGATCACGGTAATGGTCGCCCGCAGGTGAGACTCCTCGGGATCCTGGTCCATGTGGAGCACGAAGCCGGCCAGCTCCTGGTCCGGCCCCACCACGCAGGAGTCGGTGCGCATGAGCTGGTCCGCCCGCGTGTTCTGGGGGTCGTAACCCGCCGCGATGCACCGGGTCACCAGGTCCCGATCGCTCAACACACCGAGAAACCGGCGCGAACGATGATCGTCCACCACCGGCACCACGGAGATGTTGCGGTTACGGAACATGATCGCCACTTCGCTGGCAGCCGCGCCGGCCACCGCGACGTGCGGATTGGACACCATGATTTCGGAAGCGCGCATCGATATTCGGGATTGGGTGATTCAAGTTACCTACTCAGTCCTCAGTCCTCAGTCCTGAATCTGGATTCGTCCCTCCCACTTCGCCAGCGCCTCCGCCGCAGCCCGCTCGCCTTCCTCGGCATACCGTGGCAGCAGATCGGCTCGGAAGGTAGCGCCCCGCTCGACCCGGGGCCGCACGTAGATCAGGGGTGGCCGGCCCGGCGTTGCCCGCCAGAGTGCCATGGTCAGCGCGGTACCGCTGGCCATCAGGATCCGGGTCGCCTCGTCGTGCGCCGCGACCAGCGCCGGCTGCCTGGCCGGGCTTCCCGTCTCGTCGAAACCGGGTCCGCTATCCACCGCGAAGATCAGATCAGGCGCCGGAGTCAGCGCCAACTCCAACGGTAGCACCGCCCGCAGCCCGCCGTCGGCGTACCGCCGACCCGAAATGACTCCAGGCGGAAAGAAGACCGGGAGCGAGCAGGTCGCGTAGAGCACGTCCAGCAGCGGGGCGTCCTGCCCGCCAGTGCCAAACGCGACCAGCGCCCCCGAGTCCAGATCGGTCGCGGTGACGGTCAGCGGCAGAGACAGCTCAGCGAAGTGGCGCACCGGCACCAGCCGCTCCAGGACCGCCCGTAGCCGGCCGCCCTTGAGGACCGCCGAGGCCCAGACCCCCTTGAGCAGTGCCAGCGGATTCGGCCGCCCGATGTCCGCCGCCTGCACCCGGAGCGCCCGGGCCAGCACTTCGTCGGGCGTGAGGCCTGCCGCGATCATTGCCGAGAACACGGCGCCCATCGAGGTCGCCACCAGCCGCGTCGGTTTGATCCCCGCGGCCGTCAGGGATTTGAGGGCCCCGATGTGAGCGGCGGCCTTGGCTCCACCCCCGCTCAGCACGACCGCTACTCGCTGAGGTATCATGATCGCGCGCGAGACTCCCGGTGCTGGCGGGCCCGTTCGTAGCGCTCATGCTCCTCGGGCGTCTGGGGTTCGAGCCGGGGAACCCGCTTGGGTTTTCCCCTCTCATCGATGGCCACGAAGACCACGTGCGCGGTGTGCGTGTGCCGCCGCTCCCCAGTGGCCACCTGCTCCGAATACACCTCGACCGAGACATCCATCGACGAGTTGCCGACGAAATCGACCGAGGCGACGCAAGTCACCAGGGCCCCGACCGGAATTCGCTCCCGGAAATCCACCCGGTCGATACTCGCGGTCACCGCCGGTCCTCCGGCGTGCCGGATCGCCGCGACTGCGGCGGCCTGATCGACCAGTGCCATCAGGTGCCCGCCGAAGAGATCGCCCAGCACGTTCTGCATGTGCGGCATCACCACCGTGGTCAGCTCGGCCCGCGAGAACGACATCGGACGGGACGGAGGAATCATGGCCCTGGCTCCCCGCTAGTCGAGCGTTAAGGAGACGAACGGAATCGCAGGTCGGATCAGAAGTCGACCGGCCTCAGGTAGTACTCGCCGATCGCGGTCTGGCTCAGCATCGCCACCGTGGGCAATCGGCGCTTCCAGTGGGTGGACTCCAGACGGCGGCGCACCAACTCGACCTCCTGGGCCGTGAATCCCAGCTCGACGATCGCCTCCGGGCGGTAGCCCGAGAGCAGCCAGTGGAGAATCAGGTCGGCCTTGGGATACGAGACGCCGAAGTCTCCCTCGTCGGTCTGACCCGTGATCAGGTCTGCGGACGCCGGCTTGGTCACGATCACGGGAGGCACCCCAAGCGCCCGGGCGAGGGCCCAAATCTGGGTCTTGAACAGATCGCCGATCGGGTTCACCGGCGGGGAGTCGTCGGCGTGCCAGGTAAAGTACCCCAGCAGCCGTTCGCTCTTGTTCCCGGTGCCCAGCGGCAGCGCGTGCAACGCCGCGGACAGATCGAACAACACGATCATCCGGGTTCGCGCCATGATGTTCCCGCGTCGAGCGGGAGTCGTCTCCCCCCCGATCGAGCTGACCAATGCGTCGACCGCTGAGGTGATATCGACCGTCTGAGACTCGATCTTGAGCGCGTCGATGACCAGTTGGGCGTGGGCCAGGCTCTCCGGATTGGAGGTCCGGTAGGGCATGCGGACTCCGATCACATTCCCCGGACCCAGCGCTTCCGCGGCCAGATAGGCCACCAGCGAGCTGTCCACTCCACCGGAAAGTCCCACGACCACCCGCTCGAACCCGCGGCGGCGTCGGATCTCGTCCCGGATGAATTCCACCAGCCAACGTCGAGTCAGCTCGGCATCGATGGCCAGGGGATTGGCGGCGGCACCGATGGCCGGGCGTACGACGGGACGAGGCGCCGGCGGTGCCTTGCCCGCCGTCGGGGCGGCCCGTTTGGCGGCCTGCGCCTTTCCCGGGAGGCTTTCCACCAGGTACGGCAGCCTGGCCTCCAGATCGGCCAGCAGCGGAGCCTCCGCCCGCACCCGGGTGATGTCGTCCAGGTCGAGCGTCACGCCGATCACCGCCTCCTCGAACAGCGGGGCCTGCACCAACAGGTGGCCGCGCGGATCGGCCACGACTGACCCACCCGCGAATCCCTTCCCCCCTTCGAACCCCACCAGGTGCGCCACGATGACGAATAGTCCGTGCTCCTCGGCGATCCCCTGGGCCAATCGGTCCCACCGGTCGAGGTTGGCCGGTCGCTGCAACCCGACCTGGGGGGCGATCCCGCGGGCCGGCGTGGCGCTCGGCACAATGATCAGTTGGGCTCCGTCGAGCGCCGCCAGGGTGGGCGTCAGCGAATGCCAGGCATCCTCGCAAACCAGCATGGCGGCGCGGCCCCATCGGGTATCGAACGCCTGGACCGAGCGGCCCGGGTCGACGAATCGCTCCTCGTCGAACACCCCGTAGGTCGGTAGAAAGATCTTGCGGTGGACGTGCCGGATTCCGGGCTCCGGCCCTCCCAGCGTGGCGTAGAGGGCGGAATTGTACAGCCGGTTGCGGTAGACCTCGTAGAAGCCCAGCGCCAGGTCGAGCGGAGGCGCCTTTGAGGCGGCGTGCGTATCCGAGAGGTCGTGGAACAACTGCTCGGCAGACACCGCCAACTCCCGCACCCCGCCCTCCAGGAAGTACCCGGTGAGAGCGCTCTCCGGACCGATGAGCAGATCGGGTGGCTGAGGCCAGGCGGCGCACTCCCGCATCCGATCGCCCAGCCGCTTGAGGTTGTCGGCATAGGCGGTCTTGGTCGGCCTGAACTGAACAATTGCGACGCGGAGCATGGGGCGATTGTTCTACGCTTTCTTGGCCGCAGCCTCGGGGCGGTAGACGATCACCTTGACCTTCTCCAAGGTGATCAATCCCCCGCCGATCATCTCGTCCAATTCGGGCAGGATCGCCTCGATGCGTTCCTCGGTGTCGACGCACTCCACGATGATGGGCAAATCCAGCGAGAGGCGCAGGACCTTGTCGGTATGGAGCCGGGCCGTGGCCCCGAACCCCATGATCGCCCGCACCACGGTGGCGCCGGCATAGTGTCGCTCCCTCAGCATTTCGACGATGGCCTGGTACAGCGGCCGGCCCTGGTACCGGTCGGACTCCCCCAGGTGGATCCGCATCAGGATGCGCTCACCGGTCAACCCGTGCATGGGCCCCTCCAGGACTCCTCATCGATCATAATGACACCTCCCCTACGCCCCACGGCGCAGGACGAGCAGCTCCCTCGCCAGCATGGACCCCAGAAATACGCCGAGCAGGGAAACAATTATGCTGGCCGCTACGTACCAACCGGCACGCAGGTACTGGGTGTTTTCCAGCAGACTCAGAGTCTCATAACTGAAGGTCGAAAAGGTAGTGTAGCCGCCGCAGATCCCGATGGTGAGAAAGCCCCGCACCTCCGGACTGATGGCCGGTGTCTCCAGGGCATAGCGGAGCAGCAGCCCCAGAAGAAAGGACCCGGTCACATTGATGACCAGCGTCCCGGTCGGGAAGGAGCCCCCGAAGAGCCGCTGAATCCAGCCTCCGAGGAGGTAGCGGGTGACTCCCCCGATCGCACTCCCGATGGCGATGTACCAGATCATGAACGATGGAAACGGTTCGTGGAGGACCGACGACCGAGCGGACGGCCTGAGGGAAGTTCCGTCGGTGTCGGAGAAGCATTCATTCGACCTGAAAGATATTCGATTTGGGGATTGGGGGCGGCCTTCCCTGTCCGGGTTCGGACACCATCTTTATGGTCGACCAATTCGACCCCAGACTCATGCCAACTCCGCTGGATGCCATCGCCGGCGTCGCCAACGCCTGCCAGGTCACGCCCACTCTGGTGACAGGCGGCCAGCCTGCACTTCGACACCTGGAAGCGCTCAAAGCCGCGGGGGCGAGTCTGGTCGTCGATATCCGCGACCCGATGGAGCCGCGGCCAATGGATGAACCCGAGGCGGTCCGCAAAGTCGGCATGGAGTATGTGAACATCCCGGTTCGGCATGGCGCGCTGAACGACGAGGCCCTGACCCGAATCCTCGATACGCTTCGCGGGGCTGGTGGAAAGACCGTCTTTCTTCATTGCGCCAGCGGGAACCGGGTCGGGGGCGCGCTGCTTCCCTATTTCATGCTCGACCAGCACGCGGAGGAGGAAGGCGCGATCGATCAAGCCATGCGGGTCGGCCTCCGAAGTGTCGACCTGCTGGAGTGGGGATTGTCTTACGCCAGACGCAAACTGGGAAACCCCTGAACTGACGAGAGAGAAGATCAACATGACCCTTGGTACTCGTGCGATTGCCTTCCTGGGGTGTCTTGCCATTGCCGCCGGGACCGTATCCGCCCAGGCCGACCATCCGAAGCCGCTGGATCCTGCCAACACCGACACCAGCTGCGCGCCCTGCAAGGACTTCTTCCGTTACGCCAACGGCAGCTGGTTGGACCGCAGCACCATTCCCGGCGATCAGTCCCGCTGGGGCAGCTTCAACGAGCTGTACGAGCGCAACTATGCGGCGTTGAAATCCACGCTCGAAAAGGCAGCCAGCGAAGCCAAGACCACCAGTGATCCGAACACCCGCAAACTCGGCACCTACTACGCGGGCTGTATGGATTCGGTCGCCGCCGAGAAGGAAGGGGTGAAACCCCTGGAGTCGGACTTCAAGCGGATCGACAAGATCAAGAACCGCTCTGACCTGATCTCAGTCTGGGCCCGGCTCCAGCAGCTCGAGGTCTTTGCGCCGCTGGTATTTCACTCGACGCCGGACGCCAAGAACAGTGCGCGCGTCATCGGGGACCTCTACCAGGCAGGCCTCGGCCTCCCCGATCGCGATTACTACACTCGGGACGACTCGGCCTCGGCCGCGTTGCGGGACAGGTACGTCGAGCACGTCACCCACATGTTCGGATTGCTGGGCCAGGATCAGTCCAAGGCGGTCGCATCGGCCAAGATCGTCATGGGGATGGAGACCGCGCTGGCCCGGGCTTCGATGACCCTGGTCGACCAGCGCGACCCGGAGAAGACCTATCATCTCACCAAGGTGGGGGACTTGAAGACGGCGGCCCCGTCCATCCCGTGGGAATCGTTCTTCGATCAGCTGGGAATGAAGGGGTTGTCAGAGGTCAACGTCTCTCAGCCCGATTTCCTGCGCGTGGTCGACTCCCTGACCGCCAATGCATCGACCGACACCTGGAAGACCTATCTCCGCTGGCAGCTGCTGAGTGCCAGAGCGGCGGTGTTGAGCTCGGCCATGGTCAAGGAAGACTGGGAGTTCCGCCTCCACACCCTCCGCGGAGTGAGCGAGATGCAGCCTCGCTGGAAGCGGTGCCTGGCTCAGGCGGACACCGGCCTGGGTGAGATTCTGGGACAGGCCTACGTGGCGACCAACTTTTCGCCCGAAGCGAAGCAGCGGGCCCTGACCATGGTCCAGAACATCCAGGCGGAGTTCAGACGCAGGCTGGAGAAGCTCGACTGGATGAGCGAGGAGACCAAGGCCAAGGCCTTCACCAAACTGGACGCCATCATCAATCAGATCGGATACCCGGACCAGTGGCGCGATTACGGCGCCTTGAATGTCACGCCGGGTCCGTTCGCGAACAACGTCTCCCGCGCGGCTACCTTCGACTACAACCGTGACCTGGCCAAGATCGGGAAGCCCGTGGTCAAGACCGAATGGGGGATGACACCTCCCACGGTCAACGCGTACTACAACCCGCTGTACAACAAGATCGTCTTCCCGGCCGGAATCATGCAGCCGCCTTTCTTCGATCCTGCCGCCGACGACGCGGTCAACTACGGCGGCATGGGAGCGGTGATCGGGCACGAGATCACCCATGGCTTCGACGACGAGGGGCGTCAGTTCGACGCCAATGGCAACCTGAGCGGATGGTGGCAACAGGAGGATGAAGAGCGGTTCAAGCAGCGGGCGGACGTGGTGGTCCGCCAGTTCGACGGCTATGTCGCGATCGATACCCTGCACGTGAACGGGAACCTGACACTGGGAGAGAACCTGGCGGACCTGGGCGGCCTGACCATCGCCTATGGGGCCTACCGCCGCACGCTCGAGGGGAAGCCGGAGCCGGCTCCCATCGACGGATGGACCGGCGATCAGCGGTTCTTCCTGGCCTGGGCCCAGATCTGGCGCCAGATCCAGCGCCCACAGCGTACCCGCCTGCAGGTGCTCACCGATCCGCACTCACCTGGGATCTTCCGAGTCAACGGGCCGCTATCCAATCTGGGCGAATTCGCCAAGGCGTTTGGATGCAAGGCCGGCGACGAGATGGTGAGATCCGAGCAAGCGGTCGTCTGGTAGTCCAGCAACATCTGCCTGTAAGGCAGCCATGAAAAAGGGGAAGGGTCCCGAGACCCTTCCCCTTTTCTTTGCCCTTTGGCGGACCTGCTATCGCCTCCGGCCTCCCGAGCCGCCGTGCGACGACGGCGCCGACTTCCCTCCACTCATCCCGCGACCGCCACCACCGCCCTTGGGAGCGCTGGAAGATCCGCCGCCACCTCGGCTGGGCGGACTGTAGGATCTCCCACCACCACTTCCACCCTTCGGGGGGCTGTACGATTCGGCATTTCTCCTGGGCGGACTATAGGACCCGCCGGAGTTCCCGCTTGGAGCGCTGTAGGTGCCGCCGTAACTGCGGCGTCCCTCGCTCCCGCCACCACTGGAAACGCGAGGAGCGTCAGGAGCACTCCCCCCTTCTCTGATTCTGGGCTGGCCAGCATCGACCTGTGGCCCACTTTCCGGGGCCCGGCGAGCGCCAGGGGCATTCGGGTTGGCGGTCCGCCGATAGGTGTCCCCGATCAATGGGTTGTACCGAGGACGCGCATCGACTTTTCCAACCGGCCGGCGATCCATAGTTGGCGTGGTCACTCCCGTCGAACCGTTGGCCCCGCGAGGACGGAACCCAACCGGCGTGGTATTCACCCAACCGCCCGAGCCCGACCAGCCCCGGGGCCGATATGGAGTCGTAGGGGTAAGGCCGGGCTTCCCGACATAATGTGGATATCCCGGGGAGCCGTAGTAACCGCCGTAATAGCCGCCGTAGTAGCCGTGGTATGGATAGCCGTAGTAGGGGTACCCGTAGTAGGGGTATCCGTAGATCGGGTAACCCCAATAGGGGTAGTAGGCCGGGTAGTAGAACGGGAATCCAAACGAGATCCCAACGCTGATGCCGGGGCTGTAGGAGTAGCAGCTCCAGCAGTCGTACCAGGGACTATAGTAGGGCTCGTAGTATCGAACGTACGAGTCGTAGGGGCGGTAGTCGTGGGCGGTGGTGCTGGGGACGTCGTAGCGAACCAGGTCGTAGGAGAAGTGCGCGCCCGCGGCCATCCGGTCGGCCAGGCTGGTCAGTTGCTCCTCGGCGTCATCGGTGACCCGATAGCTGGAGAGGGCCTGATAGTCCCAGTGGTCCCCACGGACGAACTCAGTGTAGTTGAAGGGGTCGGGAGAGAGTGCGGCATAAATCGTCCCTGTCCCGCCTGGATCATCCACGGTAAAGGCTTCTCGATCCCCGCGGCCGTGAATCTCGATGGTCCGGCCGCCCCGGATGAAGTTGTCATCAGAGGGATCCAGCGGGAAAATGACCCGAACACGGCCCTCGGTGGTGGCTCTGAACACCATCAAGTAGCCGTCGTGCGCGGCCTTCACCTTGACCTGGGCCGTCTCCCCCCGGGCGTAGGTATCCTCATCCAGCCAGACTCGAATGGGGGAATCGCCTGCCATGCCGGTAACCGGCGCCAGCAGCAGCGCGCTCGTTACGAGTGGGAACATCAGCAGGGGTTTCATAGGGCCTCCGGCGCGGTGGAACTACAAGAAGCCGGAAGGTCAATGGCGAAACATATGCCAGTGGGCGAAGCTCTTGTGCGACTTGGCATTACGTCTTGCTCCCACGACGAACAACGGCGCCCCAAGAGGACGCGATCCCGCTTGCGGTGTCCTCCGCTAGGACCAGGTTCAATTTACCTCCGATGCCAGTACATGCGCATCTCCCCGATCAAATCACCAACGGTCTCACAGAACAAGGCGCCCCGGGCTTCGACCCACTCGCCGGTCCGACGGCGGCGGAAGTGGCACCGGAACTCGGTAGCGAACCAGGGCCCCACGGTGAAGATCTCCCCCGAACGAAAGCGAACCTCTGACTGGTGGAGGGGCACGTCAGCCCAATACTCCCGGACCTGTTCCTGCCCGCGCCGGGGCTCTTCGAAGGGGGCATCCAGAAAGACGATATCAGGCGCAAACACCGACATGATGAGATCCGGGTTTCCCTTTTCCCAACCCTTCCCGAAAGTGTCCACCAACTGGCGACCCAAAGCCCGGCAATCCTGCACCCCGGTCTCGCTCATTTGCGCCTCGCCCTCCGCCTCGCTGAAGTCATGATTTCACGACCGGACATCTCGCTCCTCCGCGCCTAATCATACCATTCCACCACGCGAGTGTAGGGATGCGTATGCGAGCATAGAGGTCGCCAGGCCGCACTCCAACGCATTGGCCTTGGCCCCTCATTGGCGCAGTGCACGGGGCTCCATTATCGTAGGCACGGAGTCCCATCCTACGCTCGGAGGCCTGCATGACCAGGTTCGAGCAGCCCAGAGTCGCCATCATCGGGGCTGGTGAGATCGGCTGCGGTTGGGCCGCGTTGGCCATCGGGGCCGGCTGGCCGGTAGCGATCTACGAGACCGACACCACGCATCTCCACCGGGCGGTGGATGAGATCTCGCGCCGAGTGGACACCCTGGTAGGGCTTGGGCGAGCCGATCGCGTAGTGGCCAGGGAGACCCTGTCCAAACTCCGGACTGGGCGGAGTCTGCTCAATGCGGTCAACGACGCTGACTGGATCATCGAGGCGCTCCCGGAGGACTTGAGCGCCAAGCAGAAGCTGTACGATCAGCTGGAACCGATCGCCCGGATGGCGGCCATCATCACCAGCAGTACAGCAGGACTTCGACCCAGCGATCTCTGCGCGAGGGTCCGGCGCCCGGAACGGTTTCTCGTGGCTCATCCAATGCGGCCGGTCGAGTACCTGCCGGTGGTGGAGGTGGTGCCCGGACCCGCCACCGATACCGCCTGTATCGAGGACGTCCGATTCTGGCTTAGCGTCCTGGGCCGGGTACCGATCGTGTTCAAGAAGGAGATTCAGGGCAACATCATCGCCCGGATCGAAGCGGCGGTTTACCGGGAGTGTATTCACCTGGTGCTGCTGGGAGTGCTGGACGTAGACGACATCGATCGCGCCATCGCTTTGGGACCGGCCCTCGCGTGGGCCGCCTCGGGCCCCCAGGCCAGCGAGGAGCTCCGCCAGGGCGAGGCCGCCGCGATCGACATCTTCATCCCTACCTACATAAAGGAATGCGAGGAACGCTGGGCCTCCCTGGCCCAGTGGCAGACGCTTTCAGCGGAAGAGCAGAAGAAGCTGATCAAGGCCGTGGAAAAAGCCTATCATGGAAGGCTACCCGAGCTGCGGGAAGTCCGGGACCGGCGCCTCTCCCGGTTCATTCTGGCGGCTACGACCGACTGGCCAGCTGCCTGACCAGCCTCAACCGAGCATCGGGCGGAAGGTTTCGATCAACAGCCAAGCATTCAGGCCGATAATTACGGCGGCGACCACCCACGCCGTCACCGCCAGTGGCTTGCCGTTGGCGAAGGGGCCCATCTTGCTCTTCTGACTCGTGAAGTACACCAGCGGGACCACCGCGAAGGAAAGCTGCAGGCTCAGGATGACCTGACTCAGGATCAGCAGCTTGCCGGTACCCGTTTCGCCATAGAGCGCCGTGACCACCACGGCGGGCACGATGGCGATCAACCGGGTGATGAGTCGGCGCAGCCATGCGGGCAGTCGGATATCGAGGAACCCCTCCATCACAATCTGACCGGCCAGCGTGCCGGTGATCGTGGAGTTCTGCCCTGAGGCCAGCAGGGCCAGGGCGAAGAGCCCACTCGCGGCCGCGCTGCCGAGCAGCGGGGTCAGCAACTGATACGCGTCGTGGATGTCCGCCACGTCCCGATGGCCGCTGGTATGAAAGGTGGCCGCGGCCACGACCAGGATCGCCCCATTAACCAGGAACGCGAAGAGAAGGGCCGCCGTCGAATCGATAGTGGCGTAGCGAATCGCTTCCCGCTTGGAGGCCTCGTCCGCCCCCACCTTGCGGGTCTGTACGATCGAGGAGTGCAGATAGAGGTTGTGGGGCATCACGGTCGCACCCAGAATCCCGATCGCGATGTAGAGCATGGCTGGATTGGTCACGATTTCCGCGCTGGGCACCAGGCCACCCAGCACCTCCCGAGCGGCCGGGCGAGAAAGGATCACCTCCACGGCAAAGCAGACGGCGATGGTGACGACCAGAGCCAGGACGAAGGCCTCGAGCCAACGAAACCCGCGCTGCTGAAGCAGCAGGATCATCAAGACATCGAGGGCGGTCAGGCAAACGCCCCACAGCAGGGGAATCCCGAATAGAAGATTCAGCGCGATGGCCGAACCGATCACCTCCGCCAGGTCACAGGCTGCGATGGCGATCTCGCACCCCACCCAGAGCGCGAAGCTCACGGGGCGGGAATAGTGATCCCGGCAGGCCTGGGCCAGATCGCGTCCTGTCACGATCCCCAGCTTCAGCGAAAGCGCCTGCAGCAGGATCGCTATCAGGTTGGAGAGCAGGATAACGCTCAGCAGCGTATAGCCGAACCGGGCGCCACCGGCCAGATCGGTGGCCCAGTTGCCGGGGTCCATGTAGCCGACAGCGATCAAATAGCCGGGCCCGGCAAAGGCGAGGAGCTTTCGGAGGACGCCCGCGCCAGGATGCGGCACCGCAATCGATTGATAGGACTCGGGGAGTGTGGGCCGGGGGCGACGGTAGCGCCAACCGGTCAGCTGATCCAGCGGGGGAGTGGAGGTCGTCACGGATGAACCTCCGGCCGCGCGCAGAGGAGCAACTGACCCAACTCGTCCCCGATGACTTGCCGCTTGCCACTCACCCGGATCGTGATGGGGCCGTTGAAGGGCTCGCGATGCTGAATGGTGACCCGCGCACCGGGGGTCAAACCGCGGGTGGCGAGATAGCGGAGCCGTTCCGGCTGGCTGGTGTCCACCTGCCGAATCTCGGCGGTTTCGCCGACGGGAATCTCCGCCAGCGGGGTGTAGACCAACTCGTGCACCGAGCCGTCCGCATCGGGAATCGGATCACCGTGCGGGTCAAACCGCGGGTTCCCCAGCGCCTCGGCCATCCGTTCGATCAGCGCGTCGGAGACCGCGTGCTCGAGGCGTTCCGCTTCCTGATGAACCTGTTCCCAACCGTACTTGAGGAAGGCGACGAGGTAGGCCTCGATGATCCGATGCCGGCGCAGCATGCGCAACGCCACCCGCCGGCCTTCGGGGGTCAGCTCGACTCCCCGATACGGGACGTGAGCCAACAGCCCCTGCTCCGAGAGCCGCTTGATCATGCCGCTCACGGACGGAGCGGAAAGCTCCAGGCGCTGGGCAATCTCGCTGGTCGTGGCGGGCTGGCCCTTGAGCGAGAGGCGGTAAATGGCCTTCAGATAGTCCTCGACGGAGCGAGTCAGGGGCTCGTAGGTAGCTGCCGCACTCATGGAGGCTCCAACCGTAAGAATTAGTTGAACCTAATCTAATGATATTGGGGAGCTAACGTCAAGATTGCCACACCCTAATTGCCAGTGCCTCGCAGGGGTTAGGCTATTGGACGCCTAGGGGAGCAGGCCCAGGAGGGGGGTCAGGATTCTTTCCGTCAGGCCCCAGACGATATCCGAGCCCAGATGGTAGGCAGGGTAGGTGCGGGGCTCTCCCCGGACCACGAGCGTAGTGGGGCGGAAGGTTCCTGATCGGCGGAGGTCCGCGAACGGCACCCAGAGTACGCGAGCGACTTCCGGATTGGGGACCAGGGAGGGGCGCAGGTCGAGCGCGAACACGAAGGGGCGGACCAGGACCGGCACGGGAGTCGGCGTGAGCGGGGCCAAGTCGTCGAGCTGACCGATCTGAGTCTCCGCCTTCAGGCCCAGCCCCACCTCCTCGGCCGTCTCCCGAACGGCGGTGGCTCGAAGATCGGGATCATCGGAGTGTTGTCGCCCGCCGGGGAACCCGATCTGCCCGGACCATGGATCACCGGGGCGCTCGGCCCGACGAATAAGCAGAATGGAGTCAGGCCGGGGGACCAGGATGACGGCGACCGCGGCAGGCAGCCGGCCGGCGGTGTCACCCTGTTGTGGCGGTCGTTGCGCGAGAAGCGAGGCGAGTTGTTGCTGAAGGGGGCTCAGTGACAGCCGCAGCCACCTCCACCACAGCAGCCACCGGAGGGTGGACCAAGCCTGCTGTAGTCGGCGACCGCGGTAGAGCCAGCCGGTCGCGCGGGAACCGAGATGAACTTGCTGACCTGCCGGCCCTCGCACGACGGACACGCGATGACGGTGTCGGACCTGACCAACAGCTCGAACTGAGAGCCGCACTGATCGCAGCGGTATTCGAAGATCGGCATGACGTTGAGATTGTCTCGGGCAGCGAAACGGGTCAAGGCCCGCTATTGCACCTGGAATGCGCCGGACGCGATGGTCCTTCCCTCGACCATGCAGCTCACGCGGTACTCACCAACCTTCCAGTGACCGGCTTCGCGCCACCCCTTCCCGCCGCTGTGGCTGGAGCCGGTCCAACCTGCCTCGATCTCGCCGTCGACTTCCACGGGCGAGGTGGTGCCGTCGGGCCAGGTATAGGTGCAGACCATCGTGAAGCTCCGGGTGGAGTCTACCGCCGGGTGATCGAGGTCGACTTGAAAAGCGATGAATTGCGATTGAGCCGCTGGGAACGTGGTCGCGTAATCCCGATTGGTGATGGGGATGAATTCCGGTCCGCTGGCGTAGAAGCGGAGCTGCGCCACGTCGGCCCGCAGAGTGGGGATCGCGTACTCTTTGGGTGCGGACGGAGGTGTGGCAGCCGCGCGGTCGAGCTCGGCCAGCCGTTTACGCGCCTGATCCGCCTGCAACTGGGCCACGCCCAGCTTCCCCCGAAGCCGTTCTTCCTCCTTGGCCTGGCTGGCCTGATCGACGCCACGCCCCACTGCATTGGTGAGGTTGGCTAGCTGGCGCTGGATGTCCTGTTGATCCCGGGTGGCTTCATCGAGAATCCGCTGCTGCTCGGCCCGGCGTTTGGCCAGATCCTCAGGGTTGGTTCCGGTCCCCGGCACGGTGACTGCCGCGGCACCCAGTTGGCAGTCCGGTTGAGGGTCGGTGACCTGCGAGCCCGTTTCCAGCGCGGACGCCACGGCTTCGTCGAACGCCGCCCACCGGAGGTAGCAGCCCTTTTCGTCGGCGGAAGCCTGCTCGGCGGCCTTGCGTAGTCCGTCCGCCGTCTCCCAGTAGGTCTGGGCCGCCTGGCTGGACGACTCCCTGCGCGAGGGAGAGCTCTGATCATGCGCCGGCCCGCCCACACTCTTCTTGCTGGCCCCCATGTCCATGCTCGCCTCGTTGCTCGGGGCGGCATTGGCGCCAGGGGCCTGAGCCATGAGCGACGAGACCAGCCCGAGCATGACGGGGACGCCGATCATTGCCCGTTTCGATCCCTGAAACTGATTGGCCGGCATGACGCAAAGTATGCTGGGGTGGAGCGGGCGGAGCCAGGGGTAGAGCCGGCAGCGCTGACCGATCAACCCAGCGCCCCATTCAGCCAGGCGAGCGTTTCATCCTGAGCACGTTCGAACTGGGGCGTTGAACCTTGATAGGGGTGCCGGATCCCCAACGTATGATCCCCGTCGGGGATCAGAAGAAACCGCCGATGCCCTGATGGCCCGGCCGCGGCGAGTCGCTCGCCCTCTTCGGGTGGGACCGACGCATCGGCGGCCCCATGCACCACCAACCACGGTGTGGTTAGTCGAGCCGCTGCGCCAGGAATATCGAGGGTGCCGGAGCGGTTCCGCTCCACATCATCGAGCACGTCGGTAAAGAGCGGGAGGACCTGCCCGGTTCGCGAATTGAGAATGTCCAGGTAACCACGAGCACGCCATTCCCGCTGCTGTCCCGGCCATCGGTCCACGGTCGAGATGGCGGCCCAAGTTACCAGCGCCTTGACTCGCGCATCGCGTTCCGTCAGCAGGATGGCGATACCGCCACCTCTCGAGTGACCGACGATCCCCAGCGCTGGTGGCGACGCGAATCCCAGGCTCCCCGCCGAGATGGCGTCTACCACCGTTGCGAGATCGGTCAATTCGGCGGAGAGGGTGTTGTGGCCGAATCGGTCGGGCCAGGCGAAGTTCCCGGAGTCGTCGACCCCGCTCCCGCTCAGGTTCACCGAGACGGCCGCAAACCCTGCCCGGGCCAGCCGCTCGCACAAGGGCGGAAACATCCCCCAGTCCTTGAAGCCCTTGAATCCGGGCACCACGATGACGGCCGGGCGGGGCGAGGATCCACCGGCGGTTCTCACATCGATCAGGAGCTCGCCCAGGACGCCGGGGAGCCGGTGTCGTTTCAGCGTTGGGGTGGCCATACGGTCTCCCAATCATAACCCGAACTTGGGGGCCGTCCGCGTGAGGTCTTGTGAGCGCTCCGTGGCCCGGGTATAGATTCACCCGCGCACGAAACCGGGGAAACCAGCCTTGCGCGTCTCCCACCCGTCATTGCTTGCCGCGGGCCGTGCCATGGCAGAAATGCGTGACGCCATGGTCGCCCAATGGGCCGCCCGACTCGGCGAACGCATGACCGCCGCCCCAACGATTCCGCGCTCCACCGTCGAACGCCAACTTCGTCTGCTGGTCGGCACGCTCGCCGAGATGGTCGGGCCGCTCCGGCGAGAGACCCGTGAGATCTGGTTCCAGAGCTGCGAATTCTACGGCCGGCTGGGAACGGCACGAGGGCTGGCGGCGGGTGAAGTCGTCGAAGAGATGCAATTCCTGCGAGAGGTGTTGATCCGGAGGCTGGCGCCGGTGCTGGCCCTGATGAGACCTCGGCAGGCGATGGCCATCATTCTCCGTCTCAATGCGCTCCTCGATAAGGGGATCGCGGTCGCGGTCGTGGGGTACACCGACTCGCTGGTCGCCACACTCTTCTCGCGGAATGGCGTTCCCGCCGAAGACCGCGAGGTCGACGCCATCGAGGTGGACCGCCAACTGGAGGCGATCGAGGGCCAGCTGGCCGCGGTGACTCGGGCCCGGGATTGAACCGGGCCTTTCTCCTTGTCTATCTCCTGCCGTGGTTGAGCCTCCTCCGGATCAGCCTGCGGAAGCCCCGCCTCAGTGACGATCCGCCGCGCCGCGGGCGCCGAGTCAGTGTCATCGTCCCCGCCCGCAACGAAGCCATCAACATCGCCGAAGTGGTCAATTCCATCCTGGGGAGCGATTACGATTCCTTCGAGGTCATCGTCGTCAACGATCGGTCCACTGACGACACAGCCGCGATCGTGCGAGGGGTGGCAAGCGCGGACAACCGGGTGAAGCTACTCGAAGGCGCGGAGCTGCCCGAGGGCTGGTTCGGAAAGCCGTGGGCCTGCGTGCAGGGCGCCCGGGAAGCCACCGGTGAGCTGCTGCTCTTCACGGACGCGGACACCCGCCATCATCCGGGGCTGCTGGCGCACGCGGTGGGCGGATTGGAGCGTCACGGGGCCCAGCTCCTGACCGTCGTCCCCAGCCTGCAATGCGTCAGTTTCTGGGAACGCCTGGTGATGCCGCAGATCATCTTCCTTCTCTCCCAACGATATCCGCCGCGGGAGATCAACCGGCCTCATCGCCTGCGCGACGTGATCGCCAACGGGCAATTCATCCTGGTGACCCGGGAGTCGTACGATCGGGTGGGCGGCCACGGCAAGGTTCGCGAGGCCGTGGCCGAAGACCTCGCGCTGGCCCAGGCCTACTACCGCAACGGCGAGCGGATCTACTGCGCGTTTGCCGCCGACCTCATGGAGACCCGGATGTACCGGGATCTGAGGAGCCTGATCGAGGGATGGTCCAAGAACATCTTCCTCGGAAGCCAGGCTTCCTTTCCGGACGAGCCCTGGCGGCGCGCGCTGACCCCGCTCATGTTGGTGGCCGCGATGCTCTTCTGGCTGGTGCCGCTGGTGGTGCTCGGGCTGAGTGCCGTGGGTGCTCCCGGTCTCCCGGACGCGACCGGAGCGGCAGTGAGCGCTACTCTGTTCTGGATCGCGGTGACCGCGGGGATGCGCATTCCCCCCTGGTACGGGCTGGGTTATCCCCTCGGGGTGGCGATGAGCGTGTACATCGTGACGCGCTCGATCGCGCGGGGCTCGAGGAGAGTCGAATGGAGAGGGAGGGTGTATTCCAGCGCGGGCACCGGGCCGCAAGTCACCTGAGCGAGGGGACCATGCATCTCACGATTACGCGAGCCATGATCGACGCGCTCGAACACGCGAAGGACAAACCGGACTGGCTGATCGAGCGGCTGGCCCGGCTCAAGGCTGGGAGCGAGCCGTACGTCCTCCATCTCGCCAACCAGGAGAGCACGGCCCTGGAGGAGCTGTGCGCCATGAATATCAGGTTCGACGCTAACGACAAGGTGCTCCCCCAGCATCAGCCGCTCGAGGAGCTGTCCCTCCTCATTCTGCAGAACTACTGAGCGAGCCCGCGATTACTGCCGGCTGACCGTGATCTGCTGAGCGGGGATCCCACCCCCCTCGATTTCTCCTTCCGGCCCCACCTTTAGGCGAAACTGCACCTGACCGAGCGTCACCGAGGCCGAATCTGAGCCGATTCGCTGCACGGTGCCGAAGGCGGTCTGGCCCCCACCGAGGCTGAAGAACGGGACGGTCGTCGTGTCCCGGGCGAGACGGAAGGCGCGCATCGTCGCCTGC
The DNA here is from genome assembly GCA_035519565.1 of Gemmatimonadales bacterium. Classification (GTDB taxonomy): domain Bacteria; phylum Gemmatimonadota; class Gemmatimonadetes; order Gemmatimonadales; family GWC2-71-9; genus DATIWD01. The sequence continues at coordinate 59,987 of DATIWD010000066.1, read as the reverse complement.
TCCAAGAATCCGAACGAAAGGTTCAGGTACGGCATCGCGCCTTGCATGGTCGGATAGATGAGCGTCCTAATTCCGCTCGACGTCAGGTCGTCGATCGCCGCACTATCCGCCTTGAAGATGACGCGGGTTCGCTGACGAGGCGCGCGCGAGTCAGCATCGCTCAGGCGCCACGCGCTCACCTCTACGAGCGGGGTCGTCTCGTCAGGGGCGATCACGAGGTGATAAATCATCCGCTCTCCCTTGGCGGGAAACCGGATGGTGCCGGTGACCTCGGTAGCCGTACGGTTCATCGACTCCACCGCGACGGTGTCGGCATTGTGGAGGACGGTGAATCCCGAAAGCACAGCGGAGCCGGAACTATCGGTTGGGCTCTGGGCATCGAGAGGAGTGATGAGAGTCGTGAGAGCCAGGATGGACAGCCACGTATGAGACCGCATGAGGCGTGACGATTCGGTTGGGGTGAAGTAGGGAGTTTTTCCCACCAGACGGCACGAATAGGGTACCAAGATAACAGGGTCGGGCCGATAGCATGGACCTCCTCATCCGAAGAGGTCCCGATGACGCTTGCCGAATCTCTGCGCGCCGTGGCAGGGCTCGAACAACTCGCCCATCTGGTCGCGGCCCTCGGGTATCGGCCGGCCTGGGAAGAAATCTCGGTCGACTCGTGGCTTGGCGCGGTCAGCGGTGCTCGCGGAATTCGGCGGGCGGCCGTCGTGGGTCGGAGCGAGGGATTCGCCTGGCTGGGGATTGACGCCGACGACCCGGGGCAGAGGGCAGCGGCAACCGCCGGGCGCCTTCTCGCTCGCGGCGAGGTCGGGGGCGTGGTGGCGCTGGGGAGCGGGACTCGCCAGCTGGCGGTGAGTGTCGCCTTCGGCGATCTGCCTTCACTCGAAGTGGGGCTGGATCGGCCCGACGCCATCGCGCTGGCGTGCCTCGAACGAGCCCGGGCGCGCTCCGGGATCAGCGGACTGGCCCAGGCAGTACTGATAGCCGAGGCCTTGAGCGGCGAAGGGGTGAGCCGGCGGTTCTTCGAAGGCTTTCGCTCCACGCTGGCCCACGTGAGCGACGAAGTGCGCGGGGCCACGAACGAGGGGGAGCGGCATGGGCTGGCCCTGCTGCAGCTCACGCGGGTTCTGTTCCTCTATTTCGTTCAGGCCAAAGGGTGGCTCAACGAGGAGCCGGACTTTCTTCGTCGTCGGATCGACGGTTGTCTGGACAGGGGCGGCTCGATCCACCGCGACCTGCTGCGACCGCTCTTCTTCGGCACCCTGAATCGCCGGATCGGGGCGCGCGGCCGAGCCGCCCAGTTCGGCCGGATTCCCTTCCTCAATGGTGGTCTGTTCGAGGCCCACTACCTGGAGCGAAGGGGGCAGGACTTCTCCAATGCCGTCTGGCAGTCGGCCTTTGACGGGCTGTTCGAACGGTTTCACTTCACCGTCAGCGAGACCGGCGAACGAGCGGCCGGGGCCGCGCCCGCCGTCGCTCCCGACATGCTGGGCCGGGTCTTCGAGGGAGTGATGGCGCCGGAGCTGCGTCGCGGGAGCGGGACTTTCTACACCCCAGCGGCGCTGGTCGGCGAGCTGATGGAAGCCGGGCTGGTAGCGCTGATCGCGAGTCGGTTCGACGTGGGCGACCCGGAGGCGTCGGCCAGGCTGCGACAGGGAGGCCCCGAGCTATCGCGTCTGCTCAGGGACCTGACCGTGCTGGATCCCGCGGTGGGATCGGGTGGATTCCTCCTCGCGACCCTCGAACGACTGGCCCGGTTGCGCAGTCCGGGCGCTCGACCGAGCAGCTCGCTCAAGCGCGAGGTGCTTCGGCGCAATCTGTTCGGCGTCGATATCAATCCGATGGCGGTGCGGCTGGCCGAACTGCGCCTGTGGCTCGCGGTGATCGCCGACGATCCCGAAGACCGTCCGGAACATGTCCTTCCCCTCCCCAACCTCGACTGCCTGATCCGCCAGGGCGATACCCTGGCCGACCCGATCGGCCTGGTGACGAGCTGGCCGTTGCGGCCCGCCCGGGCCGGTGGGATGGTTGCGGCGATCCGCCAGCGGTTCATCCTGGCCACCGGAGAGGAGAAGCGAATCGCCGCTCGAGCGCTCCGTGGCGCCGAGATCAACGCCGGCCGCGAGTGCCTCGAGCTGGCCGCGGAACGGATCGAACTCGATCTGGCCGAATGCCTGGGCGCGGCTCGGGCGCCCGACCTCTTCGGGGAACGGCGAGGACTGACACCGAAGCTGGCACAACGCCTGCGTTCGCTGCGTGCCGCGTTGCACCAGATTCGCGGGGCCCGGCGGCGCCTCGACCGCGACGGCGAGCTCCCCTGGTTCCAGTTCGAGAGTCATTTCGCCGATGTCTTCGCCGAGCGTGGCGGGTTCGACCTCCTGGTCGGCAATCCGCCCTGGGTCCGAGGCGAGCGCATCCCGCCAGCGCTCCGTGATCGATTGAAGCGACGATACCGGTGGTGGCGCACCGCCGGCGCTGAGAGCGGGTACGCTCATCGCCCGGACCTGGCCGTGGCATTCCTGGAGCGCGCGTTCGAGCTCACCGGGCCCGGCGGAGCAATGGCCATGCTCCTCCCCTCCAAGCTGGCCACGGCCGGGTATGCCACGACCGCTCGGCAGGCGCTCGGGAGTCAAGCGACGCTACATGCGATTGCGGACCTGACCGAAGAGCCAGGCGCGCGGTTTCAGGCAACGACCTATCCGCTTGCTCTGGTGCTCTCCAAACGAGCGCCACGTCTGCGCGGTGTGGTGCGAGACGCGCTGAGCGCGACGGTCCCGGCACTCACTCCCCAGGCCACCCTGCTGGGTGGAGCGCCCTGGGTGCTGACGCGACCGGACGTGCGAGAGGCACGCGAAGCCATCGTCGGACGCCATCCGCCGATCGCCGCCGGCTATCAGCCGCAGTCGGGAGCCAAGACCGGAGCCAATCACCTGTTCCTGAATCCCGAGGCGCCGATCGAGCCGGCCCTGATTCGCTGGGCGATTCGCGGCCGTGACGTGCGGCCGTTCCGGGTGGAGCTCCGAACCCGAATCGTATGGACGCACGATGCCGCGGGACGACCCTTCCGACGGCTCCCGGCACAGGCGGCTCGTCACTTCCTTGCGCACGAAGCGCGGCTTCGAGCTCGAGCCGACTTCACCGGAGGACCACCCTGGATGGTGTTCCGGACCGCGCCGCTGACTGCCCCAGGCAGAGTGGTGTGGGCGGACCTCAGCTGCCAGCTGGCCGCGGTCGCGCTGACCGGCGATCCAACCCGGGACCCGATTCCACTCAACAGCTGCTATGTGCTGCCGACCAGATCCAGCGATGAAGCACATCGCCTCGCGGCGTGGCTCAACGCCCGGTGGCTCACCGGACTGGCCCGGTTGACTGCGATGCCGGCCAGTGGGGGCTACGCCCGATTTACCGCGAGTGTCATCGCCGGCCTCCCCCTCCCAGCCAGCGCGATCTCCGATCCCGACCTGGCCAGTCTCGGTCGCGCGGGCGCGGCAGGGCATGCCATACAGGAGGAACTCGATGAGTGTTGCGCCCGTCATCTCGGCCTCACCGCCAACGAACGATCCGCACTGGGGATGGTGGGCCGCAGTCCCGAGGCTGCCGGCTGAGGCGCTTCACCGGGTGTGCGATTCGCTCGAGCCGCTGCTCCGGCTCGGACCACCGGCCGCGGCGGCGGAGGTCGCCACGGCGCTCGCCCACGCGCTGGCACAGCCACGGTCTGCTGCGGACCCTCCATCCTGGCTCCGTCCGGATCAGACGGGGAGTTTTGCGCGGGTGCTGGCGAGTCTGGCCCGCTACCAAGGGGTCATGCTCGCCGACCCGGTGGGAAGTGGAAAGACCTTTGTGGCGCTGGCGGCCGGCGGCCAACTCAACGGCTCCGAGCCTACGCTCTGTGTCGTCCCCGCGGTCCTGGTTCCACAGTGGCGACGGGTCGCCCAGCGCCTCGGATGCCCAGTGCAGCTCTTCTCCCACGAGCGGCTGAGCCGGGGTCAGTGCCCACCGGAATCGAAGGGCCTCGTGATTGTCGACGAGAGCCACCATTTCCGAAATCCGACCACCCGCCGGTACCGCGTATTGTCTCCTCACCTCCTCGGCAGACCAGGACTCCTGCTCAGCGCCACGCCGGTGGTCAACCGGCTCTCCGACCTAGCGGCTCAACTGCTCCTCACGATTCGGGACGATGCCCTGCGCTGGCACGGGGTCCCGTCTCTGCGTGGATTGCTGCGTCTGAATCAATCGCACCCGGCCCTCGGGGAAGTGATGGTCCTGAGTCACGAGGCGATCGGAGGAGATCGCCCCAGGGCGGTCGCTCAAGTGGCGCGGCCGCCGGCCGAATTCCCTCCGGCGATCTACACCGTCGTGGATTCGCTCAAGCTCTCGCAGGAGCCGGGAATCGCGGCCCTGGTGCGCAGCGTCCTCTGGCATGCGGCGGCTTCGAGCCCCGCGGCCCTGCTGGGAGCCTTGCGCCGGTACCGGGCCTTGCTGCTCCAGGCACGGGACGCCCGGGCGAGCGGGCGAGAGTGGAATCGCGCGGCCCTCCGGAGCTTCACTGGATCGGCCCCCGATCAGCTGGTGCTTTGGCCCGTGGTCGATCCTGGTGCGGTCTCCGGGTCCGCGGCGGAGCTGGCGCTCGACGACCTGTCCGGGATCACTCAGGTGATCGAGCGACTGCGCCCCCAACTCGAGAGACCAGACGCCAAGGTCCGATGTCTTCGGCGGATGCTCGAGGATCAGAGGCGAACCCTGGTGTTCGTGACCGCGCAGGAGACGGTTGGCTATCTGCGTACCCACCTGGATACCCCGCGCGTAGCCTGGTGTACCGGCTCGGCGAGCGGCATCGGCTCCATCCGCGTACCGCGAGCATCCGTCCTGGCCCACTTCGGCGTCGGTCCGCAGGCCGACCGGTCGCCGTGGGCGCCCCGCTGCCTGGTGACGACGGACGTCGCGGCCGAAGGACTCGACCTCCAGGCCGCGGAGCGGGTGGTTCACTACGACCTGCCCTGGACCTCGGTGCGATTGGCCCAGCGTGAGGGGAGAGCGCTCCGACTGGGGTCGACGCACTCTCACGTGACCGTGGTGCAATTCGCGTCGCCCCCGGAGATCGAACACCGGCTTCACGCCGCTTACCGTTTGGCCTTCAAGGCCAGGCTGCCGGGGCGAGTGGGCCTCGACGCGGGGGAAACCGGGTGGTGGGGCTGGCGGGAGCGCGTGGCTCGAACCATGGGCCGAGGCGCCGGCGTTCGCGGGGTCGCCGTGGTGGCGGATCCAGAGCCCGGGATCCTGGCGGGATTCGAAGTCGGTCTGGGGGCGGATCGGATCGCCGTGCTCGAATGGCGCGCGTCGGATGGAACCTGGTGGGAGTCTCCAGCGGTGATCGGCGATCGTCTCGCGGCTGCGCAGCGCGCGCGGCGCTGCCCGCCGTTGCGCGCCGATGAGAAGGAACAGGTACTTGCCGACGTGCGCAGCTGGATCCGCGAGAACCTGAGCCGCCTCAGCGCCCGGTACTGGGCCGACGGCGTCCGCATCCCCGAGGCCCGCATTCTCCTGCGGCGCCTCAGGGCCATGGGCGCCTCAGCAGCCCGCAGGCGGGATTCCGAGGCCCTGAACCGGCTCGATCGCGCGTTCCGATTCGTCGCCGGCGGCCATACAGCGGGAGAGGAGGCCCTGATCGCTGAGCTGGCGCTACTGAGCGACGAGCAAGTGGGCGAGAGGCTCCCTTCCCTGCCGGCGCCCCAGTCGATCGTTACAGCGGGAGCTCCGATACTGATCGGCGTGATCGTGTTCCGCGCACCCGATCAGGGGATCCCATGACTCGATGGTTTCCGAAGCAGGAGTGTATAGCTTCCTATTCATGCGCACTATCGAGACCATTCTGTTCGACCTGGATGGAACCCTGATCGATTCGATCCGGCTGATCCTGGACAGCTATCACCACACCATGGCTGCCCATGGCTTCGCTCCCCGGCCGGATGCCGACTGGCTCCGGGGGTTGGGCACCCCGCTGCGCGTGCAGTTCAAAGAGTGGATTCACGAACCCGACACCCTAGACCGGATGGTCGCGACCTATCGCGCATACAATCTGGAGCATCACGACCGGATGGTGCATCCGTATCCCGGGGTCGCGGAAATGCTCACGGTGATCCGCCGACACGGGCGCCGGACCGGCGTGGTCACCAGCAAGAACCGGGAGGGCACGCTGCGGGGCCTCCGCCGGGTCGGCCTGGACGAGGCGTTCGAGGTCCTGGTGTGCGTGGATGACGTCCAGTCTCCCAAACCCGACCCCGAGCCAGTGGATCGCGCCCTGAGTCTGCTCGGCGCCGATCCGGCCACCACGGTGTACGTGGGAGACAGCATTCACGATCTGCACGCCGGCCGGGGGGCCGGCGTCTTCACGGCGGCGGCCCTCTGGGGACCCTTCACCCGTGAAGATCTCGAGGCGGGAGAGCCGGATCACTGGTTGACGGCTCCCGAGGATGTGCTCACCGTAGCAGGACTTACATCGGACCGTTGAGCGGTCTACTTGCCTCTGCCCAGTCACGGGCTATCTTCTCGCCCGGTCGGTCTGCAATTCTAATCTCAACCCACTTACCAGCGGGGTCCCCGGTGCGGCTGCTTCCCAGGGATGAGCGTTTCTTCGACCTGTTCACGGCGGTCGCGCAGCGCGCAGTCGAAGCCGCGGGCTTGCTGGAAGAATTGCTCAAGGCCGAAGACAATCGCCGTGGCCATCTGGTGGATTCGATCAAGCGGCTCGAACACGAGGCCGATCAGCTGACCCACGAAGTAGTGGCTCGGCTGGACCGGACCTTCATCACGCCGCTCGATCGCGAAGACATCCACACGCTCGCGTCCCGGCTGGACGATGTCATCGATCTGATCGACGGGGTGGCGCGCCGGGCCCATATCTTCCACGCGGGCACCGCGCCCACCGGGGCCATCCTGCTGGCCGAAGTCATCCAGCGGATCAGCGAGCAAACCCTCGCGGCGGTGAACGGTCTCTCGAAGGACAAGAACGGCGCGGTCCTCACCGCCTGTATCGCGATCAAGCGCCTCGAGGAAGAGGGAGACTCCATCTACCACGAATGGCTGGGCAAGCTCTTCGAGGGTACCCCAGACGCGGTCACGGTCATCAAGTGGAAAGAGCTGTACGACAATCTGGAAAGGACGCTGGACTCCGCAGAGGACGTGGCTAACATCCTCGAATCGATCTCCATCAAGCACGGCTGACGATGACCGGCACCATCGCCTTCATCCTCGCCATCATCGTGGTGGCGCTGGTCTTCGATTTCATCAACGGTTTTCACGATAGCGCCAATTCCATCGCCACGGTGGTTTCCACCCGGGTGCTCTCTCCGGGAGTCGCGGTGTTTTGGGCGGCGGGCTTCAACTTCGTGGCCGCCTTTACCGTGGGCACTGCGGTGGCGAGGACGATCGGTACCGGGCTGATCGACCCCAAGGTGGTAGATCCCGTGGTCATCCTGGGAGCCTTGTTAGGCGCCATTCTCTGGAACCTGATCACCTGGTGGTTGGGCCTGCCGAGTTCGTCTTCGCACGCCCTGCTCGGGGGCTACGGCGGGGCGGCGATCGCCAAGGCCGGGGTTGGCGCCCTCCTGCTCGGCGGCTGGACCAAGCCGATTCTCTTTATTTTCATCTCCCCGATCCTGGGGATGATTATCGCCCTGGGCCTGTACGTGGGCTTGAGCTGGTTACTCCGTGTGCAACCACGGGGGCTCATGGATGTGACGTTCCGCCGGCTCCAGCTGGGATCGGCCGCGCTGTATTCACTCGGTCATGGAGCCAACGACGCGCAGAAGACCATGGGCATCATCGTGAGCCTGCTGGTCTCGAGCCAGGCCATGTTCCTCGGTCACGATGGGTGGTTGGGGCGGTTCTATCTCGTCGACGGGTCCCGCATCCCACTGTGGGTCGAGATGTCGGCCTACACGGCCATCTCGCTGGGGACCGCGCTGGGCGGGTGGCGGATCGTGAAGACGATGGGTTCGAAGATCACCCGGCTCCGGCCGTTCGGCGGGTTCTGCGCCGAGACGGCGGGCGGGATCACGCTCCTGATGGCGTCGAGCCTGGGAATCCCGGTGAGCACCACCCACACCATCACCGGCGCCATCGTGGGAGTGGGGACGGCTCAGCGAATCTCGGCAGTACGATGGGGGGTCGCCGGGAGGATCGTGTGGGCCTGGGTGCTCACGATCCCGATGGCGGGGGTGATCGCGGCCTTGACCTTCCTCGGCCTGAAGGCGGCGGGACTCTAGCGGTCTATGCGGCCCGAGCCCCGGCGGCCCGGGCGATGGCGCTGCGATAGTCGTCTTCCAATTTGTCGTAGATGACGTCCCAACGCCGCTCCATCGCGGTGTGAAGCGAGCCCTCACGCAGCCGCTCCCGCAGCTCTCCGTCCCGCATCAACCTCTCCAGACCGATCCGGAGCGCGGTACCGTTCCCGGATTCGACCAGCCACGCGTTCCGCCCGTGTTGCGCGAACTCCACCACGCCGCCCGCGCTCACCGCCAGGGACGGCAAACCCGACGCCATCGCTTCCAGGAGTGAATTGCCGAAGGTCTCCGTGGGCGAGGGAAACACGAACAGATCGGCTGAGGCGTAGGCGACTGCGAGCTCTCGCCCACGTAGGACACCGGCAGTATGCACGCCCGGGATGGCCCGCCGCCGAATTTCCTCTTCGAACGGCCCCCGACCCAGAAGGACCAGCTGGGCATTGCCCCGCACCCGTCGCAACTCCTCCCAGGCCCTGAGCAGCAGGTGGAGGTCCTTCTCGCGGGCCAGACGGCCGACGTAGGTCAGCAGGAGGTCATCGGGGCCGGCACCGAAGGCGTCGCGGTACTCCTGGCTCCGGTGGGCCGGATTGAATTCCTCCGTATCCACCCCCCGGGTCCAGATCCCCGTATTGCTGACACCGCGGCTCTGGAGATATCGCGCATACCAGCCCGAGGGACAGAGGACCCGATCCGCCTGAGCGTAGAACCAGCGAAGGTAGAGCCAGCCGGCCGTGAGAACCCAGCCCAGCCCATAGCTGATCGCGTACTTCTGGTAGTCGGTGTGGGCCGACGCCACCACGGGAATCCCCAATTGTTGACTGAGCTTCACCCCAGTGAGTCCCATGGAGAATTCGGTGGCGACGTGAACGATGTCGGGCTCGAACTCGCGGAGATCGGCGGTGATGTCGCGCGTCCGCGGGAGGGCCCATTGCACATCGGGGTAGACGAACAGGGGCACGCTGGGAGAGCGATGGACCTCCGGCCGCTCGAGCGCGCCGGCAGGCAGCGGATAGCTGGCGCTGTAGACCCGGACCGCGTGTCCACGCGCCATCAGCGCATCAGCCAACCGCGGCAGGATTACCCCTACGCCGCTCACCATTGGCCAATAGACCTCGGAGAAGATGGCAACGCGCAAAGGCGAAGCTTCGTGAAGTTGGGTCACGCGGGTCCCTGCATCCTGGAGACGAGGAGGAGCAGCCTTAGCCTACGCGGCGTGGGGCCGGATGACAAGCCAGCGGCAGCGGGCGCTCACTCGATGCGCTCCAACCTGCGTAACACGGGAACTCGCCACGCGGTGAGCGCCACTACCAGGAGCGTCACCACGCCACCAAGCACTACCGCGGGAACCGCACCGATGAGTTTAGCCGCGACTCCCGATTCGAAGGCCCCGATTTCGTTGGAGGATCCGATGAAGATCGCGTTTACCGCCGAGACCCTCCCCAGGAGTTGAGGCGGGGTCAGGACCTGGAGCATGGTGGCCCGCAATACCACGCTCACATTGTCTGCCATTCCCGCGATCGCCAGGAACAGCCATGAAAGTGCGGGATCACGGGAGAACCCGAACCCAATGATGCTGAGGCCGAAGACCGAGACCGCCGCGAGCAGGGCAGGCCCGGACCGCTCCACAGGCGGCCGATGGGCCATGACCAGAGCGGTCAGCACCGAGCCGATGGCCGGGGCCGCCCGCAGCGCGCCCAGCCCGGTAGGGCCGACATGCAGAATTTCCGCCGCGAACAGCGGAAGGAGCGCCTCCGCCCCTCCGAAGAGGACGGCCAGGAGATCGAGCGTCAGCGCACTGAGGAGGACCGGGCGAGTCCAGACGAAGCGGAGGCCTTCTCCCAGGCTGGCCAGCACGCTCGAGGTGGCGACCGCGGGTGGCGGCGGGCTGGAGGGAACCCGCACGAGGGTTGCCCAGGCGCCGACCATCAGACCCGCGTCGACGAGATAGCCGAGGGTGGCGCCGCCGATGGCGTACAAGATGCCGCCGAGGGCGGGACCGATGACTGCGCCGAATTGCCAGACCGAAGTGCGCCACCCCACGGCGTTGGGATAGAGCGGAGGCTGGACCAACTGCGAGAGCATGGCGGTCCGGGCTGGCTGGAGAAAGCTGCGCGCGACACCGCTCGCCGCCAGCACGGCGTACACCGGCCAGACGCTCCCGACGCCAACGTGGCCGGTCACCGTGAAGACCAGCAGCGCCAGGGAAGAACCATTGAGCACCGCCAGAGCGGCCAACACCAGGCCACGCCGCGATACCCGATCCGCTACGTGGCCGGCGAACAATGCCATAGTAAGGAACGGCAATGCCTCGGCGAGGCCGACCAACCCCAGGGCCAGGGGATCCCGGGTGTTCTGGTAGACCTGCCATCCCACGACCACCCCCTGGATCTGGGTGGCGAGGGTCTGGCTCAGGAGGCTGGCGGAGAACCAGCGGAAACCGGGATGGCGGAGGGCGGCGTACGAATCGTGGCGGGCGTCGTCCCGGAGCATCGGAGGAAGCTAGAGGTGCCGGGACGGTGGCGCTAAGGCCGGACCGGGGTGTGCGCCGGGGTTCGGGGCGAAACGTCTTCCCTGGTCGGAAGCGTAGGACTCACAGGGGTTCAACAACTCAGCCGCCTGCTTATATTGAACCCCCTCCGAATCGGAATAAAGCGAGCGGGCACGTACCCTCAACCCAGGTTTCTTTTATGCCAGGTATCTCCATGAGCGTCAGTCAGGTGGGTAGGCGACTCGGTGTCATGCTCTCCGCCGCAGCGATGCTCGGCTGCGCGAGCGCGCCGGAAATGGACACCGATCGCGATTACACCATCGCCATCCCACAGTCCCCGACCTATGCCTGGGCGGGCCAGCAGGACGTGCAGGGTGCTACGGACCCGTCCATCAATAACAGCATCGTGCACCAGCGAATCCGGAACGCTGTTGACGCGAACATGCAGAAGAAGGGGTACAAACTGGTCGATGACCCCGAGACGGCGGACTTCTTCATTCGTTACTCCCTGGGGGTGAAGAGCAGCACCTCGTACGTCACCACTACCACCAGCGCGGGCGTCGGCTATGCCGGCTGGTCTGGTTGGGGATACGGCTGGGGCTACGCCCCCGTAGGGGTCGGCTATGGCTATAGCACGACCACGCCGGTCGAGAACCGGCAGGCGGGTTTCCTGGTGCAATTGGTCGAGCGGAAGAGCGGGAAGGCAGCGTGGCAGGGGCTGGTCAAGAAAGAGGACCCGGCCAAGAATCCGACTCAGGAACGGCTCAACGAGGGTGCGGAAGAACTCTTCAAGACGCTCCCCGCCGCCGGTACGCCGGCCGGCGAGCCAAAGGAGAAGTAGGACCAGACGTTAGCGCAAATAACAGGAGGGGGCGGAGAGCCGCATCGGTTCTCCGCCCCCTTCGTGCTACGGTACCACGAGCTGGGGCGGCAGGCTTCGAACCTGCAACCTCCCGGTTAACAGCCGGGCGCTCTGCCAGTTGAGCTACACCCCATTAAAATCGAAAGACCCGCTCGATCCGAACGGGTCTTGGGCTACGGCGACTCAACGCGACCGCTACCCCCTACCCGTTCCGGTGAGGAACCGATTGGAGTTTCGATTATTGCGGCGGTTGGTCGGCATCGTCATAGGGCAGGTACGATACGAAGGGCGAGGCCCCCGGTCAAGACGCCGGCCGCGGCGGTTGACCTCGAACCGAGCCCGGACTAGCCTTGCCAGCCCCGGCGCCGACCGGCGAACGGTTCACCAGCGCGAAGCGTGACCCCTCGAGACTCGCAGCCCTCCAGTCAGAGTGCCACCTATGCCTTGCTCCTGGCGGCAGGGAAAGGCCAGCGATTCGGCGGGGAGAAGCTGCTGGCTTCCTTTCATGGTCGCCCGCTCCTGCAACCGGTCCTCGAGGCGATCGCCCAGGCGCGAGTGCAGGGCTGGCTGAGTGGCGCGGTGGCCGTGTGCAGCTCCGGGCTCGTCGCAACGCTCGTCGAACAAGGCGGCATTCAGACGGAACTCAACCATGACCCCGCCGCCGGGCTGTCTCACTCGCTCCGACTCGGACTGACCGCTCTGACAAGGCAGAACCTCGATCCCCGACCGACAGCCGCCTTGATCATCCTGGGAGATCAGCCCGAACTCAGCGTGGAGACCATTCGCGCCCTGGTCTTGGCCGGGCGCGGCCAGGCCCACCCGATCGTGCGCCCTCGATACCTCGAACGACCTGAAGCACCGGGCCACCCGGTGCTCCTGGATCGGGCGCACTGGAACCTGGCCGATGAATTGAGCGGCGACACCGGCCTGGGTCCGCTGCTTCGCGCAAGGCCTCACCTGGTCACTACCATCGACCTGCCGGGCCGGAACCGGGACATCGACACGGTGGCCGATCTCGACGCCACCGACCGGGTACGGCAATGAGATTTACGGTATCGGGATCCACGGTGATCGCCGCCAGGCCCGAGGAGATCTGGCCGCGATTGACCCATCCGCATTTCCTGGCGCAGCACGCCTCACGGGTGGAATCGGTTCAGATCCGGGACGAACGACATTTCACCATTCTCTCCTCGATCAAGATGGGGATCCTCAGAGTCGGGCTCACCCTGGACGTGGAGTTCAGCGACCAGAAGCCTCCGGAGCGCCTCGAGGTCCTCTGTCACGGCAAGGCACCGGGATCGGCGCTCGACCTGAAGGGGATATTCACTCTCGAGACCATCGAGCCCGGTCAAACTCGATTGAGCTGGAACACGGACAACGAAATTACCGGTGCCCTCGCGGGGGTCGGTGCCCAGCTGGTCGATGGAAAAGCCCGCAAGGTGATCGAAGAATTCTGGCAGGCCTTCGGCGCCAGCATCGCGGTTACGCCTCAAACACCCTAAGGGTTTCCCTGTATTGACGACCGGGCGTTGCCGGGAGCGCGTTTGGCCCTCCGGCGCACCGGTGATTGCGAGGCGTCCTCTGGCTGGGTAACCTAGGGGGACCGAGGGCGCGTCGTGCCTTCGGACTACGTCTCCAGTTCCCCGTACCTGCGACGAGCCTGGCCACGACCGGGTTCCGGCGCTTTGGCAGGTCATGAGTAGCCATCCCCGGCGCCGGAATGATCGAACCGAAAAGCCCGACGGCGCTCCTCGACTGACTCTGGGGAGTCCGAGGGCGGCCTCCCCGTTTCTCCCCGAAGCGCTCGAGGAAATCAGCGAGGCCATCTTCATTACCGATCGCGACGATCGCATTCAGTACTGGAACGCCGCAGCCGAGCGGCAATACGGGGCTCAGGGCCGGACATTGTTCGGGCTCCAGCTGAGCGAGCTCTACCGGCCGTCGTGGCTGGTGCGCGATGCCGAGCCGCTCGACCCCAAAGCGCTGGAGGCCAAGGGGAGTTGGCAAGGCGAGGCGATTCATTTCACCCGGCATGGAGAGTCGATCCACGTCCAGCTCTCAGTGCGAACCCTCAAGGACGGAGCGGGAACGGTCGCCGGCCACCTGTGGGTGATCCAGGACATCACCGAGCGTCGCCGGGCGGAGCAGGCCCTGCAGAAGAGCGAGGAGCGCTTTCGTCTCCTGGCGGAGAACGCCCAGGACGTGGTCTATCGCTACCGGCTGATACCGCAGCGCGGTTTCGAGTACGTGAGCCCCTCGGTGACCTCCCTGACCGGCTACACGCCGGAGGAGCACTACGCCAATCCCGATCTCCAGCTCGACCTGGTGTACCCCGACGATCGCGGGTTGCTCGAGGCCTACCTGCGCGACCCTTCCGCCCATGCGGGACCGATCGTGTTACGCTGGCTCCGCAAGGATGGAGGGACCATCTGGACCGAGCAGCGCAACGTGCCCCGGTACGATGAGAACCATCAGGTCGTCGCGATCGAAGGGATCGTGCGTGACATCTCGGACCGCCGACAGGCGGAGGAGCGGCTCCAGGCGCTGTCCCACCGCTTGCTCGCCGTCCAGGAGAACGAGCGGCGTCTCCTGGCGCGCGAGCTTCACGATGAGTTGGGGCAGGAGCTGACGGCGGCGCAGATTCAACTCCAATCGCTGGCGGCAGGCCGGCGGCGCGCGACTTCCGACCTGCTGGCCAAAACCACCGCGATCATCGACCGGACCCTGAACCGGGTGCGCAACCTCTCCCTCGACCTGCGGCCATCCATGCTGGACGACCTGGGCCTGGTGGTGGCGCTTCGCTGGCAGGTCGACCGCTCGGCCCAACTGGCCGACGTCAAAACCAGCTTCGTGGTAGACACTCCCCAGCAGCGCTACCCGGCCGCGATCGAGACGGCCTGCTTCCGCGTCGCCCAGGAGGCGCTCACCAACGCGGTGCGCCACGCGAAGGCGACCACCATCGAGGTCCGGCTCCGCCGCGAAGGGGCCGAACTGGTGCTGGAGGTCCGGGATGATGGGATCGGGTTCGACGTCCCCGAGGCCCGCCAGCGCGCTGCCCACGGCGACAGCCTGGGTTTGCTCAGCATGCAGGAACGGGCCGTTCTTGCCGGTGGAACCTGGCAGGTACTTTCGGCGGCTGGTGCCGGGACCGTGGTTATCGCGCGGTTTCCGATTTCAAACCGCGAGGAGAAGAACCCAGTGGAGGAGAAGGGCCCATGAAGGCGATTCGGGTGGTGCTGGTGGACGATCATACGCTGGTTCGCTCGGCTCTGCGGGCGGTTCTCGAACAGCGGCCCCACATCCGGGTGGTCGCGGAAGCTTCGACCGGCCCGGAGGCGCTGACCGCGGCGCGCATTCATCGGCCCGACGTCATGCTGCTCGATCTCAGCATGCCGGGAATGGGGGGATTGGAGGTCACCCGGCACCTGGCGGAAGAGCTGCCCGATACCAAGGTGCTGGTGCTGTCCATGCACGCCAACGACGAATACGTCCTGCAGGCCCTGCGGGCGGGCGCTTCCGGTTACCTGCTCAAACACTCGAGTTACGCCGAACTGGACCTTGCCCTCCGAAACGTGGCTTCGGGAGAGATCTACCTGAGCGCCGCCATCCCCAAGTCGGTCATGGAGGACTACCTGGGTCCCATCGGAAAGGGACAGAGCCAGCTGGAGCGTCTCAGCCCGCGTCAGCGTCAGGTGCTTCGGATGATTGCGGAAGGGCGTGGGACCAAGGCCATCGCCGAGGAACTGGACCTCAGCGTGAAAACGGTGGAGACCCACCGCGCTCACCTCATGCGCCGGCTCCACATCTCCGACGTCCCGGGCCTGGTCCGCTTCGCCATCCGGACCGGACAGGTGCAACTGGACTAGCTCGCGGCTCGCCCCTCGGGTTTTTCCTCTCTTGCTTCAACCCCTCGAGTTGCCACAAACTGCCCAGGTAGACCGAAGGTCTGGCCACTGGCATCATTGGGCGCGGGAGTGACTGCGCCCCGGCCTGGCACCGGTCCCCCGGGCATTCGAGCGGTCCCCAGGAGCCACATGCATCCAGTCGGCGCGTCCACGGCGTCCGAGATCCCTCTACAGCCAGAGCAAGTTCGGGCTCGACCGCGAATTCTGGTGGTCGAGGACGACGAGGCCGTCCGAAACGTGCTCCGCCGAGTCTTGGAGCCGGCCGGCTATGACGTGGAGGTCGCCACTACCGGCAGCGAAGGATTGCTTCGGCTGGGGACCGAGCTCTACGACCTCGTGCTGCTCGATCTTCACTTGCCCGGCGTGAGCGGGATGGAGCTCCTCCACGCGGGGCCGGCGCGACAGGCCGACGCGCAGTTCATCATGATCACGGGCGATGCTACGGTGGACACGGCCCTGGAGGCGATGCGGCTGGGCGCGTACGACTACCTGCGCAAGCCGGTCTGCATCGCCGAACTGCTCCTGGTCCTCGAACGAGCACTGGAGGAGCGGGAGCGACGGCGCGAGGTGACCAGTCTCCGCCTGAGCGTCTCGGCCAGCGCCTTGTCCGCCATCGTGGGCAAGGCCCCAGCCGTCCACCGGATGTTCGATTTGATCAAGCGAGTGGCGCCGACCCGGGCCAATGTGCTGATCACCGGAGAGACGGGGACCGGCAAGGAGCTGGTGGCCCGGACCATCCATGCCCTCTCCGACCGGGTCCACAAGCCGTTCGTCCCGGTCCACTGCTCGGCGCTATCCGAAACGCTCCTGGAGTCGGAGCTCTTCGGTCACATGAAGGGCAGTTTCACCGGGGCCGTGGAAACCAAACGAGGGCTGTTCGAAGAGGCCCGGGACGGGACGTTGTTTCTGGATGAGGTGGCGACGCTCTCCCCAGTCATTCAGGTCAAGCTGCTTCGGACCATTCAGGAGCGGCAGATCCAGCGGGTCGGCGCCAATCAGGCCATCCCAGTCAGCTTTCGGCTGATCACGGCCACCAACCGCAATCTGGAGGAGGAGGTTGCCGCCGGGCGGTTCCGTGAGGATCTCTTCTTCCGTTTGAATGTCTTTCCTATCGAGGTCCCGCCGCTGCGCGAACGGAGGACCGATATTCCGCTGCTGGCCGCGTACTTCCGCCAGCGAGCCGGTCAGGCCAACGGCATCACACCACCGGAGCTCTCACCGGAACTTCTGCGACGGCTGGGCGAATACGACTGGCCCGGCAATGTCCGCGAGCTGGAGAATTTCATCGAGCGGGCCGTGATCATGTACATGGGGGCCAAGACCATCCCGGCCAGCAGCGCTCACTGGGAGAAGCGCCAGGGCGAGCTGCTCGAGCGGGGAACCGCTGAGTTCTGGAGCCTCGACCGCATGGAGCGGGAGTACATCCTCAAAGTGCTCGAACAGCACCAGTGGCACCAATCCAGGGCCTCAAAGGTTCTGGGCATCGACCGGCGCACCCTCTTCCGGAAGTTGCAACGTTACCAGAGGGAGGGTTTTCTCCAGGACCAGCCCCTGGAGGATGCGCTGCCGGAAGACTAGGGCCCTTTCACCCCTTCCAGCCAGGCAATCCCGCCCCCTCCTTGGGGCAGACTGTCCCAATCGAAGCCTCGAGTCCCCCACCAGAATCACCCCCAAGTGACTTGCCTGCAAAGCGTTATGCCCACGGCGGCGCCCGGGCATGAGCCCCGCTCTCTCTTGGCTGCCGAGGCCCTGGACCCGGGCCGCCCTGAAGCGTGGGAGGATTTGGCGTGCTCAAAGCCCCACCGACCATCCTGGTCGTAGACGACGAAGAATCGGTCCGACTCGCGGTGAACAAGTTTCTCACTCGGCTCGGATACGTGGTCCGCCTGGCCGCGAACGGGAAGGAGGCGTTGGAGATCCTCAACCGCCATGAGGTGGCTTGCCTCCTCCTCGATATTCACCTGCCCGATACCACCGGGCTGGAACTGCTGCCCTCGGTGCAGGAAGCCAATCCGACGGCCACCGTGGTGATGCTGAGCGCGAGATCCGATGCGAAGACCGCGGTGTTCTGCATGCAGCGGGGCGTGGTCGACTTCGTCACCAAGCCGTTTGAGCTGCAGTCGCTGGGGCAGACGCTGGAGCTCGCCCTCAAGGAGCGAGAAGAGCGACTGGCACAACAGGAGATGAATCGGTGGCTCCGGGAGGAGTTGGAGCAGCGGAATCGGGAGATCGAAGAGGAGCGGCTGAAGATCCAGCGGTTGGCGGCCTCCGCCCTTGAGGCGCTGGTCCAAGCGATGGAGGCCAAAGATCGCTTCCTGGCCGGGCACTCGATCCGGGTAGCTCAGCTGGCCGCCGCGCTCGCCGCGGAGATGGGAAGGACCGACGAGGAAATCGAGCAGCTTCGGCTGTCGGGACGGCTTCACGATATCGGCATGATCGGGATCAGCGGCGAGATTCTTTCCAGGCCCGGTTCCTTGACCCCCGAGGAGTTCGAGATGGTGAAGCGACACAGTCTGGTCGGCTATCAGATCCTGGCCGCCTACCCGCACCTGGACACGGTAGCCCGGTTTGTCCGGGGCCACCACGAGCGGTGGGACGGGAGGGGCTATCCGGACGGCCTTTTTGGCGACAACATTCCCTGGGGCAGCCGGATCCTGGCAGCGGCGGAGATTTACGACGCTCTGACCACCGCCCGCCCCTACCGGGAGAAAGTCCCGTCCGAAGAGGCGCTGGCAAAGATCCACGAACTCGACGGCGTGACACTGGATCCCGCGGTGTGTCAGGCCCTGGATGCCGTGATTGCCCAGCGTCACGCACTCGAGTTCGTGCACGAGGATCAGCACCCGCACCGCGAGCCGGCTCTGGCCCTGAGCACGGCGACCAGAGTGGAGACTGAGTGATGTCGAAGGGTTGGGCCGTGGTCCCGGCGGTCATTCTGGCCGGGTGGATGCATTCGATCCCCGCCGCTGCGCAGAGCACGGGGAGCCTTCCGGTCACGGCACGGGTCATGTCGCAGGAGGCGGGGCGGAGCTACGTGGCAGCGCTGGCCCTCATAGGAGCCCCTCTCCCGACGGGCAGCGGTACTCCGCTCCCGCCTCCTCAACTTGCCACTATCACCTTCGCCAGTCGGATTAACCCCCACCAGGACGCCAGGGTCAAGCCTCGAATCATCGTCGTTCAATACCTGAAGAATTAGACCCCAGTCGTCCTTGCCCCACTCCCGCCTTCGGGGCAAGTTGGCTGGACGTGAGACCCCCAGCTCCCAACTCCAAGCTGCACGCCGGTCCGTCTCTCCCAGGATCATGACTTCAGTCCTCGTGGCCTTCGTGTGACCGCTCTCTTCGACCCTGCGAGACGGCGCCGGCTGCTGGGGTGGGCGGTGATGCTCGGGACCGGGGGGCTGATCCTCGCGATCCCGCTACCCGAGGGGATCGATCCCAGCGCGTGGCGGCTGCTCGCGATCTTCGCGATGACCATCGTCGGCTCCATCGTGCAGCCGATCCCCGCCGGGGCGATCGTCCTGATCGCCGTCTGCGCCACCGCCCTGACCGGCGCCCTCACGCCCACCCAGGCCCTGGGAGGATACGCCGATCCCGTGGTGTGGATGGTGCTCTGCGCCTTCTTCCTCTCTCACGGGATCATCCGTACCGGCCTCGGCCGGCGATTCGCGTTCCTGTTCATCCGGGCCATCGGCAAGAGCACCGTAGGATTGGCGTACGCGTTGGCCGGAACGGATTGCATCCTGGCCTCGATCATCCCCTCCAACGCCGCGCGCGCCGGTGGCGTCCTGTTCCCGATCACTCTGAGTCTGGCGGAAGCGTATGAGTCCCGGCCGGGACCGACGGCCGGGCGGCTTGGGAAGTATCTCATGACGGCGGTGTATCAATGCGACGTGGTCAACAGCGCCATGTTCCTGACCGGACAGGCCTCCAACGTGATCGCCGCCAAGTTCGCGCTGGACGCGGCGGGCTATCAGCTGAGCTATGCCGGCTGGATCCTGGGAGCCATCGTCCCCGGACTGATCGCCCTGTTGGTGCTGCCGCCTTTCCTCGCGCGGGTGCTCCGACCCGAGGTGCGCCACACGCCGGACGCGGCGAAGTTCGCCGCGGAGGAGCTGGCCCGTCTGGGGCCGCTAAGCTGGAACGAGCGGATCACGCTGGTCGTATTTCTTCTGGTGGCCGGCCTCTGGATGACCGCGACGCTCCATCACATCAATTACGCCGTGGTAGCCCTGATGGGTGTAGGGATCCTGGTGGTGACCGGCGTACTGGACTGGATCGAGCTGGTGAGCGACGGGGCGGCCTGGAACATCTTCATCTGGTACGGCGGCCTGGTCCGCATGGCGGAGGCGCTGGGAGAAAGCGGGATCACTCGCCGATTCGCCGAGGCGGCCGCGGGGCTCACGGCCGGATGGGCCTGGGGAGCCGCTCTCGCGGGCCTGCTGTTGATCTACTTCTATGCCCACTACGGCTTTGCCAGCATCACGGCCCATGTCGCGGCGATGTTCACCCCGTTCCTGGTGGTGATCCTGGCCGCCGGTACGCCTCCGGCGCTGGCCGTGCTCTCACTGGCCTATTTCTCCAACCTCTGCGCGGCCCTGACCCACTACGGCACCACGCCGGCGCCGATCTACTTCGGCGCCAACTATGTGACCCAGCGCGAGTGGTGGTTGACCGGGTGGCTGATCTCACTGGTAACCATTGCCATCTTCGTGGTTTTCGGATTCACCTGGTGGAAGGTGCTCGGCTGGTGGTAGAGGATACGACAGAGGCTGATCTGCCTGGAGCCATGGAATGCGCGACCTGTTGAGTGACTATCGCCTGCTCTCCGAGGGCGCGAATCCCGTCGGCCGGGCGATCGTAACCAGCGTCTGGGGTTCCGCCCCCCGTCCAGAGGGCGCCTGCATGCTGGCCACCGCGGACGGACGGATGGCAGGCTCGATCTCGGGAGGATGCGTCGAGGGCGCCACCGCTCAGGCGATCGCGGAAGCAATCCGGGAAGGGGCTCCCAGGCACCTGAGCTTTGGCGTGAGTGACGAGATGGCCTGGTCGGTCGGCCTCGCGTGCGGCGGCACCATCAAGGTCTTCATCGAGCCCGCGGTGAGTCCCCAGGTCCTGGCCGCGGCTCAGGCGCCCGGAGCGGCCGTGGTCGCCACCGTTACCGATGCCGGACCAGTGGGCGCGAGGCTGGTCGTCTACGACGACGGGCGGATCGAGGGAAACCTCCCGGAGCACTTGCGTCCGCCGATCATCGCCGCCGCCAGGACAACTCTCGAAACCGGTACCAGCCGCACCATCGATGTTCCCGATTCGAAGGGAGACACCGTCTCCGTCTTTCTCGAGGTGCTCCCGCGCCGGCCGACGCTGGTGATCTTCGGTGGAGTCCACATCGCGGCCGAGCTGGTGCGGTTGGCGGGGCCACTCGGGTACCGGACCGTCGTCGCCGACGGACGGCAGGCATTCCTCTCGAGGGAACGGTTTCCCGCGGCCGACGAGTTGGTGCTGGGGTGGCCCGAGGAGGCCTTTGCCCGGATCGGGCTCGACCGCGCCACCTACGTCTGCATCCTGAGCCACGACCCCAAGTTCGACGACCCGGCGCTTCGGATCGCGCTGAAGTCCGAGGCGGCCTACGTGGGCGCCCTGGGATCGAAGAAGTCCCAGGCCGCTCGCCGCGAGCGACTCAAAGCCGAGGGGTTGAGCGACCGGGAGATGGCGAAGCTGCACGGACCCATCGGCCTCGACCTCGGCGGGCGTGAACCCGCGGAGATCGCCTTGTCGATACTGGCCGAGATTACCGCGGTGAGGTACCGGCGCAAACCCAGTGCGTAACACCAGGGCCGAGGATTCAGTCCTCGGCCCTGGCTGCCTTCTTGAGTCTCCCTTCCTGCTGCAAAGCCCGCCTCAGAATGAATTCGATCTGCCCATTGAGGCTGCGTAACTCCGCGTCGGCCCATCGCTGGACCTGGTCCAGCACCGCCCGGTCGATGCGAAGCAGGAACGACTTGCGCTCGGCCATTGCCGGCTACTGATAGAGCGTTCCGGTGTTCACCACGGGCTGGGTGGCGCGATCGGCGCACAAGACCACCAGGAGGTTGCTCACCATGGCGGCTTTGCGTTCGTCGTCGAGCTGCACGACCTGCCTGGCCGAGAGCTGCTGCAGGGCCATCTCCACCATTCCCACCGCGCCTTCGACGATCTTCTGCCGGGCGGCGATGACGGCACTGGCCTGCTGCCGCTGGAGCATGGCGGAGGCGATCTCCGGGGCGTAGGCCAGGTGGCTGATCCGGGCCTCGGTGACCTGCACCCCGGCCTTACCGAGCCGCTCCTGGATCTGCGCCAGGAGTCCCTTGGAGACCTCGAGGGTATGGGTGCTCAGGGCCTCTTCCCCAGGCGTGTGGGCGTCGTAGGGGTAACTCGAGGCCAGGGTGCGGAGCGCCGACTCGCTCTGTACGTGCACGTAGTTCTCGTAGTCGTTGACCTCAAACAGGGCATCGGCGGTGTCCACCACCCGCCAGACCACGACGGCCGCGATCTCGATCGGATTGCTGTTGCTGTCGTTCACCTTGAGCTTGCCGGTCTCGAAATTCCGGACCCGAAGCGAAATCCTGATGCCGGACATGAACGGATTGGTCCACCAGAGCCCGGGGCTCTTCACCGTCCCGGCATAGCGCCCGAACAGGGTCAGCACCCGCGCCTCGTTGGGATTGACCACGAAGAGGCCGCGCAGCGAGAAGGCCAGAACCCCGAACACCAGCGCGAACAGCACGACGCTTCGGGGATCGTTCGCGGCGGCGCTCTCGATCAGCTTCCCCGAGACGACAAACATCAACGCCAGAATGAGCAACAGGGCCAGCAGGCCCGGAATGCCTCGACGCTCGACTTCGCGTACCATACGCCTCGATCCTCCGCTGGTGATAGCTCTATGATATCACTCTAATATCATGGTGTCAAGTACCGAGTACTGGGTACTGGGTACTCGGTGAACGTGACTCAGAACTCAGTACCCAGAACTCAGTACTGTTTCTTAGATGCTTTCGTCCGCGGTAGGCCCGTAGATGGACGGCAGGGGGACCCCGACCAGGCGCAGATAGACCGTGAGCTGGCCGCGGTGATGGATCAGGTGGCTCAGAACGAAGGTGCGGACCATGGCCGTCCGGGGCACGGTGAAAAGCACCTTACCGGTCCGCATGAGGCTCCAGGGGCGCCGATAGGATTCATCGTCGTTGGAGGTCATGTTCGCGCGCGCGGCCGCAACCCCTTTGTCAAACCGGGCCAGCGCCTCCTCCCGAGTGGTCCAGGGACGGGGCGGCTCCCTCCGCTCGGCTGGAGCCATATCGAGGCTCTCCTGGTTCAGGCTGCCCCCGATCCGACCGGGGATATCCGCAAGGTGCGAGGCGAGGGCCCCGAGACTGCGGGACTTCTCATGGGGTGTCCAAGCCGCCTTTTCGTCGGGGACCCGTTCCAGCAGTCGGCGCGTCCGAGCCATCTCCTGATCGAACTCAGGCAGCAAGGCGTCATTGATGGACATGCATTCCTTCCTTTGGTGGTTTCGGGATCTTGCGGCCCATTGTACCATTCGGCCGTCCCGCCGTCCACCCGATCAGGATCGACCAATGAATCGTCGCCCGTCTTCCGGTCTTGCCGCGATCGTCGTCATCGCCCTCATCCTCGCGGGCTGCTCCAGCCCGCACTACGACACCATCATCCGCCACGGCACCATTTATGACGGGACCGGCGGTCCTCCGATCACCGGCGACCTCGCCATTCGCGGAGACACGATCGCCGCGATCGGGGACCTGGGGAAAGCCACCGGCACTCAGGAAATCGATGCCCAAGGCCTGGCCGTGGCACCTGGGTTCATCAACATGCTGAGCCAGGCCCAGGAGGCCCTGATCGCCGATGGGCGCTCCCAGAGTGACATCCGTCAGGGGGTCACGCTCGAGGTCATGGGCGAAGGGTGGTCGATGGGGCCGCTCACCAACGAGATGAAGCAGCTGGCGGTGGAGCAGGAATCGGACATCAAGTACCCGATCACCTGGACCACCCTCGGCGAGTATCTCGACTTCATCGTATCGAAGGGGATCTCCACCAACGTGGCCTCGTTCGTCGGCGCCACGACCGTGCGGGTTCATGAGGTCGGCTTTGCCGATCGCCCCCCGACGCCGGACGAGCTGGAGCATATGAAGCTCCTGGTCCACGAGGCGATGGAAGAGGGTGCCCTTGGGGTGGGGTCTTCCCTGATCTACGCACCGGCGTTCTACGCCAAGACCGACGAGCTGATCGCCCTGTGCAAGGTCGCCGCCCAGTACCACGGGATGTACATCTCCCATATGCGGAGCGAGGGTAACCACCTGCTGGAGGCAACCGACGAGCTGATCCGGATCGCCAAGGAGGCCGGGCTCCCGGCGGAGATCTATCACCTCAAGGCTGCGGGCGAGCCCAACTGGCCCAAGCTGGACCAGCTGATCAAGAAGGTCGACTCGGCGCGGAGCGCCGGGCTCCGGATCACCGCCGATATGTACACCTATCCCGCTGGGGCCACGGGCCTCGACGCGGCGATGCCGCCCTGGGTACAGGAGGGAGGGCTCGAGGAGTGGCGGAGGCGCCTCCAGGACCCGGCGATTCGCCGTCGGGTGAAAAAGGAGATGAGTACCCCGACCGACCAATGGGAGAATCTCTTCCTGGGCGCCGGGTCCCCGGACCGCATCCTCCTGGTCGGATTCAAGGCGGACTCCCTCAAGAAGTACACCGGCAAGACGCTCACCGAAGTGGCCAAGATCCGGAGGAAGTCCCCGGAAGAGACCGCGATGGATCTGGTGGTGGGAGACGACAGCCGAGTGGGGACGATCTATTTCCTGATGTCGGAAGACAACATCCGGAGACAGGTGGTGCTCCCCTGGGTGAGCTTCGGCTCGGACGAGGAGTCCTCGGCACCGGAAGGCGTGTTCACCAGGTATAACCAGCATCCTCGCGCCTACGGGAACTTCTCACGGGTGCTGGCCAAGTACGTCCGCGACGAGAAGCTGATGCCGATGGCGGAGGCGATTCGCAAGCTGGCCGGATTGCCGGCTGCCAATCTCGGCATCGCCAAACGCGGGACCATCAAGGTGGGCAACTACGCCGATCTCGCGATCTTCGATCCCGAGAAGATCCAGGATCACGCCACCTTCGATCAGCCGCGACAGTATACGACCGGGATGGTGCATGTGTTCGTCAACGGCGTGCAGGTGCTCAAGGACGGGGAGCACACCGGCGCCAAGCCGGGACGGGTGGTACGCGGGCCGGGGTGGAAGGGGAGCGTTCAGCATCCCTGAGTCCGATCGCAGGAATCGGATTGCGGAGAGACGGTCGCCGATCGCACCATAGGCGCATGAGACGCCACCGCTACGCCCTGGGGGACTCCCGCCGCGAATCCGCTCGGCTCAGGGTGCAGGCCCGACTCTGGGATCCCGACAGCTTTGCCCTGTTCGACCGGCTAGGGATACGGCCCGGCTGGAAGGTGCTCGAGATCGGCCCGGGCCAGGGGTCGCTGCACCTGGAGTTGCGGCGAAGGGCTCGGGGGCCGATCGATGCGGTCGAGCCTTCACCGGTCTTCGCCACGCGGCTCAGGCGCCTTTGCGGCAAAGACGGACACGGCCAGGGGCAAATCTGGACTGTCGGACTCCGGGAAGCTCCCCTGCCCCGGCGCCACTACGACCTGATCTTCGCGCGCTGGGTGTTTCTCTTTCTCCCTGACCCGGCGGCGCACCTGCGCAAGCTGGCGCGCGCGCTCAAGCCGGGCGGCCTGCTGGCGCTCCAGGATTATCATCGAGGGGCTTTCGCCATGATCCCTCAACCGGCGGAGTGGGAGAACTTCGCCATGGCGGAGCGCCGGTTCTTCGAGGCTCAAGGGGCGAATGTGAGCCCGGCGGAAACGTTACCGACGCTATACCGGCGCGCCGGACTGCGAGTCGAGCAGATCGAGCCGATCATCAAGATGGGTCACCCTGGCTCTCCCACCTGGAACTGGATGACTACCTTCTTCCTGGGCATGATGGACCGCTACGCGAAGCATCCTCCCTTCTCCCCGACTCAGGCTATCCGACTGCGGCGTTGGTGGCGGGCCGCGGCCCGGAATCCAAGCTCGATCCTGATCGCACCGGCAGTGGTGAACGTGGTCGGGAGAAAGCCCCGGACCAGGCGGTGATGACCGACTTCCAACGGCCCCGATGACGGTGCGCGAGCAGGTCCTCTTCGTCTGTACCCACAACATCAGCCGGAGCTACACCGCCGAGTACCTGTTCCTCGAGAGCGCCGAGTATGATGTCCGCTCGGCCGGTACCAGCTTCGCTGCCCGCGTACCGGTGAGCGAGGAGCTGGTGAGCTGGGCCACCCGGATCTTCGTGATGGAACAGGACCACGCCGACGCCCTGTGGGAGCGCTTTGGGGAGTTACTGATCGAGAAGAAGATTGTGTGCCTGGAGATTCCGGATATCTACGACCCGCTGGAACCGGCGCTGATCATGGTGCTGGAAGAACGGCTCGCCCCTTACCTCACCATCCCCCCGAAGCAGGATCCCTCGCCGGACAGGGCCTAGTCTCCGCTCACCGCGTTCATCACCGCCCTGATGTCTTTGGTCCAGCCGTCCGCATCTCCATCGGGGGGCTCGAACGACCAGCTCATTCTCGATTGGCCGCTCCCAGCGGCGATGATCACCCGTTGATGATCCCGATGGACCTCGTAAGCACGGCGGCTGGTCCCCGTGATGTCGAGGCCCACCTTCTCGTTCTTGTGGATGTACACGCTCTGTTTGGTCACGATGATCGAGGCGTCGCGATTCTCCCACCTGCCGCCACTGTAGGTGTAGCGGAAGACCTGATCGTCGGCCCGATGAAGGACCTGCTCCTGCTGAAAGCGGGCCTCCAGCTCGGGCGTGAGCTTGGCGGTGGTGCGATTGCACCCCACTGCCAGCATCGCAAGGGCCAGTCCCCAGGCCTGAGGGCTCGGCATCGGTCTAGCTCTTGGTCTGAGTGAGTTTCCGCACCTGCCGTACCACCGCGGTCTGAGCCGCCCGGTTTCGCACCGCCAGGAAGATGGTGTCGTCTCCCGCGAGGGTGCCGACCACGTCGGGCCAGGCCAGGCGATCGATCGCCACGGCCACCCGGTTGGCTTCCCCGGGCGGAGTGTGCAGGACCACCAGCGCCTCGCCAGCCGTCTCGACGGTGAGCACCGTGTCGGCGATTCGCCGCTCATCAGGATTTTCCACTGAGGCCATGGCCCGGGCGGGGCGCTGATAGGCGCCACCCATCTTCACCAGATGCAGGGCGGCGATGTCCCGGCTCACCGACGACTGGGTGACCGGCCAGCCCTCGGCCGCAAGCGTCTCGGCCAGCTCTTCCTGGGTCCGAATGGCCCGGGTGCTGATCAGCTCGAGGATCTTGAGCTGCCGCTTGCGACGATCGCCGGTCACCCGTTGCCTCCCGCGGCACCGTTGCCCGCCAGCCGAGCCATGGCGCGGTCGAAGCGCCGCTGCTCCTGCGTCGCCCAGCGGCGACTGGCCCGAAGCCTGGTACGGACCAGGTTCAGTCCCAGGTTGCCCGGCATGCCCATCGAACGGCGGCGACCCATGATTTCATCGGCCGAAGGTTCCCGCCACCAATCTCCCTCGCGAATGGCGGCGGCCACTTCCCGATACGCCGACCGGAAGGCCTGGCCGCCCTCGACGCGTCGCATCACTTCGTCGGTGGCGAGCGCACCACCGCTCACCCGTGCAAGGCAGGCGGCCCGGTCGACCGAGAGGCGGGGGATCGCCACGGCCATCATGGAGAGCATCCCTTCCAGCCGATCCACGCCGCGCATCAAGGGCTCCTTGATCAGCTGGAAGTCGCGGTGATATCCGCTGGCGAGTTTGCCCTTGAGTTGAAGGATGGTGATGAGGTCTCCCTCCAGCGCCGCGGCCCGGCCCCTGGTAAGCTCGAACAGATCGGGGTTCCGCTTGTGGGGCATGAGAC
Organism: Gemmatimonadales bacterium; assembly: GCA_035519565.1. Classification (GTDB taxonomy): domain Bacteria; phylum Gemmatimonadota; class Gemmatimonadetes; order Gemmatimonadales; family GWC2-71-9; genus DATIWD01. The sequence continues at coordinate 32,454 of DATIWD010000066.1, read as the reverse complement.
TCGAGCCGGTGGCGAGATCGGCCGGGAGAATCAGGAAGCCGAATTCGTCGCCACTGAAGAGAATGATGTCGGCCGAGAGTTTGGCCAGCTCATGGCCCAGCTGGGTACACCAGAACAGCACCGCGGCCTCCAGCTTCCCCCGCCCGGCCTGCACCAAGGCCACGTTGTGCTCGACCGACGCGAAGCCCAGGGCCCGCGCCGCGGCTTCCCGCCGGAGCGGCAAGGGCACGCCGTATCCAGCGGCACTCCCGAGCGGAGAGCGATCGATCTTTCCATAGAGAGCCGGCAGCGCCTCCACGGTATCCAGAATCCCCTCGGCAAAAGCGCCGGCCCACAGGCCCGCCGATGATGGCATCGCCAACCGCTGATGGGTGTATCCGGGCCAGAGAGCATCCTGGTTTTTCTCGGCGAAGGAGAGCAGGCTCTCCGCCAGGTCGAGCGCCTCGCCCTGGAGCAACAGCAAGCGGTCCTTGAGAAACAGGCGGAGATCGCAGGCCACCTGATCGTTGCGGGACCGCCCGGTGTGCAGCCGCTCGCCGGTGGGGCCGATCCGCCGGGTGAGCCAGTCCTCGACGGCGGTGTGCACGTCCTCGTGCTCCGGTCCAACTACCAGGCGGCCCAGCTCGACCTCCTTGAGCGCGCTCCGGAGACCGGCCTTAAGCTCGCGATGCTCGGATGGGCTCAGCAGCTTCGAGGCCCACAACCCCTCAACGTGGCCGAGGCTGCCGAGCACGTCCCAGGCCAGGAGCCTCGAGTCGAGCAACCGGTCTTCGGCGGCGGTGTAGTCGAGCATCTGCACGTCCATCGGATGGCCGTGCTGCCAGAGCGTGGTGGGGACGGAGGCGGGGGCTGTCGACTTGGGCTTCGAGCGACGGCGTTTGGATTTGGGCCTCATGCGAGATAACGCTCCGCGAGTTGGCGGAAGAAGGTCCGGGCTTCGCTCACTTCGTGCAGATCGACGTACTCGTCCGGCGTGTGGGACCGGCGGCTGGTGCCGGGGCCGCACTTGATGGCGTCACACTGATGCACGAACACCCAATCAGAACAGGTGGGGCTGCCGAACCGCTTCGACTCGGGCCGGATGTGGGTGGCCAGGTCGAGCAGGCGGGACCCGGCCGGGGTCTCGCACGGAATCAGCCGGTCCGAGGCGATGCGCACCTCGGACCCCAGCACCCGTCGCATCTCCTCCGCCAGCTCGGCGTGGGTCCACGACGGCGTACTCCGCACATCCAGGATCGCCTGGGCGACGGGTGGGGTGATGTTGCGACCGATGCCGCCCTCGATCATGGTCGGTGTCACGGTGGTGAGGCCAAGGATCGGGTGTTTTCGCCCCTGGAACAAGGTGCCCAAGCGAGTCAGGTCCCGGGCCAGCTCGGTGATGGCGTTGGCAAACTGCCCCTCATCGCCGGCGTAGCCGGCGTGCCGCTGGTCGCCGTGGGCCACCAGGTCCACCATCATGAGTCCGCGCTGCGCGATCGCGAAGTTCAGATTGGTCGGCTCGCCCACCACCGCGGCATCGATGGTCCCGGCCCTGGCCACGGCCTTGGGCATCGTGGTGTGCTTGGTCTCTTCGCCATAACCCAGGACGACGAGCAGCCGCCCGCGAGCGGGACCGCCCCCTTCGAGCAGGTCTTCGGCCGCGCCCACCATCGCGGCGACCGAGGCTTTGGCGTCTCCCGAGCCGCGCCCGTAGAGCCGATTGCCTTCGAGCGACGGCCGGAACGGATCGCGGGTCCAGCCCTCGCCGGCGGGAACCACGTCGAGGTGGGAGATCATCGCGAGCGTGGGCCCCGGGCCCTTGCCCGGCACCGTGATCGTGACGGAGAACTCGTCCCGGGTGACCGCCAGCCCACTGGCACGAGCGGCCGATTCGACGAGGCGGGCCACGGCCTCCTCGTCTCCACTGACCGAGGGGGTCGCTACCAGCTCCCGGAGGAGCTCGATCTCAGGTGGCCAGGTCAACGCCAAGGTAGGTCGCCTTTTCCTTGCGCCCGACAATCATGGTCCCGCAGCCGGACCCGGTGAACACTTCGAGGAGGAGGGCGTCCGGCGCGCGGCCGTCGATGATGTGGGTGCGCTCGACGCCGCTGGTCGCGGCGCGAATGCAGGCCTCGACCTTGGGCCGCATCCCACCGCTCAGGGCTCCGCTGGCCATCAGGCCCGCCAGGTCGTCGGGATCGGCGAAGGTCACGAGGCTGGATGGATCCTTGACGTCCCGCAGGACGCCGGGCGCCCCGGTCAGGAAGACCAGCTTCATCGCCCGGAGGGCCACGGCCAGCGCTTCCGCCACCGTATCGGCATTCACGTTGTAGACTCGCCCCTCGAGATCTCCCGCCAGACTGGCCACCACCGGGACGAACCGCGACTCCAGGAGCGTGGTGAGCACCCGGGGATCCACCCGATCGATATCCCCGACGTGGCCGAAATCGACCGTCGTGGTCTGGCCCCCGTCGTGAACCACCTGGACCGGCGGCCGGCGATGGGCGGTGATCAGGTCGGCATCCACGCCGCTCAGACCCACGGCCTGGACCTGGTGGCGACGCAGGGCGGAGAGCAGGTCCACGTTGAGGACTCCGGCGTACACCATCTTGGCCACTTCGAGCGCCCCGTCGTCGGTGACCCGCCGCCCGGCAACCATCCTGGGCTCCTGCCCCAGTCGCTTACTCAAGGCGGTGGCCTGAGGGCCACCTCCGTGCACGATCACCAGGCGAATGCCCAGGGAGGAGAGGAGCGCGATCTGCGCGGTCACGGCGTCGAGCGCCACGGGATCCGCCAATACGTCTCCGCCGAGCTTCACGACGAAGACCTGGTCCCGGTAGGCGCGCACGTAGCGGAGCGCGCCCTTGAGGCCCGCGATGCCCTTGCTGGTGTCGATGGTCATTGTGGTCATGGTCGATTTGGCTGGGAGCTTGGAGCTGGGAGCCAGGAGTAACTCCGAGCCCGCTCCTAACTCCCAGCTCCTAGCTCCTAGCTCCTAGCATCTCGAGTAACAGTGCCCTCTGCACGTGCAATCGGTTTTCCGCTTGATCGACCACGGCCGAAGTGGGGCCGTCGAGCACCTCGTCATCGATCTCCACGTTGCGCCGTACCGGAAGGCAGTGCATCACCACGGCCTGTCCGCCTCGCGTAGACTTGAGCCGGCGCGCGGTGAGCCCCCAATCCCGATTGGCATTCCGAAGCACGGCTTCCTCTTCCGGCTTCCCGAACAACTTCACTGATCCCCAGGCCTTGGCGTACACCACGTCGGCGCCCACGACCGCTTCATCGGGGTCGTTGATGATGCTCACCAGCTCTCCACCCTGCTGCACGGTGATCTTCCGGATCAGCGCCGTATCCTCGGGATCCAGCTCGTAGCCGTCCGGGCGGGCGATCACCACCTCCATGCCGAGGCTGGCTGCGGCAAGCGCGGCGCTGGCGGGCACCGCGGTAGGGAGTGACTTGGGATGCCAGGTCCAGGTCAGCACGAATCGCTTGCCCCGAGTGTCGCCCACTCGCTCCTTGAGGGTCAGCGCATCCGCCAGCTGCTGGCAGGGATGGCGCCGGGCCGACTCGAGGTTGATGACCGGCTTCTCGCAATAGCGGGCGAAGGTCCGGAGCACGTGATCGTCCCGCACCGCCGCCCAGTTATCGCCACGGGGAAAGGCCCGGATCCCGGCGACGTCGGCATAGCGCCCCAGCACGCGCGCCGCGTCGACGATGTGCTCGACGTTGGCGCCATCCATCACCGCCCCGATCTCGGTCTCCAGCGCCCAGCTGTTTCGACCCGGTTCCAGGGCGACCGCGTGGCCTCCATGGAGGAACATGGCGGTCTCGAAGCTGGTCCGGGTGCGGAGGCTGGGGTCGAGAAACACCATGGCCATCACCTTCCGCTCGAGACCGCCGGTCACCTCGCCGCGCTTGATCCGGCTCGCCAGGCGCAAGAGTGCATCCACGTGTTCCGGTGGCCAGTCCTCGACCGCAAGGAAATCGCGCTTGGTCACTTGAGCACCTCGGCCAATGCCTTGAGAACCAGGCCGGCCTCTTCGATGCTGAAGGAGAGCGGGGGGAGCAGACGCAGGACCTCGGCATCGGAGGCGCCGCCGGTCAGGATGCGATGCTCGAACAGGGCGCGTTGAACCGGCGCGGCGGGCCGCCCCAGCCTGAGACCCAGCAGCAGCCCGCGACCGTGGACCTCCGGCACCTTGAGAGCCAGGGCGCCGGCCCGCAAATGGCCGCCAACGCGCGCCGCGTTGGCAATCAGACCCTCGCGTTCGATCACCTCGATGGTGGCCAGCGCCGCGGCACAGGGGACCGGGCCCCCGCCGAAGGTGCTCCCCAAGTCTCCGATGGTGATGCCGGAGGTGACCGTCTCGGAGGCGACCACCGCCCCGATCGGGATCCCGGAGGCAAGCCCCTTGGCCATGGTCAGGATGTCGGGGGTGACGTCGAAGGCCTCGGCCGCCGTGAAGGCGCCGCAGCGCCCCACTCCGCACTGGACTTCGTCGAAGATCAACACCGCCCCATGCCGATCGCAGAGACGCCGCGCCGCCTCGAGGAACTCCCGCGAGCAGGTCCGCGCTCCAGCCATCCCCTGTACCGGCTCGAGAATCAGGGCCGCGACCGAATCGTCCATCGCGATCTCGAGACCGGATACATCGTTGAACGCCACCTTGATGGACACCGGCATTCCGGCGCGGCGAGCGGCGGCTTCGTATCGGGCCCCGTCGGTACAGGCCTGGGTGGCGAGGGTGCGGCCGTGCCATCCGCCGGTGAGCGAGACGATCTGCGCGCGCCCGGTCGCCCGCCGGGCGAGATGCAGCGCGTTCTCGTTGGCCTCCGCGCCTGAATTGCAGAAAAAGACCCGCTCGAGCGGCGTGGGGCACAGCTCGGCCAGCTTGGCCGCCAGCCGCTCCCGATTCTCGTGCGGCACGGCGGTGGAGTAGAACAGCAGCTTGCCGGCCTGCTCCTTGATCGCCGCGACCACGTGGGGATGGCAGTGCCCGGTAGCGGCGACCGCGTGGCCGCCGTAGGCGTCGAGCCAGCGGTTCCCCTCCTCGTCGATCAACCACGACCCCTGCCCCGAGACCGGGCGGATCGGCATCTGGGCATAGACCGGAAGCAGCGCGGACTGGCCACTCAGCATGGATACACTCCCGCGAAGCCGAGGCCCCGCTCCTCGCCGAGACCCAGGGCCAGATTCATCGCCTGGACGGCCTGTCCACCGGCGCCTTTCACCAGGTTATCAATGGCGACCATGACCTGGATCTCGCTTCCATCGGCTGACTGCGCGGCGTAGACCTGCGCGTAGTTGGTGCCGACCACGTGGGTCAGCTCGGGAGGCTGATCCAGGACCCGCACGAAGGGCCGGCCGGCAAACGTGGTTCGATACCTCTGCGCCAGTTCGCCGGCGGCGGCGGCGCGGCGAAGGCGCGCGTAGAGCGTGAGGTAGATCCCTCGCACGAAAGGCCCCGAATGGGTCATGAGTCGGGCGGCCGCATCGGGACGACCGGTCCACTGCCGCCAGCGCTCTAGGATCTCGCCTTCGTGGCGATGGCTGAGTATCGAATAGGCGAAGAGATTGTGCGCCCGCATCGGGTGGTGCGTCGTCGGGCGAGGCTGGACCCCGGCGCCGCTCGAGCCGGTGATCGCGAACAGTGCGGGCGGGCCCGCCAGGTCGGCGGTGGCCAGTGGATAGAGAGCGAGCTGCGCCGCAGTAGCAAAACAGCCGGGGGCGGCGAGGGCCGTCTTGCCGCGGAGCCGGTCTCCCAGCACGTCGGCGAGGGCGTAGGTGAATCGGCCCAGCAGAGCCGGCGCTGCATGTTCCCCGTAGTGCGCCCGGTAGAGGGCGGGATCGGAGATCCGGAAATCCGCCGACAGGTCGATCACCATCCCCGGGCGCGCGTCGAAGAGCTCCCTGGCCCACTTGGATGATTCGCCGTGCTCGAGCGCGAGGAACACCACGTCACGGCCCCGGGCGGCTGTCGAGGCGTCGTCGCCGGAAAAAATCGCGGCGGTGAGCGGAGCCAGGGCCGGGTGGGTGGCCCCGATCGGGGTCCCTGCCTTGCTCCGGCTGGTGGCGATCCACTCTCCCACATCGGGATGCTGGGCCAGAATGCGAAGCAACTCGCCGCCGACGTATCCGCCGGCGCCGATCACCGCGACTTTCAGCATGCCAACGCGGGGTGATCGGCGGTGGATGCGGCGGGCATCTGCGGCTCCGCCCCCCGAGCCTCCAGCGCGTCGAGGACGACCTGCACCAGGCCGGGCGCGTCGCGGAGGGCGTTGTGAGCCGGCAGCCTGAGCGCGGCCTTGACGTAGTCGCGGCCGACCTCGTTGTCTGTCGCGGGTCCGGTAATGACGGTGATCTCGAGGTTGAACTGATGCTTCATCAGCTCGGCGGCGCCCCAGCAGCCGACCGGATCCGGTGCGGCCATCACGTAGGCGGCCCCCACGCTCATCAGCTCCCGGTCCAGCAGGATGTCCTGCACCCCGTATTCGCCCAGGATACCATCGCCCAACTCGGCCACGATGACGTCGGGCCGGGTCCCACTCAGCCGATTGAAGACGCCTTTGGCGGCCGCCACCGTCACCCCGGCATGCGTGGTGGCGATCCCGGCGTCGTTGAAGGTCAGAGCCGCAATGGCGCCGGCGTCGAGCATGGACAGCATATCCCGCATGAGGCTCACCCCGGTGAGCTTGGCGGCTGCGACCCGGAGACCCGATCGAGAGAGCCCTCGCACCAGCTCGGTGGCCGCGACGGTTTTTCCCGCGTTCATGCAGGTTCCCGCCACGTACACCACCGGAACCGGCGACTCCAATTGCTCGGCAGGCGGAACCGCCTGGTCGCGAATGTGGGCCGGCCGACCGATTCGATCACCCAGCTCGGGGAAGCTGAGCACCGCGCCCAGGACCTCTGCCTTGAAGGGCGGACCGATGTCGGGATTGATCGAAGTGCAGCGCCCCAGGATCCCGCCCAGGTTGAGGACTTCGATGGTATCGCCCACGGCGAGAGTGCCAGGCACTTCACCGGCGTAGCCCCGGAGCGCTCGCCGGCACCCGAGCGTGCCTGCCAGCACGTCTCCGGCGCGCAGTGAGACCATGCGGCCAGTCAGGTCTTCCACCGTGTTGTAGGTGGACTTGTCCTGCAGGATGCGCACGGCCAGCACATAGCCTTCCGCCGAGATGATCTCGTCTCCGACGATCACCTCCGGGCTCAGGTGGGCGTTCTTGGTCGAGGACGAGATCTTGTCCAGATGCACACGAGTTGTCTTTACCATCCCTCTACTCCATTCAAGGCAAGGATCACGAGTTGAGGTCGCAAGTCACAGGTCACAAGTCGCGATGTGACTTGGAGCTTGCGACTTGAGACCTACTCGACCCCGCCTGCCTTCCGAGCCAGCAGCTCCGGGATCGCCGACACTCGCGCGAAGCCCCGCGCCTCCTCGCCGGTCCACAGCCGATTGGCTTCGCCGTAGGTGGCGACCGAGGGATCCATCATCGAGTGCGGGCTTCGAGTCCCCACGACCTGGAATCGCCCCGGCTCCAACCGCACGCGGGTCTCACCGGTGACGCGCTGCTGAGAGGCGGTGATCAGCGCCTCGATATCGCGGAGGGCGGGGTCGAAGTAATGGCCTTCGTGCAGGCGGTCACCATAGAAGCGGCTGAGCTGGTCTTTCCAGAAGGCCTGCCACTTGGTGAGCACCAGTTTCTCCAGCTCCCGGTGCGCGGCGATCAGAAGCAGCGCGGCCCCCGCTTCGAAGCCGATGCGTCCCTTGATGCCGAGCGCGGTCTCCCCGACGTGAATGTTGTGTCCGAATCCGTAGGCACGGGCCAGCTCGCTCAGCCGCGCGATCAGGTCCGGGCCGCTCACCGGAGCTTCGTCCAGCTCAATGGGAAGGCCGCGCTCCCAGCGCAGGACGATCTCGCCCGGGGCTGGCGCGTCCGGCGGGATGTTCAGCAGATCGGCAGGCGGACCGGCCCAGGTATCGTGGGTCCAGCCGCCACCCCAGGTGGTCCCCCAGAGCCCCTGATTGATGGAATAGGCCCCGGCCTTGGGCGGGACCGGGAGCTCGCGTTGCTCGAGGTAGGCGATCGCCTGGGCGCGCGGAATCCCCTCTTCTCGAATCGGGGTCCGGATGTCGAGGTCGGGGGCCAGCACCCGGAAGGCGACGTCGAAGCGGATCTGATCGTTGCCGGCTCCCGTGGACCCATGGGCGACGGCCTTGGCGCCCACCTTCCGCGCGACTTCCACCACCGAAATCGCCTGCTGAGTCCGTTCCGCCGAGACTGAGAGAGGGTATACCTCACCACGGAGGATGTTGCCCTGGATCAAGAAGCGGACGAAGCGGTCGTAGACGGCGGCGCGGGCGTCGACCTCATGGTGCTCGACGGCTCCGACGGCCCGGGCCTGGCGGCGAATGGCGGCCCGTTCTTCGGCAGAGGCGCCGCCGGTGTCGACGTACGCGGTATGGACCGCCCACCCCTGATCGGTGAGGCGGGGGACACAGTAGGAGGTATCCAGCCCGCCGGAGAAGGCGAGGACCAGTGGTTCCCGTGGTTGCATAGTGCATAACTATGCTGATTTCATGGACCCGGCGCAAGGGGCCGCGGCTGGAGCGGTGCCGCGGCCCTCTCGTTTCTCAGAGCGGCAACCTGTACGGCTCCTTCGAATCCAGGAGAGATGACCCGAACGCCAACGCGTTCAGAGGCTTGGTGCATAAAGGCCTCCCCGGACCCACAGTCGGCGGTTGAGAACGCTTTCCATCACCCGATGCGACAGGCCCAGGCCCTCCGGCCGACGGGGCAACTCTACCACACCACGCAGGTCGGGTCGGCGGCCTGAGTCACTGACCTCTCGCTCCAACCGTCTTACCAGTCTTCCGCAATCGCCCGAGTCAGCTCACCCATACTCACCAGATCCTTGAGGTCGATGAGCTCAGCCGGTGAGTGCGAGTAGCGGAGCGGCCAGGCGATCGGCACGTCGGGAACACCATAGGGAGCGAACACCGAGCCGTCGTTCCCGCCGTTGGTGGTACCGACCTGAAGCGCGATGCCGCGGCGCTTGGCCAGCGCGACCAGGGAATCCAGCTGTGCCGGCGGCGTGATCGCGCTGTTATCCAGCGCCCGGGCCACGGCGCCCTTCCCCACCGGAGCCACCGCGAAGGTCTGGACCTCCAGGGGAGAATCGGCGGAGACGAAGGTATCCACGGCATGCACCCGAGCGGTCGAGAGGCCGAGCTGATTGGCCACCGCGGTGGCGCCCTCCAGGCCGATTTCCTCGCGCACACTCCAGACGAAGATCACCTGGTGCTTGAGCCGAGCCCGATCGAGGTGTTTGAGGGCCAGGATCAAGGCCGCGCACCCCATCCGGTCGTCGAAGGAGCGGCCGGTCGCCCGGGTGCCCGCCAGCCGGACGTACTGCTTGACCATGGTGAGCGTGGTCCCCACCCGAATGCCCAGCTGCTCGACGCCCTCGGCGCTGGAAACACCGACGTCGGCCCGGAGCGGAGGCGGGGTGCGCCGTTCGCCGGCCGTCACGCTATCGCGCGGCATGAACACCCCGGGTACCGGCCCCTGCTCGGTATGGACCAAGGCCGGCCGGCCTTCGAAGAGCGAGGGGAAGAAACCGCCGCGCCGCTCCAGCTCGAGGGTCCCGTCCTCCCGGATTTTCGTGACGCGGAACCCGATCTCATCCAGGTGGGCGACGATGACCACGATTGGATCGCCCTTGCCGACGCGCACCCAGAGATTTCCAGCCGTGTCGGTCTCCGTCTTGGCCCATACCGGCAACAGACGCTTCACGGTCTCCCGCACCGGGGCTTCCATCCCTGAGACGCCATAGCTCTCGACCAGCGGCCGGAGGATGGATTCGGCTTCCGTGACGGGGACAGAAGTTTGCGCGGACAGGGTGGTGAAGACGGACAAGACGGACAAGACGGACAAGACGGTCTGTCTGTGCAATCTGCGGATAGATCTGTGAAATCTGCGGACGGACAGGGCGGACAGGGCGGCCTCCCGCGGCATGTGCCTGGTGCTGAGCAGCCAGCGACTCAGTGTCATTCTCCACCCCCCATCCACCGCTCTACCCGCTGCTGAAGCTTTGCCACGTCTCCCAAAGACACGGTCTCCACTGGCGAATCTGCAAACCGGACCGGCAACAGCCAGCGGACCGATTCGCGCGCGTTGGGCACGGGGTCGGTCTCGGCCTCGGTGCCGATGGTGCCCAACTCGCCGGCGCGAGCGGTGAGCAACACGACTTGGTCGACGGGGCCCCCCACATTGGCCACAGTCAGGATGCCGCGGCGATAGAGGTTCTGTTCCACGACCAGGGCGATCACCACGGTTCCCTTCACCTGTCGAGCACGGGCGGCGGCCAGCAGCGCTGCGCAAGCCGATCGGCGGCCGGCCACCGGCGCTGCCAGGAGATCGCGCCCGTAACGATGAGGACGCTTGGCCAGAGTAACGGGAGAGAGAACGGTGACGCCGAGGCGGGCCAGGTCGGCCCGACTGGAGGCGCCGACATCCACGTAGGCGCCGTCCACGGTAAAGGGATCGTCGGATCCGCCAGACCGGCCGCGCGTCAGGTGGGTAGACCGCACCGCGACGACGCCGGGCACGGCGCCCAACCGGCCGAAGACGGTGACCCGTTGCCCCTCGAGTTGCTGGTCGAAGAGCGGCGGGATGTTGTGTCCCGGCAACCGGCGCAGCGTGAGATAGCCATCATCTCGTAACCCACCGACCGCGTATCCCGGCTCATCCAGCGGGCAGGCGATCAGCCGCCGGGGTTCACCCGAGCCCAGGACCAGTACCGCATCCCCTGCCCGATCCCGCTTGGCACCCGGAAGCAAGGTCAGCATGGTGTCGACCATTCGCTGCTCATAGCCGGTGACGGCGCTCATGGCACTGAGTCGGGCCGCGAGGTCCGCGGCCGATGTCTGCGCCAGCGCCGGGCTCGCCGCGAGGAAAGCCGACGCGGAGATCAGGCCCAGCGCACGCCACATTGGATACGAGAAGGGCTTCGACATGGGCCGGAAGGGTATCGTGCGCCGGGCTCGGGCGGAAGGGAGGGGTACGCGAACAAAGTTGCTGCCGTTCGCGGCGAAAGGATGACGGACCGAAACGCCTTAACCCACATCGTCGGGATCATCATCCCGGAGTCTGGCCGTGGCCTTCTCGGTACGCTACAAGCTGTCCCTCCCCGAAACTCGCGATCCCACCGTGGCCGCGACTCAGCTGGCGCGGCTCCGTCTGGTCTCGGAGCGCTTTCCGTTTCACTTGATCACGCCGATCTGGCGGTTCAGAGGAGAAGAGTGCCGCGCGGGAGGAAGCACCGGACTCCGGGAGCCGCGCGACCTCTTGCGCCTTTCGGCACGCCGGCGCGCCGCCTGGGCCGACGCGGATTGGCCCGAAGACCTGGAGCCGGAGGAAATCCAGGGATTCGTGATCAAAGTGGGGCGCCGTTGCGAGAACCTGCCGATCGGGCTGGCGCGATACCCCGCGGTGGTCGAGCGACGAGGCCTGCTCTACGCGACCGGGCTACCGGGTTGGCAGTGGAGCGCCGCCTGCAACACCTGGTACGCGAGTCTCTGCGGCCTCGAATACTTCGTCCGGTGCCACCAGTCGGTGATCGCGGTACTGGACCAGGCGCGAGCGCTGGGCTTCGGGGTCGATGTGCGGGACGACGGAGGGTACTGGGAGCACCGCGACGTCTGGAAGCTGCTCGACGCGGTGGAACGAACTCACCGGAAGTCGCCGGTAGTTCCAGCCACGGCGCAGCGGGTCTCCGGCGCGCTTACTCCACCGTGATCCGGACTTCGGATACCCGGCCTGAGCTGGTCTCCGCCCGGATCGCGTGGCCGCCCCGCACCAGCATCCACCGCCCAGATCCCATCGGGTGGCCGTCCACCGACCAGCGGACGTCTTCGTCGGGCCGAGCGCCGACCGCCTGGAGGGCGAGGGTACTGTACCGGGGATCAACGCCCGGAGGTATCCGGTACCGATCGCCTTCCATAGGCGAGGTGATCCTGAAGTCAGTGGTCTCGCTGGCGGGATGAGTATCACGGCGGGGCGTGATCACGGAACCGGGATCGGTCTGCCCCTCAATGCGCAGCCACTCCGCGTATTCCACCGGCAAGGAGACCTGCCCGTCTCGATGCCAATCGCACTCTCGGCCGGGCTTCGAGCCAGGCCAGAACCACTCGTCGGTCGTGGGACAGTCGGGGCCGGCGAGGAGTCCGGACAGGCGGCAGATCCGGACCGACACAGCCCCGAGTCGGGAGGGGTCGAGAAAGTCGCCAGGAGGGTACCGCTTCGCGGTGGCGAGGATGGCCCGATGCAGCAGCGGGCCGGCGCCGGTCACCCCGTTCACTCCATCCATCGGCTGGCCGCTGAAGTTCCCGACCCAGACCGCCACCGTGAAGTTGCCGGTCACGCCGACCGACCAATTGTCCGTGAAATGGCGGCTGGTGCCGCTCTTGGCCGCGACCTTGAAGGGGAAATCGAACGGCGTCTGCAAACCGAATCCCGGAACTCGAGCCGCGGGATCGCTCAGGATATCCAGCACCAGCGCGGCCGAGCCGGCAGACATGACTCGCCGTTCGCCGGCGGCGTTCGCGAACGGAGCCGCCTCCGGTCCGGCGAGCCACTGCACCGGCCTCCAGACTCCGCCGTTCGCCAATGCGCGATACCCGTTGGCCAACTCCAACAGCGTCACGTCTCCATTGCCCAGCGCGAGTCCCAACCCGTAGTGCTCCGGTGCCCGGTCGAGCGAGGCGAACCCGGCCTCATGCAGATCCTGCCACAGGGTGACGTAGCCGAGGCGATCCACCAGCTCGACAGCGGAGACGTTGTACGAGCTGGCCAGTGCCTCCCGGGCCCGCACCGGCCCGTGAAAGCGGCGGTCGTAGTTCCGCGGATGGTAGGGGCCGGTCGAGGTCTGATAGGTATGCGCGATATCCTCGAGCACCGACGCCGCGGTGTATCCCCGATCGAACGCCAGGCCGTAGAGAAACGGCTTGAGCGCGGACCCCGGCTGGCGGGCGGACACGACCATGTCCACCTGGCCCGCGGTATCGGCCCAGAAGTCGGGCGAGCCAACCCAGGCGAGGACCTGGCCGGTCGTGTTGTCGAGCACTACCGCCGCGGCTTGCCGTCCCCCTCGGTCCTTGAGCAGCTCGACGGTATGACGCACCTCTCCCTCGAGGGTCTCCTGTAGTTCGATGTCGAGCGAGGTGCGCCAGGCACCATTGGGGGAGGTCCCATCCTCGTCGGCCCGCCGCAGCCACTCGGTGGTGAAGTGCGGCGCCAGGAACGGGGTGGACCGCCCCGTGGCAAGCACCGGTTCGCGCTGGGCATCCTGCACCTGCACGGCGGTGAGGTAGCCGAGAGAGCGCAGCCGGTTGAGTGCGACGGTCCGCCGTGCGTGCGCCCGACCCGAGGACACCAGCGGATTGTCGCTCGAGGGAGAATGAGCCAGGCCCGCCAGCATGGCCGCCTGGCCTGGGCTTAAGGTCGTCGCCGACCCGTCAAAGTAGAGTCGCGCCGCAGCCCCGACACCGACGGTGCCCTGCCCCAGCGGCACTCGATTGAGGTACTGCTCCAGTATCTGCTGCTTGGAGAGATGCCCTTCGAGGCGCAGCGCCCAGAGGGTCTGCTCCAGCTTGCCGAGCCAGCTACGATCGATGGGCCTGAGCAGACGGGCCAACTGCATAGTGAGGGTCGAGGCGCCCGAGACTACCCGCCCACTGGTCAGGTTGTCACGCAGCGCACGAGCTACGGCGGCAGGATCCACACCGTGGTGCTGGTAGAATCGCCGGTCTTCCATCACGAGAAAGGCGACCAGCAGATCGGGATCCATCCGGTCCAGCGGGAGCCAGCGCGCCAGGTTCCCATCCGCGGCCCGGGTGGATCGCAACATCACCCCGTGACGGTCCCGGAGCGTGAGGCTGAGCTCGCTGCCCGGGTCGAGCAGGCCGCCAGGCAAAGGCCACGCGACCCACGCCGCGACGGAAGCGAGCAGGAGCACTACCAATCCCACGGCCCATGCTCCGCGTTTCATACCGCTCGCCCAGTTCATTCGATGCTCACGCGGACCGTGGGCTTGACGCGAGCCAACTTCTCGCTCTTCCCATCTCCCGTTCTCCCGTTCTCCCGTTCTCCCGTTCTCCCGTTCTCCCGTTCACCGCTTCCCCGTCACCGTGAAGACTCCGCCATCGCTCCGCCCATGCAGGGCCGGGTTGTACATCTCTTCCGCGTGCGCCGGCGGGCGAACGAAGGTCCCCGGCGTGGTGGCCCGAGCCACGTAGCTCGCGTTGTAGGTGCCTTTCCAGAGCACCGTAGCGAAGTAGACCACCCGATCGTCTCGCAGCTCCCGATGGTCGAAAGGAGACCACCAGCCGAAATCCCAGCTCCCGTAATACCACCCGAACTCACCACCTCCCTCTTCCTCGAGGTCCTCCTCGTCACCCTGGTACCGGGTCTGCTCTCCAGTCCCCGGGCCCGGCAGGCCGCCCACGGTTCTGAGGCTCAGGTCCACCGCTTCGAGGCCGGCCGGCAAGGGATCCTCGAGCACCACGAACTGACGGTCGCTGGGGACCGTGATCCTGAGGCGCACCCGAACCAGATCGCCCTCCAGCGCGGTGACCGTCGGTGAACCTCCCTCGTAACGCTCGTACCAGCGCTCGACCTGGATCCCCTCTTGATCCGGAGTGACCGGTCGGGCCCGAGGCACTTCGCTCACGGTGAGGTAGTAGTAGATCGGTCCGCCGGCGCCGCCGGCCGTGAGGCTGAGCGGCACGGTCGCGCCACCAGAGCCCTCGTTGAGCAGGCCCTCGAGACTCACCACCGAGTCCCTCCCTGCAGACCCGGAAACACCAAAGACCAGTCGCGAGCCGGACGTCACCCGCACGTCTCTCGCTGCGGCGCCCTGTTGCCGGCGCTCGAAGGCGGCCAGACCACTCACGACCGCCGCATAATCCTGGGTGTTCCACCAGATCCAACTGGTGGCGCGCCCCTGCTGGATCAGGGTCTCCACCAGCGGACCCAGCAGGGGATGCGCCGAGTCCACCGCCAGCGTGGCTGTGAGCAGCCGGGCGATCGGCCGGGTCCGCGATGGGAAGTAGTGATAGGAAGGAGCGGCGGTGTCGGCCACGACCGCGCGCCGCCCTTCGACCTTGACCGCGTTCCAGATCGGGGTCAACAATCCGCGCGCCGCCTTGGCCGCGCCTCGACGACTGAGCACCTCCGCGAGGCGGACCCGATCTTCCCAGCCCATTTGCGGGGCGACGCCGAGCAGGTCGTTCTCCGCGGCGACATCGGCCCGCTTCGCGCGACTCAGGAAGTCTACCGCAGCCACCCGATCGCTGAGCTTGACCCGAAGCTCGTCGTACCACCCGATCACCGGCGCCCGAATCGGCTGCGGATCCTTGAGCGCCCCTCGCAGGTAGGTGACCAGGCGGGCCACGGCGGAATCATTGACGGCGATCCCGGCTTCTTTCGCGTCGAGCAGCACGAGCCCCGCGTAGGCACTGAGCCAGGGCGTGGTCCAGTCGGATGAGCTCCAGTACCCGATCCCGCCATCGGGGCGCTGTCGCCCGAGGATGATGCCCACGGCGGTGGCGATTTCCCGTTTGGGATTCCCGCGCAACAGGGTGGTCTTGAGGCTGGACTGGGCCCGATAGAGCGCCAGGATCGGCGTGACACTACTCACCACCTGCTCGGTGCAACCCCAGGGATAGACCTCGAGCTCCCGATCGATCCCGCGAATCACGCTGAGCGGCGAGCTGCCAAGGCTCAAGGCAAGGCGCGATCGCCTGGCGTCGATCCCCTCCGGCAAGGTGAATTGGACCGAGGCGGTATCGGTCAGGACGCCGGCGATGGTGGCCGCGCGCGGATGGAACACCGGCTGATAGGGGATCCGCTGCTGCACCGCGTCGGCGTCCTTGCCCGAGGAGACCCGGAACCTGAAGGTGGCGGTGTCGGCGGCCTGGCCGCGGAGATCGAAACGCACCTCGCGCCCCCGTCCCGCCTCCAGCGTCACGCTCTGGCTCGCCGGCCCGGTCAGCGCGGCTCCCTCGGCCTCGGCCGTGACCGCCACCGTCGGAGTGCCGCCCGACCGCTGGTTCACTACGACTCCGGCGGAGAACTGGTCCCCGTCCCGGAGGAAGCGCGGCAAGGCCGGCCGGGCCAGGAGCGGGCGGGTCACGATCACCGAGGACTCGCCGTTGCCGTAGCGGTCTCCCGCGGTGAGCGCCACCGCCATGACGCGGAAGGTGGTCAGGTTGTCGGGCAGGCGGGCTCGTGCTACCGCGTTCCCCGCGCTGTCGGTCACCACACTACCCAGGAAGAAGGCGGTGGTCTGGAAGCGGGAACGGAGGATGTCGCTCTGTCCCGCGCCGCCACCCCCGCCGGGCGACCTGCCCTTTTCCCCCTCGGGGACCTGCGGCGCTACCGTGGTGACATTGCTGGCCAGGCGGAACCCGAGGCCACGCTCCCGATAGATCAGGTCGATCGGATCGGGAGTGCGATAGCCGGTGAGGGCCAGCACACCCTCGTCCACCGCCCAGAGGGTGACTTCGCTGCGCTGGCCGGCCCCGGCGCGATCCTTGACTCGCAGGCGCACGCGCGCGGTATCCCCCGGGCGGTATTCGCGCGAGAGCGGCTCCACGGTGACGGCCAGCCGTTTCGCCTCTGGAGTGACTCGCAGCTCGGCATAACCCACCCGGATGGTGGGTCGCCCGGGATCGTCGAGTGGACCGGGCTTGGCGCTCCGCCCCCGGGCCACGATGATCGACACGTAGGCGTTAGGGGTGTAGGCCTCGGTGATCGGGAACTTGAGCGTGGTCGAGCCGGCGTCGATCCTGAGCCGGCGTTGCTCGATCAATCCTTCCCGTTCAACGGTGATCCAGGCCTCCGCGTTGGTGAAGGGGGAGGCGAAGAGCACGGTCGCGGTGTCGCCTACGGTGTACCGCGAGCGATCCGGGATGACATCCATCTTGAACTGGCTCTCGTCGCTCCAGGGCACCCAGTCCTTGCCGGTGGCCCAGCGGTAGAAGCTGGTCGAGACCGCTCGTCCCTGGGCATCGGTGGCCGTGAAGCTCGCGATGTAGGAGCCGGCCAGTGATGGAGTGAACACGCAGTTGACCGGATCGGCGGCGCTGGTGAGACCGCAACGAGCCACGGTGTCCGACACCCAGTCTCCGACGGTCTCCGCATACCCGTCGCGGTCACGATTGACCTGGTGCCACTCGCGACGGATGATGGCTCCATTGATCCGCACATTGCGCACCCGCTCCCCATTGGGGCGCACCGCCAGGACCGCGATTGATTGAGAGGTGCCCGCGGTCCAGAAGTACTCGGTGCCGAGCGGCTTGGCGGCGAGGTAGAACGCAGCGGGATGGACCAGGGTCGAGACGCTGGTCGACACCGTTTGCCGATTCACGTCGGTGACAGTGACCTCGAGGTCGGCGCGGGCGGGGCGCCCAGTCGGCGGAGCATCGAGTCCCACCTTGAGGACCGCCCGACCGGCAGGGTCCAGCGTGTCCTTCCCGCTTTCCAGTACCCGGGTCCCACCCGGGGCGTTGTCCGAGTCCTCCCACCACCACCCGTTGTCCCCCAGGTAGTAGTCCTGGGTATTAGGGATGGACACTTCGGAACCGAACAGCGTGGTCTGGGTGAGGGTCCAGCTCAGCGCGGCACGTCCCATCGGCGCGCCGAACAGGTAGCGGGCCTGCACCGTCGCGACGAGCGAATCTCCCGGGAAGCGGGCGGCGGTGTCTCCGGTCATGTCCACCAGAAACTCCGGCGGTCGATACTCCGCCACTCGATAGCCGGTGGACGCGAGGTCAAACCAGGCGCCGTTGGTCTTTCGCTGGATCTTGATCTCGTATTGGCCGAGCGGCATCCCCGGCGGGAGCCGGAAGGTCAGATCGGCGGTTCCGAAGCGGGATAGCCGGACCGTCGTGTCCTTGAGGGTCCCCGATTCCCGGTCCGAGAAAATCCACCGGACCGATTCGGATCCCGCCGGCGCCTTGAGCGCGCCCAGTATCCCGTCGCGGACGATCGCCTTGGCGTAGAGCGGCTCGCCGGGCCGGTAGATCCCCCGCTCGGTGAATACCGCGCCCGCGGTGGGGAGACGCTCCTCGCCATAGGCGCTCCGCACCTTGAATTGCCAGGGACTCAGGTCGGGGTCGTACTGGCTGATGGCGGTGACCGCGCGATCGTTCCCGAGTTGCGCGCTCACGTACCCCTCGAACGGGGTATAGCGCCAGCGTCCCTCCTGGTCGGGTACCGTGTCGGGCCTGAAGCTGGGGAAACGGGCGACGCCGTCGGCATTGGTGGTCGCGGTGGCGCGAACCGCGCCCCGGGTGTCGCGCAGAGTGACCGTAGCGCCGCCGCGAGGCTTCCCATCGCTCAGCCCGGTCACCCAGACCACCCCTTCCCGGGCGCCGATCCGCGCGTGCACTCCGAGATCGGTGACCTGCACGATGGCCCAGGGCTGCGCGTTGTTCCAGGCACTATCGAGCGACGGACTGGTGACCCGGACCAGCTGCAGCGCCGGGCTCCGGGCCCGCTGGGCGTTCAACACCGGGACCTTGAGTCCGTAGATCCGGGCCCGGTCGCGTGGCCCGGGAACCACGATGCGACGGGTGGGCACCGAAGCCGCGATCCGGGTCAACACACTGTCCCGGTCCCCACCCCAGCGGCTGTACTGGAGCACCTTGGCTTCGAGGGAGTCGGGCACCGGGGCGACCACGGCGTCCAGCGTGTCCACGTTGACGTACCTGATCGCCAGGGTCCGGAAGGCGCCGCGCTCGATGGTCATGCGGCCCCAGGTGTGCTCTACCGTGGGCGCAAAGCTCGTGGTCGTAAACCCGTTGGCCGGATTGCCGGTGATCCGCTGGCCGAAGACGTCGGTCAGGTTGGTATCCGCCACCACGGCGTAGCTGGTGACCGGCTTGAGCTGAGCCTCCAGATACCAGTCGGCCAGCTCGTCGGTGGTATCGGGGACCGTGAACGGCGTCTGGGGATAGAGATGGATCTTCTGGACCAGCACGGCTCCTCGTACCGGGGTCGTGAAATGCAGCCGGATCCCACCGCTGGGACAAAACTTGGCGCCCGCGCACTCGGCCTTGGTGAGCTCGAACGGACCGTAGGTCCGGAAGGACCAGCGGAGATAAGGACTGGTACCCTCCTCGTCGATAATGGACCGAACCACCAGGTCCCCTCCGCAACCGTACGGGAGGCGGCGCTCCGGCTTGAATTCGACCACCCGGCGAAGCGCATCGGCGCCCCGGTCCCGTTCGTAACCTCCGGCCTCGCGGTATTGCCACGGTTCTTCCTCGCCGAGGGGTCGCTGACGCTGGTAGATCAGGCGAATGATGCCGGGGCTGACACAGCCGGCGGGGAAGTCGAGGTAGGCAACGGCGCTCGCCACTGCGGAGTCGATTGGCGCGCTGAAGAGCAGCTCGAACTTGGTGTCGGGGGTCAGGAAGCGGGGATGGTCTCCGCTACTCACCGGCAATCCGGTGAGGACCTTGGGGCCGGTCACCCGGAACGAGAAGCGGTAGGGCTCACGCAGCTGGCTCCCGTCCATCGCCTGGAAGCCGGCGCTGATGGTCACGGTGTAGCTGGTTCCAGGTTGAAGCGGCGAGGCCGGGGCCAGGCGAAGGGTGACGGGATCGCGCCACTCCAGTTTCCCGGGCACCGCTGGCTCGATCTTGAAGATGCTGGCGGGATCGATCGAGCGGTCGAGCGAACCCGCGACCGGCCGGTCGAAGGTGACGGTAATGGTCGCAGCCGGTGAAGCATCCCCGGTGGGCGAGACCCGCAGTACCTGGAGGGCCGGCGGTGGGGAGCCGGCATAGACCGCCGCGAGGAGGAGCGCGAAGGCGGGGCGGGACATGGCGGAATAATATCCCGCCCAGGTGGAATGGGAGGAAAGGACTGAGGACTAAGGACTGAGGACTGAGTTCCTCGCCGACTACCTCAGTCCTCAGTCCTCAGCACTCAGTCCTATACAGCGGGTATTTCGTCCGTAATGACCGGAATCTCTTCCTTTGTCTGCTTGGCCCGCATGGTGCTTCGCGCCGCGCGACTCAGGATGATCACCACCACTGCTGCCACGATTGCCAGTGAGGCCATGAGGGTCCGGGCGCTCAGCCGCTCACCGGCCAGGAGCCAGCCGAGAAAGACCGCCACCATCGGATTGACGAAGGCGTAGGTCGAGACTTTTACCGGGGTGGTCACCTTGGCCAGGTAGGCAAAGGCGGTGAACCCGATCAACGAGCCGAAGGTGAGGAGATAGAGGAAAGCCAGGCCCGCCTTGGGGGTGATCGCCTGGGGCGAGAAGTCGCGCCACTCCCCTGTGATTGCAGCGAAGAGCAGCAGCGCGATCCCGCCGCAGAGCATTTCCATCGCGGCTACGAGCGGTGTGCTCGCGGGGAGCGGAGCGCTCCGGCTGTAGAGCGTGCCGCAGGCCCAGAGCAGAGATGCGATCACCAGGACCAATGGCCCCGCCAACCCGATCGGGTGAGACGCGAGCGACTGACCGGGCAGCATCATCAAGGCGACACCGCCGAAACCCAGGACCATGCCGGTCAGCGTGCCACCCGAGGGGCGCTCGCCGCCGGGTCTGAGCCACTCCAGAAGCACCGCCCAGATCGGCACCACCGCCACCAGCACCGCGGTCAGACCCGAGGGCACGGTCTGCTCGGCCCAGGACACGCTGCCGTTCCCGCAGAGAAAGAACAGCACGCCGAGCACCACGGCCGACCGCCAATGGATGAGCTGGGGCCGCGGGGCGCCTTGCCACCGGGCCCACACGTAGAGGGCCGAGCCGGCAATGACGAAGCGGAGTCCCCCCAGGATGAAAGGCGGAAACGCTTCCAGGGCGAAGGCGATGCCGAGGTAGGTCGATCCCCAGATCAGGTAGACCGCCGCAAAGGCGAGCGCTACTCCGCGATGCCGGGTCTCAGTCACGGGACTTGGCGCTCCGCCGGTTGGGAAGGGGCAGCAAGGCGGTCTCCTTGACCGTGTCGAGCACGATGGTGGTGCGGGTGCTGGCCACCGAGCCGATGGCTCCGAACTTCTCGCGGAGGAGCTGACTCAGGGCCGCGGTGTCTTGCACTCGGACCTTGACCAGGTAGCAGTCTTCCCCGGCGATGTGATGGACTTCCTGGACCTCCGGGATCTTCGCCAGCCGCTCGCCGGTCTTGGCCTCGCCCAGTTTCTCACTGCTCCGCACGAAGACGAAGGCCACCAGCCCCAGGTTGAGGACCTCGGGATCGACCCGGGCCTCAAAGCCGCGAAGCACCCCCCGGGCCTCGAGCTTCCGGAGCCGGTCGAGGATGGCGGACGGCGCCATGCCCACCTCCCGGGCGATGTCGGCGTTGGAGCGCCGGGCATCGGTCTGGAGGATCTTCAGTATCGAGAGGTCAATATCGTCAATCATGCTGGTCGACATGGAGTTGCCAGAAGAAACGTCAACTAATTCACCAATATACCGACGAATCTTCGGAACCGTACGGAAGGAGGGGGCGCGGCGTTTCAGGGGTGCTACTCAGTCCTCAGTCCTCAGTCCTAGCTCTTGTCGAGTTCCGCCGCCATTTCCTCGGCCGACGCCCAACGGTCCTCCGGGCGCTTGGACAGCGCGCGGGCGACCATACGGGCCAGCCCGGGTGGGGTGTCGGGGCGGAGCGAGGTGACGTCGGGGAGGGTGGCCGTCTGCTGCATGACCAGCACGACGGACTCGTTGGGATGGAAGTACGGCGGCCGACCGGCCAGACACTCGAAGAGCACACAGCCCACCGAGTAGAGGTCGGTGCGGTGATCGATGTTCTGCAGGGCGGCGACCTGCTCGGGGCTCATGTAGGTCGAGGTCCCGACTGCGATCCCGGAGCGGGTCAACCGGTCGCTGCCGGAGACTTCGATAGCGCGGGCGATCCCGAAATCCACCAGCACCACGCCCCCGGGAGAGAGCAGGATGTTGTCGGGCTTCACGTCCCGATGGATGATCTTCTGCTGGTGCGCGTGGGCCAGGGCGGCCAGCAGGTCCCGCGCGATGCGGACCGTATCCTCGATGTCGACTCGGCGGAACTTCTTGAGGTATTCCTTGAGCGAGGGGCCCTCGACGTAGGGCATGACGTAGTAGACCAGCCAGTCCCGCTCCCCTGAGTCCAGCAGGCGCCCGATGTTGGGGTGTTCGAGCCGGGAGATGAGGCCGATCTCCCGGAGAAACCGGTCGGCGGTGACGCTGACCAGCAGCTCCGGGTGCAGCACCTTGAGGGCGACGGGGTTGCCCTCGGGATCCCGCGCCAGAAACACGCGCGCGGCGCCCCCTCGCCCGATCTCGCGCTCTACGGCGTAGCGGTCGTGCAGCTGCTCCCGCACCATGCCGAGCAGGTCGCGACGGATGGGAGACTCCTTCAGGAAGGGAACGATGCAATAGACTTCGCCCGCTGGTGCCGGGCAAGTGCCGCTCTGGCGCGCGCGGGTCCCGGGGTCTATGCTAGCGCCGATTAGGAGGTCTTCATGGTCTCGACGGATCTACTGGCCTCGGTTCGCGCCGCGCTGGCCCGCCGATATGTGGTCGAGCGGCAGGTCGGCCGCGGCGCCATGGCCACCGTGTTCCTGGCCGAGGACCGGGAGACCCAGGGCCCGGTGGCGATCAAGGTCCTTCATCCGGAGTTCACCGTGGCCCTGGGGCCGGGACGCTTCGCGCGCGAGATCCGGATCCTGGCCGGTCTGCACCATCCCAACATCCTCCCCCTCCTCGACTCCGACCAGGCCGGCTCCCATCTCTACTACGTGATGCCGTTCGCAGCGGGAGAGACGCTGGGCGGCCGCATCAAGCGGGAAGGCCGGCTGCCGCTCGACTCGGTGCTGGCCATTACCGGAGACGTAGCCGCGGGCCTGGATTACGCGCATGCCCGCCACGTCATCCATCGCGACATCAAGCCGGACAACATCCTCTTCGAGTCGGGACGCGCCGTGCTGTGCGACTTCGGAGTGGCGCGGGCGGTGATGGAATCGGCCGGGGAAGGCTTTTCCTCGAGCGGCCTGGTGGTGGGCACCCCGGCCTACATGAGCCCCGAACAGGCGATGGGTCATGCCGACGTGGACCACCGGACCGACATCTATTCGCTTGGGTGCGTGGTCTACGAAATGCTCGTGGGAGAGAAGGTCTTCAGCGGCCCCACCACCCAGGCGGTCCTGGCCCGCCACCTTCACGAAGCCCCCAAGTCGCTCCGGCTGGTCCGGCCGGAACTTCCCGCCGCGGTAGAGGGCGCGGTGCAGGCAGCGCTGGCCAAACACCCGGAGGACCGGCCTGCGAGCGGGGCCGATTTCCTCGGGCGGATGTTAGCCGCCGCAAAATGACAGAGCGCCCCGGGTTGGGGCGCTCCGCGTCGAGTCTCGACCCGTATCTACTTGAACTTGGGCGGAGGCGGAGGAGTTCCGTTACCGTCGATGGTGCCCCCGGGCCGGTTGCAATGGGGTTGAGCGGCTATCGCTTCCGGGCTACCCGGGAAGTAGACCCGCGCCTCGATGTCACAGATGAAATTGCGGATACTCAGAATATTCGTGTGTATCTCATTGAGCCATTTATACAGGTCCTGCTCGACATATTTCCGCAACTTGGCATCCCCTCCACCTCCGCCGCCTTTCTTTCCTTTGGCCTTCTTGGGTTTCGCCGGCATACCATCCTCCTGGGGATTCCCCTCTACGGGTGAGCACTGCTGCTTTTTCGTCTATCCAGCGCCTCGAGACGGCCACGGTAGATCGAAGCTAGGCTCGAACGACCTAAGGTCTCGAGCATATGAATCCGGAGATTCAAGCTCGGGCGCAGAAACACCAGGTTGAGGACAGGCATAGGAGCATCAAATCCTGTCGCCACCTGGTATGCCTCCGCATAATGGTGCGTCGCGGCCAGAAGGTTGGCTAGAGTCCAACGCTCGCCAACCAGTGGATCCCACATGCTGTAGTTCAGCAGTTCCCTGGGGGCGTTGGGAGTGAGCCGAGAGAGGCGTGCGACTGCCTCCGAGGTGTCCCCTCGGAGTAACGTGAGGTATGCCTCTGCTGCATCATGCACCAGCTGGTCCACTCGGTCATCACCTCGCCGGACTCGGTCCGACAGCAGGCTTACGATGCGAGTCACTCTCGCCGTATCCCGCTGATGGGCGGCCCACGTACCCAGGAGCCAGAGTGTCGGCGTTCCCCTCTCCGAGGACGGCTCCCCCAACCCCGCGACATACTGAGCAGCCTTTCCCCGCGAGTCGTAGCCCGCGATCTCGGCCATCACGAATAGGGCATTAGCGGCGTCCACTCCTCGGCCCGCGAGCGTATCCAGCACGGCTATTGCCTCATCCACTCTGTCCTGAGCCAGAAAGAGACCCTGGAGACCAAGCAGGGCACCCCAGCCCAAGACGGAGCCTGGAACTTCGACCTTGAGGACAGCGCGGAACGCCGCCACGGCGCAGTCGGCACGGCTGGCCACGGCCGAGAGCGACTTCCCGGCACTCAGGACCATCAGGGGGTCACGCTGGGCAGCGTCGCTCCAGTCGAACCGGTCCGCACCCGCCTGGACGCAGCGGGACATCAGGACTAACCGCATGGCTGCGGTGCTGTCTGGGTCGACCCGCTCAAACCGCTCGACCAGATCGGCCGCCTGCTTCAGATCTCCTCGCCGCACCGCGTTCTCCGCCAGGTGCACCAGCGGTGGCGAGAAGCCCGGATCGTTGCGGAGAGACTGGCCAAAGGCGCTCTCCAGGATGGAATCGTAGGCGCCAGAGCCCGCCAGCCTGGGCTCGGCCTGCGTGGTGTCCAGGGCCAGCGACGGCACCAGGTGCTCGTAGACCTCGCCCAGGGCAGCCCAGGCATCGGCCCAGTCCGGATCCAGCGCGATGGCTCGACCGAATTGCGCGACCGCCGAGTCGGCCGATCCCGTGAGATAGCTCCGAAGCCCGTACGCGAACGGGACTTGCTTGGGGGGCAGGAGACGTTCCTGACGCAGGGCGAGGTCCACGTACCCCCGGGCCTGTGAGGTGGAATCGCTCCAGCTGGCGGCCTGAGCGGCCCGGAGCGCGGCAAACGCGAGGGTCGAATCTTCCTTGATGGCCTGCCGCAGCTCGTCCAGAGCCGGCAGAAACCGGGACCGCCGATACTGGCTCTCTCCCTGAAGCCAATGCACCACCGCCGATGGGCGGCGTCCCGTCAGCGCGCTCAGGTCCACCTTCTGGCCGGGTGAGAGCAGCCGGGGCAGGAGCGTGACTGCTGCTCGGACCCCGATCTGGGGCGGCGCTTCCGTGCCGACCAGGCCGGTCGCGCTCTCCTGGCCCACCAGCGAGTCCCCCTTCACATCGTGCAATCGCAGCACGACGGTGGCTGAGTCCGCCACCCGCACCAGTGAACCGTCGATGTAGAACCGCGCCGAGCGCTCGCGTGCGATGTGTTCGGCACGTCGGGCGGTCAGCACCCGCGGGTCGAGCTTTTCCCGCTCTTCCAGCCAGATCCATCCGTCGTACCACCGCAGCGGCTCGGTGTGCTCCAGGGCGCGCCCGATCATGATGGCGACTTCGTCGCCGGTTCCGGCGGCCAGACGCTGCTCGCTGTGATCCACCAGCGGAAAGACGATCACCCGATGCGGGTCGAGCGGGTTGGTGGGCGGTCGAAGCAGGAGCCACGCGACGATGGCCAGGGCGACCACGCTCACCACCGCCACGCCGATGACGCGGGCTCTGCTGGCCGGCGGCTCCGGCTGGCTCAGAGCCTCGACGAAGCGAGTCGCGGTGGGATAACGGTCGGCCGGGACCTTGTTGAGGGCCTTGGTGATGGCCGACTCGAGCCCGGGAGCGAGACCGGGCCGGATGATCGCCACGGAGGGCGGCCGCTCGTGCATCTGCCGAGCGATCACCGCCTGAGGGGTCGGTCCCGTAAACGGCGGCTCGCCGGCCAGCATCTCGTGCACCACGCAGGCCAGCGAGTAGACGTCGCTCCGGCCGTCGAGGGCCGAGCCGCCGCCGGCCTGCTCGGGGCTCATGTAGGCCGGAGTCCCGATCGCGACCCCGCTCTCGGTGAGCCGGTCCGCGCCGGAGGCGGAGATCGCGCGGGCGATGCCGAAATCGGCCACCACGGCGTGTCCGCCGCTCAGCAGAATGTTTTCCGGCTTGATGTCGCGGTGGACCACGCCCTCGGCGTTGGCGTGGTCGATGGCGGAGGCGACTTCCCGCGCGATCGCCAGGGTGTCCTCGACCGGGAGCTGGACCTCTCGCTTCAGCCGCTGGCGGAGCGATTCGCCCGAGACATAGGGCATGACGTAGTAGAGGAGCCCGTCGGCCTCGCCCGAGTCCAGCACCGGCACGATGTTGGGATGCTGCAGGCGGGCGCCCAACTTGATCTCGCGCAGAAATCGCTCGATCCCGACCCCGTGAGCCAGCTCGGGGCGGAAGACCTTGAAGGCAACCTGCCGGTCGTGCTTGCGATCGTGGGCCAGAAAGACCTGGCCCATCCCGCCGGCGCCGATCTCCCGATCGAAATCGTAGCGGTCACCCAGAGCGGCGCGAAGCCGTTCGAGCAGATCTGCGGGGGGCACGCGGAGAGGGGGACTGGTCGCGTCGAGGCGCTAACAGGCCCCGGAATTGTTGACTCGGACCTTGACGGTGGTTCGCAATCCGTGAATCCAGCCGGTCAGCACCGCGCAACCCGTGTTTTGCGCCACCACATTCCCATCCACACTGACGGCGGCCACCGTCGGGTTCGAGCTCGACCAGACGGCCTTATAAGCCGAGCTGGGTTGATTGTTGTTCAGGGTGTCCCGGGCGGTGCTCCGGAGCCAGGTCGAGCCAGGGAGCGCGAGCGGGACGACCGCTCCCGGAGCCAGCAGTGGGAGGCCCGTGCAGTCATTGCCGGCAGCCGATGCCTGGCAAATATCCATCTTGCAGATCATCACCCCCAACCCGGTCGAAGGATCGTAGCCGGTCGCGACGGTCCCTGCCCCGTCCCGCGGGAGCACCGGACAAACGTCGGCGTGGAACGGGTTACAACCGCAATCGCGAACGGGCTGACCGGGGCGAAGACCCGCCGGGCCATTGAGCCAGGAGAGCCGCTCGGCGTTCAGCCGGTACGCCTGCCCCAGCGTGAACTTGTCCCGCACCACCATGTCCTGGAAGCTCCACATCAGGTTGGTCTGGTCCAGGGCATTGATCGGGTCGGTGTGTCCGTCGAAGGGGATCTGGAGACCCAGGGCGTGCCCGATCTCGTGAGTCAGCGTGCTGTTCACCCGATCGTTGATCGAGACGTAGATAATCCCAGGCACGCCCCGGTCCACACAGGTCCATCCTCTCGCGAGGTTGGGATCGATGTGATCCACGTAATACACGTTGAGTCTCCCCTCGATGTAATAGGCGCTCCCGGGGAGACCGTTGGCATTGACGCACCCGTAGCCGATCGCCTGCTGGGCCGCGGTGGCCGTCGCGCTGCGAACCGCGCTGCTCGTGGTATCGAAATCGATCCCGACCTTATTGTCGGAGAACAGCACCGCGGCGTCTTTGAGGTCGTCCAGCGGTTTCTGGGTCCCTGTCGGGACCGGGGCCGCAACCCAGATGACCAGCGGCACCCGGAGCGGCACGGTGAGCGCCTCATTCCGGACATCGCCGCCATTGTCGGTCCAGGTGTTTACCGGTGCATCCAGCTTCATGGCGTTCCCCGAGGAGAACACGCCGATCTCAGCGGGACAGGTCGTGCTGGGGGACAGGAGGTTTCCCACGCTGATCGTCCCCGCGCCGAGGAAGACGTCGTCGTTGGCGCAGGGGCCTGAGCGAGGCCCGTCGATCAGTACCGCAGCCTGGCCGGTCACGGGCTTCTGGTTCGAGAGCGTGACCTGATCAGGCGTGGTGGAGAGCGGGATGATGGTCACGGTCGAGGTGTCGGCGAAGCTCGAACCGTTGGCCGTGGCGATGACCCGGAAGGCGCCGGTCGTGCCGCCCGCCGAGTAGAGTCCGTCGGAGGTGAGCGTGCCGCCCGTGGCCGCAAAGGTCACCGCGACCGGCTCCAGGTCGCCATCGCTGTACTTGCCCACCGCCGCGAACTGGACGGCCTGGGACGGCACCAGGGTCACGTCCGGCGGCGAGAGATTCACCCCGACCAGGGTGGCGGTATTGATCAGCGGCTTCATGTAGATCGCCTTGTAGCGCCAGGCCACCGGCACGAGATACACAGCGGCGGCAATCAGGGCCAGCACCGCGACAGCCTTCCAGAGTTTCACGACCACCTCCCGCACGCGGTCGTCATCTCAGGGCACCCAGAGGCTGTCGTGGGCGAACACGACGAAAGCATGGACATCGCTGCGCAGGTTGAGCGTCCCGGCCTGCTGGAGCACGAGCTTGGCCTCCGGGCCACCGATCTTGGCCAGCGCCAGCGCGGCGCGTTTCTCGACCACGGCCGTGTAGTTGGCGAGGAAGGTGTCGACATAGCGCTGCTCTTCGACGGTGAGCTGCCCGTGAGCCGGTGGCGGATGGTTGGGCGGAAGCGGGACCGAGTCCTGGAGCCGATGGGCCCGCTGGGCCAACCCGTCCTCGAGCCGGTGGAGCTTCGCGGAATCGGGGCCGGTCAGTAGTCTCTCACGGAGGGAGCTGAAGGTCTGAGGACCGAGCGCCAGGACCGCGGCCAGTTCTCCGCTGTTGCACTCTTCGCAGGTCAGCCATCGGTCGACGGCGACCCGGCTCGTCCGGGAGGTGGAGGAGCAGGCGGCCAACCACAGAAAAAGGGGAAAGAGCGCCAGCGCGAGGGCGCAAAGCGAAGAACGCGGCCGGCGGTAGGGGAACGCTGAGGGCCTGTCAGGGAGAGAGCGGAGGGGATTCGGCATGACCGACCTCCTTGCCCGCGATGCCGGAGTCGGCGGCGAGGCCCGGATACGCCGAAGCCCTCCCCGCCCGGCGAGCGATAGCTTACCGCTCGGGGGCAGAAAGGGCTAGATGCGACGCGGGGGCGTCGGCGCTACGCCGCTTTGCGGAGCCGGATACTGCCGTTGACGGTCGTGAGCTTGAGCTCGCGCCCGCCGGAGCCGATGGTCCCGTTGATCTTTCGCGGACTGATCTTGCCGTGGACCAGGAGCGGGAAGTCGCTGTCGATCGAGCCGTTCACGGTGGACGCCTCCAGCTCGGCCCCCAACGAGGCCGGGAGCGTGACCGTGACGCTGCCGTTCACGGTGCTGAACTCGGCCTCGTCCTTCCAGTCGCCCCGGCCCACCGTCGCCGTGATCCCGCCATTGACGGTGCCCGCCTCCGCGAAGCCCTTGGTCGAGAGGTTGATGCCGCCGTTCACGGTGTAGGCCCGCACGTCGGCATCCAGCCCGTCGACCTGAACCCCGCCGTTGACGGTGCGCCCGGTGAACTGCACCCCGGCCGGCACCAGCACCGTGAACTCGACCTCGACGTCGTTGTCCCGCACGTCGCTGTGGTCGTGCCCGCCGGCGCTGCAGCTGTTGGGACGCGAGGAATTGCCGCTGGGATATACGGCGCAGATGGTCACGCCGTCCTCGTCCTGAATCACGTCGATCTTGACGGTCGAAGGATCGGACCGCTTGGCCCGCTTGGTCGCGGTGACCTGGACCTCGGAGCCCGTCGTGGAACGGGCACTGATGCCACCGTTGATCCCCTTGATCTGGACGGTCTTGCCGGTGGCCAGCTTGCCGTGCCAGGAAAAGTCCTGCGCGGCCAGCGGGAATCCGGACAGGGCGGTGAGGCCGAACAGGACGGCCAGAACTTTCATCGACATGCGCAGGCTCCAGGCGAGGCGGCCTCGCCGGTTAGAGGTCATGGACTACGGCTTGGTGCTTCCCGCTTTGCGCAGGGTGATGTCGCCGTCGAAGGACTCGAGCTCGAGCCGCGCGTTGCCCGTCCCCATGGTGAAATTGAGTCGCTGGCTGCTCCGGGTCCCGGTCAGGGTGAGCGGGAAGTCGGACTCGAAGTCGCCGTCGAAGGTGGACACCAACAGGGTGCCGTTCACCCGGGGGACGGTGACGCTGATGTTGCCGTCGTGGGAGTTGAACCGGTAACGCCCTCCGTCCCTGAGCGTGCCGCGGAAGCTGATGTCGCCATCCACGGTGGTGGCCTCGATACTGGGCGAATCGACGCCGTCGAGCACAATCTCCCCGTCCACCGCCTGGGCCGACAACTCGCCCACCAGATCGGTCACCTTGATCGCGCCCTCCACCGAGTTGAGCTCGGCCCGGGCCTTGGACTTGCTCAGGGTGATGTCTCCCTCCACCGAGCGCAGGTTGACGAACCCACCGCCACCCCGGGCGGTGATGGTCCCCTCCACCGTCTCCACCGAGATCTCCCCGGTCGTGCCGTCCACCGTCACGTTCCCGCTGTGCCCATTGACCGAGACGTCGATCGCCGCGGGAACCGTGATCCGGTAGTTCACGTTGCCCGGGCCGTGGCGGCCACTACTGCGAACCTGGACCACCCCGCCGCCCGACTCGACTTCGACCTCGCTGCGGCTGGAGGGAGTGGCCTGGACCCGCACGGCGCTCCTGGTCCAGGTCGAGATCTCGACCGTGCCGTCGAAGTTGTCCACTTCGAGCCGCCCACCGGGTTGGACGGTCACGGTGGTATCGACCTGCTGCAGCGCCAGCGAGGCCAGAATTCCTACGGTCGTCAGCAGCATGAATGGCTTCCCTTCAGCTAGCCGTGGCCGCCAGAGCGGCGGCGCGGCGGAGGAGTTTCAGCTTGCGGAGGCGGGTCTCCGCGAGATGGTCGTTCAGGTACACGCTGGCCGGGTCCCTGGCGAGCGCCTCTTGCGCGTCCACGATGGCCTTGTCGATCAGGGCCAGCTTCTGCTCAAGGACCTTCACCGTCTCGGGCTTGAGACGGCTTCGGCTCTGATCCAGGATCTGCTGCAGCTCGGCCACGGCCGCGTCGTACTTGGGCAGGGCACCAACTGAGGCGGGCACGGCGGACGGGGCAGCCGGGGCGGCCGGGGCGGCGGCCAGTGAGCCCGAAGGAGTGGCTGCGGGTGAGCGCAGCAACCAGATCAGGCTGCCGCCGATTATCAGAAACGCCACCGCGGCCGCCGCCAGGGCGGGCAGCGGAACCTCAAATCTCCCTGGCGATCGAAACCGAAGCTCGCGGGAGTCGACCAGCTGGGCCGCGATGGCGGGCCAGAGGTCCCGAGCCGGCGGACCATCGCCCAGGGCCCGGGCTCGAAGCGTGACCCGACGCAGTCCCGCGAGGGTGTCGGCGCACTCGGCGCAGTCCTTCAGGTGCGCCTCCAGCGCCTCCCGTTCGGCGGGAGCCATCTCGTCATCCAGATACTCCGAGAGTCGCTCGGTCCAGGGATCGGCGGCGAACCGGTCGTCAGTGGTCGGTGCCATGGGTCAAGTGCCTCCGTAATGCCATGCGGGCGTGATGCAGCTGCGACTTCGATGTCCCCACCGTGATGTCCAGCAGGCCCGCGATCTCTTCGTGTTTGTAGCCCTCCAGGTCGTGCAGCAGGAAGACCTCTCGGGCTCCTCCCGGCAGACGGCGAAGGGCGGTTTCGAAATCGACCCCCAGTTCCGGCCGGACCGCGCGGGCCGGCTCCAGGTCGACGGGGGCATCGCTATCGATGACTCTCTGTCGTTCGATGCCGCGGCTTTCCCGATGGCTCAGGATCACGTTGAGCGCCAACCGGTGCAGCCAGGTGCCGAAGGCCGACTCCCCTCGAAAAGTCCCCAGCTTTCGCCAGGCGCGGACGAAGACCTCCTGGGTGACGTCCTCGGGCTCGGCCTCGCCGAGCATCCGGCGAGCCAGGCTGTGGACCCGAGCCACGTGCCGGCGGTACAGCCGTTCGAACGCATGGGCGTCCCCGCTGGCGGCCAGGGTGGCGTCCACGGCATCCCGATCGCGCTCTCGGACCTGGAGATCCTGGCTCAGAACGGCCACCCCTAGGTTCAAGGTCGTCATGCGCCGGTTTGGATGGGTGATCCGGCAAGAAGGTTGGAAGGTAGGCGGTTAGCCCGATTCGGCGACCCGGGCAGGATCCCGGACAGGGGCCGAAACCCCGACCTTGAGGAATTCGTCAGGCCCGCTAAGTTCGCCCACCTTTGTCAATGCAGCAGTTGCCCCCAGCCCGGAGCCCCGGGGAATGAGCGCATCGGGAGTGGCGTCTGCAGTTGCTCCTAACCCGGAGCCCGGCGGCATGGCGGAAACCGGAGTCCCTATCGCCGGGCGCCGTCGCGTCGAAGCGGTCGACGTGCTTCGGGGGCTGGTCATGGTCGTGATGGCTCTGGACCATACCCGCGACTACTTCACCAGTGTCCGGTTCGACCCGCTCGACCTGACTCAGACCACCCCGGCGCTCTACTACACCCGCTGGATCACCCATCTCTGCGCTCCGGCCTTCGTGTTCCTGGCCGGTACCGGGGCGTTTCTCTCCACGCAGCGGGGAAAGACCAAGGCGGAGCTGTCCCGTTTCCTGTGGACCCGGGGGCTCTGGCTGATC
>DATIWD010000065.1:0-6298 GCA_035519565.1 Gemmatimonadales bacterium | reverse complement strand
ATCGCGACCTGAACCGTCGGGGGCGCGGCGGCCAGGAACAGCTCGGCCGCGCGCTTCCGCTCCGCGACGGAGAGCAGAATGCCTTCGCCGGTGGTGCCGCAGGCGAGGATGCCGTCGATGCCGCGATCGGCCAGAAACCGTACCAGGGGCTGGATGGCCGCTTCGTCGAGCGAGCGGCCGCCGTCCTTGAGCGGGGTGACCGAGGCGGCGATGGCGCCCTGCAGCATGGTTCGTTAGCGGGGGACGAAGTCGGTCCGGGCCGTGACTCGCCGCGCGAATCCGGCCAGCAATTCGGCCGTGCGCTCCAGGTCCGCCAGCGCGACCAGCTCGTTGGGGCTGTGCATGTAACGGCAGGTGACCGATACCAGTGCGGTGGCGATGCCGCGATGCGCGTTGAAGATGGCGTCCGCGTCGGTGGAGGTCTCCCGGGGCGCCGCCTCGACCGTGAAGGGAATCTTGGCCTGCTCGGCCGACTCGACCAGCAGATCGAACGCCACCGGATTGATCGAGGCGCCGCGGGTCAGCACCGGTCCGCCACCCAGTTTGAAATCGCCATGCTTCCGCTTCTCGACGCCCGGGTAGTCCGTCGCATGGGTCACATCCACCACGACGGCCACCTCCGCCTGAAGCCCGGTGGCCGACGAGCGGGCCCCGCCGCCGGTATAGCCGATTTCTTCCCGGGCCGTCGCGACCGCGGTGACCGAGGCGGCCGGCCGGTCCTTCGCCAACAGCCGAACCGCTTCCAGGATCACGAAGGCGCCGACCCGATTGTCGAGGCTTCGGCTCACGATCCTTCCGTTGGGGAACTCGACGGCCTGCCCCGCCAGTACACCCGCGTCCCCAATTCGGAGACGCGATTCCGCCTCGCCCCGAGTGGTGGCGCCGATGTCGATCCACAGGTCTTCGGGCTTGGAGACCTTGTCGCGGGCGTCCTTCTCCATCAGGTGAATGGCCCGCTTGCCGATGACTCCCGAGACGGGACCGCCTTTGCCCAGCAGGACCACCCGCTGACCCACGAACACCTGGTGGTCCCACCCGCCGATCGGCTGGAACGAGAGATATCCCTCGTCGTCGACATAGGTGACCATCACCCCGATCTCGTCGATGTGCCCCGCGAACATGATGCGGGGGCGCGCATCGGGATTGATGGTGGCAAAGGCGTTGCCGGAGACGTCGCCGCTGACGCGATCGGCGAAGCGCTCGGCTTCCGCGCGCCAGAGCCTGGCCGGGGCCGTCTCGAATGAAGATGGGCCCGGGGTGTCGAGCAGGCTCTTGAGGAAGCGGAGCGACTCGGCGTTCATGCGGGGTCCTGGTTCAAAGGCAGGGGAAAGTGGATTGCTCGCTCACCGGGTCAGTAGGTGCGGCCGCCGCACATGATACACCGTTCGCGGTCGGTTCACCACTTCCCGCTCATGCGAGCAGTGTCTCCGATGAAGGCGTACTGGATGGCAGGCATGTACTGGCCGGCGACGCGCCGGATGTCCTCCGGTTTGACCCTGTGCATGATCTTGAGGTAGGAGGCGGCCAGGTGATAGTCGCCCTGGAACAGATCGGCCCGGGCCAGCTGGTCGGCCTGTCCGGCGCTGGTGGCGTTGGCGCTCAGGTCCTCGAGGACCAGCTCGTCGACGAACCGGTCGAGTCCATAGGCGCTGACCGGTACGACTGTCAACACGGAGACTTCCTGAAGCATCAACGGAATCACTTCTTCCGGCTTCGGTGTGCTCGCCGAGACGCCGCCGACCGGGATGGCGCGCTCGAGAAATGGAGCCCCCACCGCGTAGGAGAGGCCCTTGGCGTTCCGGATCGAGTTGAAGAGGCGTCCCGAGAGGATATACGTCGCCAGGCGGAAGGCCGGATAGTCGGCATTGGTCACTGGCGGGCCGGGGAAGTAGCCGAGGATGTAGTTCGTGGGTTGGGGGCGAGGGTCGACCATCCAGCTGGTGGGGCGGCGCGCAACGGAAGGCGGCATGCTCCAGACGTAGTTGCCGGCGGGCAGTTGTCCCAGCGTTGCCGTCACCAGTGACTCGATGCGGGCCCGGTCCACGTTGCCCACCACCACGAGGAGCATCCTCGAAGTCACCATCTGTTCCTGCTCGTAGCGGAGCAGATCGGCGGCGGTGAGCGCTGCCAGCGAGCTGTCGGTTCCCCAGGGATCCAGGGCGTAGGGATGGCCCTGGAAGGCGGCCCGGCTGGCCATCAGCTCGATCCTCTCTTCGGGGCTGCTCCACTTGAGGCGGGCCGAAGTGCGCAGGTGTGCGCGGGCCCGTTCGAGCGTGGTGTCCACGATGCTGGGGTGCATGACCCGGTCCGCGAAGACCGCCCAGGTCGGCTCCAGCTGGGATTGGAGCGCCTGAAAGCCGAAGACCGTCCAATCGGCGTCCCCCTCGATCACGATGCGGCTCCCGGTGCGCCCCAGGGCGCGGCGAGCCTCTTCGCCGGGAAATTTCTGAGTGCCGTACTGGGAGGTGCTGAGCAGAAGCGTTTCGATTCCCGCGGTGCTATCGGTGAGCTGGCGAGTGCCGCCCAGGAGGTAGAGGCGGACCGCGACCACCCGGGTGGCGGGATTGATCCGGTGGATGATCCGCAGTCCGCTGACCACGTACTTGGTGGTCAGCGTATCGTCGCCCGGGGAGCGATGGGCGTGGAGCGCGCTGGGGTGCGCCAGTGCGCCCGCGATGATGAGTCCGGCGGTCAGGAGTCTCACGGTGGCGATTGCCCCCCAGCCTGGCGGAGCCACGCGGCGAGATCCTTCGCGGTCGCGGGCGGGGCGAGGATGCCCAGGACCCGCGGATGGCCCACGATGTAGTCGGTGCTGAACTGCCTGAGATCCTTGAGGCCCTGCGCATCCAACCGCTGGGCGTAACTCCGGTAGTAGTCGAGCCCCGCCACACTCCACCACCAGGCGAGCGAGGGAGCGGCCCCACTGCCGTCCTCCAGCTCGAGGGCGCGCTCCAGCTCGCGGCGCCGGGTCGCCGCCAGCAGGTCGTCATCGGTGACATCGCTCAGGATATCCAGTTGATCGATCTCCCCGAGCAGCGCGACCAGCGCCTCCCGGGCATGCTCCGGGTCCGTAGTGCCCATGAACTCGATGGGGCCGACGTGGTTCAGGGTGAGGTAACCCCCCGAGACGCTCTGAAAGAGACCGCTGTCTACCAGGTCGTGCTGGAACCCGGATCCGGGTTCGTCCAGGACCGCGAAGAGGGCATCCGCGGCGTAGGTAGCGGTGGGGTCCTTGGTGACGCTGGGTCCCTGGAACGAGACGAGGAAGGTGACTTCGTCCACCGACCGCGAAACGATCACGGTAGCGTTCTGGGTGAGCGGGGCAATCTCCGGAACGGGATGTTCGACGAAGGGATCCGCCGCCCGCTTCCATTTGCCGAACCCGCTGCGCGCGGCGCCGAAGATGTCGTTGGCCTTCACGTCTCCAGTGACGATCAACGCGGAGTTGTTGGGGACATAGTAGCGCTGGTAGTCCGCTTGGAGCGCGTCGATCGTGATGCTGCGCAACGAGGTGGAGTCGCCGCCGGCGTCCTTGCGATAGTAGCTACGGCCCCAGAGGCGCCGGTCCACCTGAGCCGCCAGCTGTCCGCGGGGTTCCGCTTCCCCGCGGTGGATCTCGTCTTCCACCACGGGCAACTCCGCAGCCAGGTCCTTCCACTGGAATTTCGCTTCCGGCACCAGCTGGCCCAGGAGCTTGACCCCCTTGCTCGCCTGATTCGAGGGGAGCTCGAGGTAATAGGTCACCAGCTCTTCGTGGGTGGTGCCGTTGTAGTTCCCGTTGAGGAGGCCGGCCTCCATCGCGAACGCGCTCGCATCGCCGTGGAACGAGCGGAAGATCAGGTGTTCGAACAGGTGGGCCATGCCATCCTGCCCGGAATCCTGCGTGATCGCTCCACCACGAACGGCCAGCATCACGGTGGCCAGCGGGACCGATGGATTGGAGGTCACGATGACCCGGAGGCCGTTCTCGAGCACGGTATCCCGGACGGTCTCGCCTCTGTCCCCTTGTTGCGCACAAAGGAACGGAGCCCTGGCCAGGAGGAGGCCAAGGAGGGCCAGCGGGATCGCTTTGGTGGTCATGAAAGCCCGAGGGACTGGTGGGCTCATGGCTTGGAGTTACGGCGTGAAACGAAAAGATGCAAGCCGCTTATGCAGGGATCACCTGATCCAGTCGGCTCACGTCGATCCGGATCCCACGATCCGAAACCGGCTCGAAGACGTTGGCGAAGCGCATGTTCCAGAGAATCTCGTCGGCGGTGTAGGAAGAACGGGCGTGCACCGCTTGCGAGAAGGTCTCCTCGACCCCGGTCAGCAGAACGAATACCTCCGCGTGCGAGGCGAGGAGGCTCTCCGGCGTTTCGTTGCGCAGCGGGCTGGACTCGTCGATCGGATGCACGATGGTCCAGGAGAGCGGGAAGAGCGCCACGCGGGACCGCTCCAGGGCCAGCGGATAGAACTGGCGCGTCCGCTCCCCGCTCGCGCCCTCGAAACGGCTCAGCGTCAGCTCGCACTGAAGCTCGATCAGCTCGCTGTCCCAGGTATTGACGATCCGGAGCTCCAGGGCCCTGGCCCCCTGGTATGGCGCGATTACCGCGTGTCGGCTGAACCGGATTTTGGCCTGCGGCCGGGCGAAGCGGGCGAAGATGAGCCCGGTGGCCAGGGCGACCGCTAGTAACCCGACGAACGCTTCGAAGGTCACCAGCGTGTTGGCGGCGGGGCCTACCGGACTGATCTCGCCGTAGCCGATGGTGGCGAAGGTCTGCACGCTGAAGAAGAAGGCGTCCAGGAACGGTCCGTTGCTCACGATTCCCTCACCCCGGATCAGTGCGCCCGGTCCGCAAGCCATGAAGCCAAGGGCGAAGGCCGCATTCAGGACCAGGTAGACCGCGGCCATCAGAGCGAGAAACCGGCTCCACGACATGGTGAGGAGCCAATGATAGGAATTGAGCGACCGGACGAACCCTTGCCCGTCTCGCGACACGTTGAAGGTGCCGTCCCGATTGAGCAGGCGCTGGTGGCTGCCTTTCGCGAGCGTTGAACCGAAGCCGAGATCCCGATCCAGCTCACCCATGACAAGACTCCCATCGCCCGAGACCGGAAAGTGCCCGGCCTTCCAGCGCCGCGCGAATCCGCTCCGCGCCATCGACCACCCGGGGACCAGGGCGCGACGTGTAGGCGTTCCCGTCCAGGACCCAGGTTGGAAGGTCGCGGAACAGGCCAAGAGCGGCCGGCTCTCTGACCTCCTCCATCTCTCGTATCGCGCGCGGGACGTCGAACCCGCAGAGCATGACCAGCACCAGGTCGGGGCGCAGCCCTTCTACCTCCGTCCAGGTCCCGCGACGGGACGGCGCACCCGGGTCGGCGCCGACATCCCTGGCACCGGCCGCCTCGACCATCTCCGGAACCCAGTGCCCGGCGAGGTAGAGCGGGTCGAGCCATTCGACGCAGAGGACCCGCGGTGGCGTCGGCGACTCCGGTGGGCGAATGCGACGTAGTCGGTAGGTCAATCCCGCGATCAACTCTTCGGCCTCAGGGGCCAGGTCCAGCGCCGCCGCGACGCGACGGATGTCCTGCCAGATGCCGTCGAGTCCCGTTGCCTCCAGTCCGATGACGGTGGGGGCCGGATCCAGCGCCTGCGCCAGCCGATGCACCTCTCCGTCCCCTACCGCACAGACCTCGCAGAGGCCCTGCGTGAGAATGAGATCGGGAGCGAGCCGGCTCAGCAACGCCCCGTCCGCCGCGATCACCGGCCGCCCCGCGGCGCGCAGGGCCTGGACCGCCGCATCAATGGCTCCGCTCGACACGGCAGGATCGACGGTCGTGGTGGTGACCCGGGGCAGGCACCTGATTTCCTCCGGATAGTCGCACTCGTGGGAGACTCCCACGAGGGAACTCGCGGCGCCGAGCGCGGCAACCATCTCCGTCCCGGCCGGCACCAGGCTGACCACCCGCTTCATGGCTGGTTGAGTCGGTCGGGTCCGGAGAGCGCCAGCAGCACCAGGCCGGCGGCGGTGACGATCAGGGGCAGAAAACTCCCGGTCAGCATGTGGAACATGGCGCCTACGATCGCGGTGCCCTCGAGCAGGCCCCAGCAGGCGAGGGCCTTCCCGCCCTGACTGCTCCACCATTGATCGAGCGACATGCCCGGTGCCTGGGGCGCGCACATCTGGCGAAAGACAAAGGCCACCCCGACGGCGGGCATGGCGAAGAGAAATGGGAAATAGATAAAGAAGACCGGCGACGTCGCTGCCGCGGTCGGACCTCGATATGCGGTATAGCCGACCAGCGCGACCGAGAT
>DATIWD010000064.1:0-110159 GCA_035519565.1 Gemmatimonadales bacterium | reverse complement strand
CTGGACGGCTTCCGCTACGTCTCCGGGGCGCTGATCCTGCTCTGTGCCGCCGCCACGGTGCTGCTCTCGCTCCGGTACCTGGAGCGGGAGCAGTTGTGGGCCCCCGAGTTCTACGTGCTGCTACTTCTGGCGACCGTCGGTCTCCTCCTGATGCCGGGGGCCCAGGACCTCATGGTCTTCTTCCTCGGGCTCGAGACCATGTCGGTCGCGGTGTATGTGCTGGCCGGCTATGATCGCCGAAGCCCGCAGTCCGCCGAAGCGGCCCTCAAGTACTTTCTGATCGGCGCTTTTGCCTCGGCCTTCCTCCTTTATGGAATCGCGCTGATCTACGGCGCTACGGGGACCACCAATCTGATCGGTGTCGGCGCCAAGCTGAGCACCGCGCCGTTGAGTTTGATGGCCAGCTTGGGCCTCGGCTTCCTCCTGATCGGGCTGGGCTTCAAGGTCGCCGCCGTCCCCTTCCACATGTGGACTCCGGACGTCTACGAAGGGGCCCCGACACCGGTGACTGGATTCATGGCGGCGGCGGTCAAGGCGGCCGGTTTTGCCGGGCTGGCCCGGATTCTGGTCGAATGTTTCCCCGCGGCCGGCCCGCAGTGGAAGCCGATCGTGCTGGTGCTCTCGATCGCCACCATGGTGTTGGGGAACCTGGTCGCCCTCAACCAGCGCTCCATCAAGCGGATGCTGGCCTACAGCTCCATCGCCCACGCCGGCTATCTCCTGGCCGCGATCTGGCCGGGCAGCCAGTTGGGCTACTCCGCCTTGATGCTCTACTTGATGGCCTATGGAGTCACCACGCTGGCCAGTTTCGGCCTGCTATCCGCCCTGGGTCGTGACGGAGAGCGGGACGTGACCCTGGACAGCATTGCCGGGCTGGGCGCCGCTCGACCGGGCATCGCGGCCGCCCTGAGCATCTGCCTCTTCTCGCTGCTCGGCTTCCCGGGGACCCTGGGCTTCATCGGGAAGTGGTACATCCTGACGGCGGTGTTGGAGCAGCATCAGGGGGTTCTCGCGGTGGTGCTGGTACTCACCAGCGTGGTGTCCGCCGGCTACTATCTGCCAGTCATCATGGCCATGTACATGAAGCCGTCCCGCGTCCCCCTGGCCCACTCC
This sequence comes from Gemmatimonadales bacterium, assembly GCA_035519565.1. Classification (GTDB taxonomy): domain Bacteria; phylum Gemmatimonadota; class Gemmatimonadetes; order Gemmatimonadales; family GWC2-71-9; genus DATIWD01. The sequence goes on along the minus strand of DATIWD010000064.1, from coordinate 109,046 downwards.
GAGGTCGGCCTTCCGCCCGTCGCGGCCTGGGTCGTCGCCCTCTCCGTCGTGGCGATCGTAGTGCTAGGAGTGATTCCGGTTCCCGTCCTCGACCTCGCCGGCCAGAGCGCGCAGGCCCTGCTGGGCGCCACCGGCCGCGCCATCGCCGGGCCCTAGTCCGAGTTCCGGGTGCGGCCGGTCGCGCCGCACGGGAGCGCACGGGATGCAGGTACCCAAGTCCATCTTCCGGCAGTACGACGTCCGCGGCCTCGTGGACAAGGAGCTCACGCCCGAGCTGGCCCGGGCGCTGGGCCGCGCGTACGCCACGATGGGGTGGGAGCGCCTGGGCAAGGCGCCGGTCCTGGCCGTGGGGCGGGACAATCGCCCCTCTGGTGGGAGACTGGCCGCCGGAGTGCGGGCCGGCATCGCGGACACCGGTGGGACCGCCATCGACGTCGGCGAGCTCCCCACTCCCGCCCTCTACTTCGCCGTGCCTTCGCTCGCGGCCGATGGCGGACTCCAGGTCACCGGATCACACAACCCGCCCGAATTCAACGGCTTCAAGATGGTGTTGGCGGGGGACGCTCTGCACGGCGACGACATCCTCGCCCTCTACGACATCATCTCCAATGATCGCTTTCGGACGGGGCGGGGGAGCGAGCGGATCGACAGCGGCGTCCTGCCGCGATATCGTGACGCCATCCTCGAGCGGCACAAGCTCAAGCGCCGCGTTCGCGTGGTCGCCGATTGCGGGAACGGCGTCGCCAGCCTGATCGCGGTGAGTCTCCTCCAGGGACTGGGCGCCGAGGTCACCTCGATCTTCTGCGAATCGGACGGAACCTTCCCCAATCATCATCCCGATCCGACCGTGCTGGAGAATCTCCACGATCTCCAGGTCGAGGTGCGCCGGACCGGCGCCGAGCTGGGGATCGCCTTCGATGGAGACGGAGACCGGATCGGGGCCGTGGATGAGACCGGGCAGGTGGTCTTCGGCGATCAGCTGCTGGTGCTCTTCGGGCGCGACGCGATCCAGCGCTTCGGCCCGGGCGTCCCGGTCATCTTCGATGTGAAATGCTCCGAGGTCCTGCCCCAGGCGCTCACCAAGGCAGGCGCCAAACCGGTCATGTGGAAGACCGGGCATTCGCTGATCAAGGCCAAGATGAAGGAGCTCAAGGCTCCCATCGCGGGCGAGATGAGCGGCCACATGTTCTTCGGCGGCGATTACTACGGGTTCGACGATGCGCTCTTTGCGGCCGCCCGCCTCCTGGAAATCGTCTCGGCGCAGCCCGGGGGACTGAGCCGGCTGCTCGCCGATCTGCCCAAGACCTACGCCACCCCCGAGATCCGGGTGGATTGCCCCGAGGAAACCAAGTTCGACATCGTGGCCCAGGCGGTGCAGCACTTCGGGGCCAAGTACCCGGTCAACGACATCGACGGCATGCGACTGACCCTGCCCAGGGGTTGGGCGCTGCTGCGCGCCTCCAATACCCAGCCGGCGCTGGTTCTCCGCTTCGAGGCCACCGATCCCGCCGCGCTCGAGGCCTATCGTCGCGAGGTCCTCGATTGGCTGGCGCAGCACGGGGTCCGCGAGCAGGTTTCTGCCTAGAGTCCGCATTTCTCACCCCATCCCGGCGCTCGTGTGACCAAGAAGGGCTGGCGGCTGGCCGCACTTGCGGTGGTTCTGGTCACCGTCCTGTTCGTCGGCCGGTGGACCGCCGGCGTACTCGCCGACGTCTGGTGGGCCCAGACCATTTCGGTTCCAGCGGCGCGCTTCGTTACCCGACTCCATCTGCTGCGCCTGGCCCTCGAAATTACGGGCATCCTCGTGGCCGGCGGCTGGTTCGTCGGACACCTCTGCACGGTGGCCCGCGCTATCGGCTCGGTCCAGGTGCCCCGCCAGGTAGCCAACCTCGAGATCCAGGAAGCGCTGACTTCTCGAACCTTGCTGGCGACCGCCATCGGCGCTGGTGTGCTGCTGGGGCTCCTGGCCGGCTCGGGGGTGGGAGCCTGGTGGAGCCGGGTGCTAGTCGCGTGGAATGGCGTCAGCTACGCCGAGAACGAGCCGTTACTCAATCACGACCTGGGCCTCTACCTCGCCCAGTTGCCCCTGTGGCGGCTGCTGCAGGGATACGCCATGCTCCTGGCGCTGCTCGCCCTCGGCACCGTGATCCTGCTGTACACGCTGATCGGATCGATCCGGTGGGCCGCGCGACGGCTCGCCGTGAGCGACTACGCACGCGGCCACCTGGGCATTCTCTTCGCCGCGTGCGCCCTCGCGCTCTCCTGGGGCTACTGGCTGCACCCCTATGAGCTGGTGGCCGGACTCGAGGGCCCCGCTCTGGATGGAGGCTTTCACACCCAAGTGACCGTCTCCCACGTGCTGGGAGTCGTCACGCTGGGCACCGCTCTCCTCTCAGCGGTTTGGGCCTGGCGACCGAAGCACCCCTGGATGTTGGCCGGCTGGTTGGCCTACGCGCTTACGGCGCTGCTCGGCCGCGCGTTGCCGCCGCTGCTGGCCAGCGATGAGAGCGCCATGGTTCCCGCGGCCACCCGCCGCCGGATCGAGGGTCTCGCCTACGGTCTCAACACGCTCAAGGACAGCGCGTACCATGCGGCGCCGACGAGAGGGATCCTTCCGGCGCCCGCGGCGCTGTGGGCGGCCAATCAGGTCGTACGCATAGCCGCGCCCGACTCGGCGGCGGTCCTGAGCGTCGATCGGGCGGTGATCCCGGTAGGCGGGCGCCCCCGTCCCGCCTGGCTGATTCTCCATTCCGGCGGCAACGATCACTCCACCCTTTCGGCCATCGCGGACGATCGCACCGGCGTATTGGGTGGCGCGCTGGCCTATCAGGAGTCGGACACGTTCGGGTATCTCCAGTCGGTCAGCCGTCTCGATCTCTCGCCTCGCGCGGTGCGGCCGGGGGCTCCGGAGTACGTGCTCGACACCTCCGGAACCGCGGTCTCGATCGGATCCATTGGGCGGCGGATCGCCCTCGCCTGGACCCTTCAGGCCGGCGATCTCCTGCGACCGCTGCCCGCGAACGCGGGCGTCCTCTGGAACCTCTCGCCGCTACGGCGCCTCGCTCAGCTCGCGCCCTTCGCCGAATGGGACGTCCCGGCCGCGCGCCTGGTGCGTGACGGGCTGGTCTGGGTGGTCGACGGCTACCTGGTGAGCGCCACCTTTCCCCTCGCCGACCAGGTGCGCTGGAGGAATCGAGTGGTCAACTCGGTGCGGGCTGCCTTCGTCGCCGTCATTCGGGCCGAAACCGGGGAGACCAGGATCTATCTCCGGCGCACCGCCGATCCCCTCGCGGAGCGGTGGGCCGCCATCACCGGTGGATTGATCCAGCCGGCCTCGGCGCTGCCGGCCGAGCTGCAGCGTGAGGTCTGGTATCCGGAGGCGCTCTATCGGGCCCAGGCCGCGATTCTCCAGGGACCGCACTGGCAGGTCGGTGCGCTGGTGGGCTCGGGAGCCAGCCCCAGCGATGAGCCGGTGCGGCCCGACCAGGCCTGGGACTCCGATACGCTGGGATTGCATCTCCTGATTCCCTACGAGGATCCTGATCATCGGAAGATCATCGCGGTGCTCTCCGGCGGCATGATCGACGGGTGGGAGTCGCTCCGGCTCTTCCGCCTCGACTCGGCGCAAGTTCTGCCCTCTCCGCTGTCGCTCGAGAATCGCTGGAGTCGGTTCCCCACCTATAGCCAGATCCGGGACTCGGTTCGCGAAAGTGGGGGACAATGGAAAGACGGGGCCGTGCACTACTGGCTGGGAGCCACCGGCCTCGGCGCCTACCAGCCCGCCTATGCCAGCTCACCCAATGGCGATCCCTCGATGATCTGGGTCAGCCTGGCTCTGGGCGATCGTCTGGGCGCCGGTCGAACCCTCAACGATGCCTATCGCAATCTCCTGGGTCTCACCACACCGGTGATCGCCACCGGGTCGCTGAGCAGCCAGCTGGAGGAAGCCCGTGCCTGGGCGATTCGCGCCGATTCGGCGCTCCGCCAGGGAGACTTTGTGGCGTTCGGCCGTGCCTTCGAGGCACTCAAGCGAGTGCTGCAAGGCGGGGCCGTTCGGCACAAATAGCAGCTTGCTACTCTCCAATGGGCTCGACTAGCTTGGGGCCCGTGCCAACGCCTCTACCGGTGATCTCCTCGTGAATCTCCACGAGTATCAGGCCCGCGCCCTCCTCAAGGCCGCCGGGATTCCGCTTCCCGAAGGGGAGGTCGCCTCGACTGCCGCGGAGGTGGAGGCCATCGCCCGAAAACTGGGCGGGCAGGTGGTGATCAAGGCCCAGGTACACACCGGTGGGCGTGGCAAGGCGGGCGGGGTCAAACTGGCCACCTCTCCGGCGGAGGCCGCCCAGGTTGCAGAGCGGATTCTGGCGCTCCGGATCAACGGCCTCGAGGTGAAGCGGGTGTTGGTCGCCCCGACCACCGATATCGCCACCGAGAGCTACGTCGGCCTGATCATCGATCGGGAGAGTCAGCGACCGGTGTTCATGGTGAGCCCCGCCGGCGGGATCGATATCGAGGAAGTGGCCGCGGAGACCCCCGAGAAGATCACTCGGTTGGCGGTCGATCCTCGGTACGGGTTGTTGCCTCACCAGGGCGTCGATCTCGCCCGGACCCTCTACTCCGATTTCACCCAGGCTCGCCAGGCGGCCCAGATCATGGCCCGCCTGTATGGCGTCTTCACCGGAAACGGCGCCACGCTGGCGGAGATCAACCCGCTGGTCACCACCCCTGATGGTCGGGTGCTGGCGCTGGACGCCAAGATATCGATCGACGACAACGAGCTGGACCGCCGCCCCGACCTGGCCCGGCTGCGGGACGAGTCGGCCGAGGAGCCCAGCGAGGTCGCGGCGCGGGAGGCGGGTCTGAGTTTCATCAAGTTGAGCGGCAACGTGGGATGCGTGGTGAACGGCGCGGGCCTCGCCATGGCCACCATGGACCTGGTCAAGTACTACGGGGGGGAGCCGGCCAACTTCCTGGACATCGGCGGCAGCTCGAACCCCGAGAAAGTGGTGAACGCGCTCCGCATCATCACCCGGGATCCCAACGTCAAGGCGATCCTGTTCAACATCTTCGGCGGGATCACGCGGACCGACGATGTCGCCAACGGCATCGTGGAAGCCACCAACGCGTTCAAGGTGAACGTGCCGATCGTGATCCGGTTGACTGGCACCAACGAGGCTGAAGCCTTCCGGATTCTCCAGGGCGTGGGCATGACCGCGCTGAGCGACATGGACCAGGCCGTGGAGAAGGTCGTCCAGGTGGCGCGGGGCCGGTCATGAGCATCTTCATCGACCAGACCAGTCGAGTGATCGTGCAGGGGATCACGGGCCGGGAAGGCGCGTTCCATGCCCGCCAGATGCTCGAGTACGGCACCCAGATCGTGGCTGGGGTGACGCCGGGGAAGGGTGGCCAGACCTTCGAAGGTCGCGTCCCGGTCTTTGACGGTGTGGCGGAAGCGGTGAAGCGGACCGGAGCCGACACCTCGGTGATCTACGTCCCGGCCGCCGCGGCCGCCGGCGCCATCTACGAGGCGGCCGATGCCGGGATCCGCCTCATCGTCTGCATCACCGAAGGCGTGCCGGTCATGGACATGATCAAGGTGATCCCGTTCGTCCGGGAGCGGGGCAGTCGCCTGATCGGACCCAATTGCCCCGGCCTGATCACTCCCGGCGCGTCGAAGGTTGGCATCATTCCCGGGAACATCTGTCAGGCAGGACGGGTCGGCCTGGTCTCGCGCAGCGGCACGCTGACCTACGAGGTGGTGAACCACCTGACCCGGAACGGCATCGGGCAATCGACCTGTGTCGGCATCGGAGGAGACCCGTTGATCGGCACTTCCTTCGTGGACTGCCTCCGTGCCTTTCAGCAGGATCCCGGCACCGATGCGGTGGTCATGATCGGCGAGATCGGTGGCACCGACGAGCAACGGGCCGCCGCTTTCGTTCGGGCCGAGGTCACCAAGCCGGTGATCGGGTTCATTGCCGGGCAGACTGCGCCCAAGGGTCGCCGGATGGGTCATGCCGGCGCCATCATCTCCGGCTCTTCCGGCACCGCGGAGGAGAAGCTGGCCGCCTTCGAGGCGGCCGGCCTCGGGATCATGCGGCGCCCGGCCGAAGTAGTCGGCCTGGTTCAGGCCCGACTTCGTCGTTGATTCTCTAACTGGTTCGAGGAGTTCCGCGCGTGCCTACTCTGACTCTGGGGATCATCAAGCCCGATGCCATGTCTACCGGCAAGGCCGGGCTGATCCTCGCTCACCTGGAACGGGAAGGGTTCATCCTGCGAGCCACCCGGCTGGTCCGTCTCACCCCCGGCGAGGCCGCCTGGTTCTACGCCGTCCATCGCGGTCGGCCCTTCTACGACCGGCTGATCGAATTCATGACCAGCGGCCCTTGCCTGCCGATGGCCCTGGAGCGCAAGGACGCGGTCGCCCATCTCCGCAAGGTGATCGGCGCGACCGATCCGGCCGAGGCCGCGCCCGGTACCGTCCGCAAGCTCTACGCGGAGTCCCGGTCCCGTAACGCCATCCATGCCTCCGACAGCTCGGAAAACGCCAAGAAAGAAGTGCACTTCTTCTTCTCTGAAGCGGAGCTGGCCAGCCTCTGGGGGTTGGCGGTGGGTGGGAAGACGCCGAAACACCCCTGATTCCGGTCAGTTACCCGACTCGGCTGACTTGACCCAAGTCGTTGTCCCGAATAGCTTAAGCAGCTATGCTTTGTACCGATGTCAGGCTCCTGAAGAAGGGGCCGGTCGAGACCAACGACACCCTCGATCCCAAAGATCCGACATTCGAGGGGCTGGACCTGGACCTCGATGACAAGTTGCAGGTGCGGGGACGGCTGCAGGCCAGTGGCGAAGGTGATTATTTCTGGCACGCCACCCTGACCGGAACGGTCCGGGTCGCCTGCCGGCGGTGCCTCACCGAGATCGCGTACCCTCTCGAGGCGAAGGTCGACGTGCTGTTCAGCGCCGACCCGGACGCGGCGGATGACCCCAGCGTCTATCCGCTGGAAGAGCCGGTGAACGAAGTCGACGTCCGGCCCGCGGTCCGGGAAGAAGTGGCGCTGGCAGTTCCGGCCTTTCCCCTCTGCCGCGAAGACTGCGCCGGACTCTGTCCCCGCTGCGGGGCCAATCTCAACCTGGGGCCGTGCGGCTGCACGGCCTCCACGAAATCCGACTGAGGATCTCATGGCGGTTCCCAAGCGAAGAATGTCCAAGTCCCGGAAGCGGCTCCGGCGCGGCCATGACCGGGCGGCGGTCATGGCCCATCAGGCCTGCCCGCGCTGTGGGTCCCCCAAGTTGCCGCACCGGGTGTGTAACACCTGCGGCTACTATCGGGGCAAGAAGCTGATCGAGGTCGAGGACACCTGACGGTGATCCGCGTCGCTCTGGACGCCATGGGGGGCGACCACGCGCCGCAGGCGGAAATCGAGGGCGCGCTGCTCGCGCTGAAGGACCTCCCGGAGCTGCGCCTCCAGCTGGTCGGACCCCAGGCGGTGCTCGAAGCCGAGCTGGCTAACTACCCCAGCCTCGATCGCTCCCGGCTCGATGTGGTCGACGCGCCCGAAGTGGTGGGGATGGATGAGAAACCCATCGCCGCCATCCGGAAGAAACCACGCTCGACCATCATGGTCGGCCTGGGCCTCCAGGCCGCCGACAAGTCGGATGCCTTTATCTCGGCGGGGAACACCGGCGCGGTCCTCGCCGGTTCGACGGTGCAGCTCGGCCTCCATGAGGGGGTAGAGCGGGCCACCGTCGGCACCCTCTTTCCTACGGCCCATTTGCCGGTGCTGGTCCTCGACGCCGGGGCCAACGTGGACTGCAGTCCCCGCGAGATGGTCGGGTTTGCCTACCTCGGCACCGTGTTCATGCGCGACGTCATGGATCGCGCCGCGCCCAAGGTCGGGCTGCTCAACATCGGCGAGGAGGACGAGAAGGGAAACGCCCAGGCCAAAGAAACGCACCTGGCCCTCAAGCAGGCCCCCGGACTCAACTACGTCGGCAACATCGAGGGGCGGGACATTCTCGGCGGGCACCATCGTTTCGGCACCGTGGACGTGGTAGTGTGCGACGGGTTCGTCGGAAACATCGTGCTCAAGTTCTACGAGTCGGTCGGCCGCTTCATCATTCCCCTGATCCGGAGGAAGGCGCCCGAGGTCTTGCAGCGGGCGGATATGCGGGAGGTGCTCGAGGTGCTCGACTACACCAACTATGGGGGCGCGATGCTGCTGGGCGTGAAGGGCACCACGATCATGTGTCATGGGGCCTCGACCGCCAACGCCTTCAAGAACGCGGTTCGCGTGGCCGTCCAGTCGGTCGAACACCGCCTCAGCCAGCACGTCGGGGCCGAGTTCGCTCAGCACCTCACCGCCGGGCCGCGATGATCCGCCGCCCCTTCGCCGCGATCCAGGGCCTCGGCGTGGCCGTCCCCCAGCGGGTGGTCACAAACGCCGACCTCGAGAAGACCCTCGAGACCTCCGATCAGTGGATCGTGGAACGGACCGGCATTCGGCAGCGGTACTGGGCCGGCCCCGGGGAAACCGTGGCCACCCTGAGCCAGAGCGCCGCCGAGACCGCGATGACCCAGGCCGGCGTCACCGCGGACACCCTGGACGCCATCATCGTCGCCACCGCGACCCCGGATCGCCTCCTCCCTTCCACCGCCTGCGATCTGCAGGCGCTCCTGGGTGCCGACCGGGCCGCGGCCTTCGACATATCCGCCGCCTGCCCGGGCTTTCTCTATGGTCTGACCGTGGGCGAGGGGCTGATCGCCGCCGAACAGGCGGAGACCGTGCTGCTGATCGGCGCCGAAAAGCTTTCCACGATCACCGATCATCAGGACCGCTCGACCGCGGTGCTCTTTGGCGACGGGGCCGGGGCGGCCATCCTCCGCCGGGTCCACGAAGGCAATCGCGGAGTCCTCTCCAACTTCATCCGCTCCGACGGCAAACTCGCCCCGCTGCTCTATATCCCCGGCGGCGGCGCCAATGATCCGATCAGCGATAAGGTGGTCCGCGAGCGGTCCCACTACATGAAGATGGCGGGCCGCGAGGTCTTCAAGGCGGCCGTGTTGACCATGGCCGAGGCCTGCGATGAGGCCCTGCGCCGCGCCGGAGTGACCGCGGAGGAGATCGATCTCCTGGTACCGCATCAGGCCAACATCCGGATCATCGAGGCGACCGCCAAGCACGCCGGCCTCCCGATGGACAAGGTGATGGTCAACGTGGATTGCTACGGCAACACTTCCTCGGCCTCGATCCCGCTGGCCTTGAACCAGGCGGTGCAGGAGGGGAGGCTCAAGCCGGGGGATCTGGTCTTGCTGGTGGCCTTCGGGGCCGGCTTCACGTGGGGTAGCGCCGTCATCCGGTGGTAAGCGTCATCATGTGCCCCGGCCAGGGGGCACAGAAGGTCGGAATGGGGAAGGACCTCGCCGAGCGCTTTCCCGAGGCCCGGCGGACCTTCGCGGAAGTCGATGCGGCACTGGGGATCCCGCTCTCCAGGATCATGTGGGAGGGGCCTGAGGAGGAGTTGACCCTGACCCACAACGCCCAGCCGGCCATCCTCGCTCACAGCGCGGCGGTGCTGGCGGTCGTGCGGGAGCAGTTGAGCGATGCGGCGCTGGCCTTGGGTCACAGCCTGGGTGAGTACAGCGCGTATGTCGCCGCGGGCGCTCTCGGGGCCGCCGAAGCTGCTCGTCTTGTGCGTCGTCGTGGAGAACTGATGCTGGAAGCCGGGGCTCGTCGCCCCGGTACCATGGCGGCGGTCCTGGGACTGGAGACCGCTGCGGTGGAAGCCGCTTGCCGTGAGGCCACGCAGCCAGGGAGTGTGGCGGTCGCGGCCAATCTGAACGCCCCCGATCAGACCGTCATCTCGGGTGACCCACCCGCCGTCGAACGGGCGGGGGAAGGGTGCAAGGCGCGCGGGGCCAAACGCGTGGTGCCGCTCAAGGTGAGCGGGGCATTTCACTCGCCACTGATGGAACCAGCCGTGCCTGGTCTCACCGCCGCGCTGGCCGCTGCGACCTTCAAACGGCCCCGGTTTCCCGTCATCGCCAACGCCACGGCCGGCGCGGTGACCGAACCGGCGGAGGCGGTGAGACTGTTGGCCTCACAGCTTATCGCCCCGGTACGGTGGGTGGAGGGGATTCAGGAGGCGGCTCGTCGGTGCCCGGGGGCGACTTTCCTCGAGGTGGGACCGGGAAACGTGCTGAGCGGATTGCTCAAGCGAGCCGTGCCAGGAGCCAAGTCCGTGACTCTGGGGACGGCGGCGGACGTCGAGCAGTGGCTGAGCCCAGCCAAGGCCTAGCCCGTGCCATGGTGAATATCGATCTCTCGGGACGAGTCGCGCTGGTCACCGGCAGCACGCGGGGCATCGGTCACGCCATCGCGGTGGCGCTCTATCGGGCCGGGGCCAAGGTTGCCATCCATGGCCGGGACGAAGCCAAGGCCAAAGGGATCGCCGAGAGCCTGGGCGAGCGAGCCATCGGCGTCGCCGGCGACATGGCCGACCTCGGCCAGGTGGCCGCCACCGTGGCGGCGGTCGAGGCGGGACTGGGTCCGATCGACATCCTGGTGAACAACGCAGGGATGACCCAGGACAACATCGTGATCCGGATGAGCGAGGCCGAGTGGGATGCGGTGCTGGACGCCAATCTCAAGGGCGCCTTTGCCGCGACCAAGGCGGTCCTCAAGGGAATGATGAAGCGGCGGAGCGGCCGGATCATCAACGTGACCAGCATCATTGGCATGATCGGCAACAAGGGCCAGGCCAACTACGCCGCGAGCAAGGCGGGTTTGATCGGCTTCACCAAGTCGGTGGCCAAGGAATATGCCGGCCGGAATGTCCTGGTGAACGCCGTGGCCCCGGGGTTCATCGAGACCGATATGACCAGCGGCTTGCCTCCGGAGGCGCGGGCCGCGATGTTAGGCGGGATCGCACTGGAACGACTGGGGCGGCCCGAGGACGTGGCCGGGGCCGTGCTCTTTCTGGCCTCGGACCTGGCGGGGTACATTACCGGCCAGGTTCTGGTGGTCGACGGCGGCATGATTTTCTAACCGGCGGGACTGCACACCCAACCGAGGAAGCCATGAGCAACGTGAACGTGGATGAGAGGGTCAAGGACATCATCGTCGAGGAGCTGGGCGTCGAGCGGGAGAAGCTCACCAACGAGGCCAGCTTCATGGAGGACCTCGGCGCCGACAGCCTCGACACGGTCGAACTCGTCATGGCCTTCGAGAAGGAGTTCGATATCGACATCCCGGATGAGGAGGCCGAAAAGCTTCGCACCGTCGGAGACGCCCTCAAGTATCTTCACGAGAAGATCGGGAAATAAGGAGTCGCAGTGGCACATCGGGTCGTAGTCACCGGCGTCGGAATGGTGACGCCGGTGGGCAATACTGCTGCCGAAACCTGGAACTCCCTTCTCGCCGGGTGCTCCGGGGCGGGCCCCATCACCAAGTTCGATCCCTCCAAGCTCCAGGTCCGTTTCGCCTGCGAAGTGAAGGGCTTCGACCCCACGAAGTTCATGGACAGAAAAGAGGCGCGTCGCTACGACCTCTTTGCCCAGTTCGCGCTGGCTGCGGCTCACGAGGCCATCACCGAGGCCGGGCTTGAGGGACGCTTCCCCAATCCCGACCGCACCGGCGTCGTGATCGGGAGCGGCATCGGCGGCATGATGACCTTCGAGGAGAACTTCGCCGCCTACTTCCAGAAGGGTCCCGACCGGGTCTCCCCCTTCTTCATCCCGATGTACATCCCCGATATCGCGGCCGGGCTGGTCTCGATCCGCTATGGGCTCCGGGGTCCCAACTTCTGCACCGTCTCCGCGTGTGCCTCTTCGGCCCATGCCATCGGCGAGTCCTACGAGCTGATCAGGGACGGCAAAGCCGAAGCGATGGTGAGCGGTGGCGCCGAGGCCGCGATCTGCGGCCTGGCGGTGGCCGGCTTCCAGAACATGAAGGCCCTCTCGACCCGGAACGACGCGCCGCAACAGGCCAGCCGGCCGTTCGACAAGGGCCGGGATGGCTTCGTGCTGGGAGACGGCGGCGCGATCGTCGTCCTGGAGAGCCTGGAACATGCCCAGCGCCGGGGCGCGAAGATTCTGGGCGAGGTGCTGGGTTACGGACTGAGCGGGGACGCCAACCACATCACGTCCCCGGCTCCGGAAGGCGAAGGGGCGCAGCGGGCCATGCGGGACGCGCTGCAAAGCGGTGGTTTGAAGCTGACCGACGTGGGATATATCAACGCCCACGGGACCTCCACACCGCAGGGCGATATCGCCGAGACCCAGGCGGTCAAGAAGGTCTTCGGGGAGCATGCGCGCCGCCTGATCTTCGGCTCGACCAAGTCGATGACTGGCCACCTGCTGGGAGCGGCCGGGGCCCTGGAGTTTGTGGTGGCGCTCAACGTGGTCCGCACCGGGAAGATTCCGCCGACCATCAACCAGGTCACGCCGGATCCCGAGTGCGATCTGGATTCGGCCCCCAACAAGATGGTGGAGCGGAAGGTCGATCTCGCCCTGTCCAACTCCTTCGGCTTCGGCGGGCACAATGTGACCTTGGCCGTTGGACGACTCGCCGCCTGAAAACAACGCGACCCGGGGATCTCCCGGGTCGGCCATTCCCTCGATAGTTCGCGAAGCTAGTGTCCGGAGTCCTTCGGAAGGTCCGGCGCGTTTGGAATCACCGGCTCCTTGGCAAAGGCGGCCGGGAGGTTCACCGATCCCACCGCCCGGAGCACCGTGGCCAGCACTGGGGAGAGCTTCCCCGACGGAACGCTGTTCAAGGCACCCACCCGCCGCGTCAGCCAGCTGCGTTGACCGGCGTACTTCTGCATGCTCTCCGCATCGAGAAAGGCGATCGACGCCGGGGTGTAGTCGTACTGTCCCGCCTGGCTGATCATCACCTGATAGACGCCGTCCACATTGGCGAGCAGGGAATCGGTGAGGCGCGCCATGTCGGTAGGTTCCAACCGGCTGGGGTGAGCCTTCCAGGCCGCGAAGTCCGCGGCGGTCCAGGACTGCCGTTGCATCAGGGCGGCGGCCGAGTCCTGGAACGATTTTTCGATCGCGGCGCTTTTGTTCCGGTACGCGCCGAGCACTCCGACCATCGTGCTAATCACCTGGTGCGCCAGCTTCAGACTGTCGGTAGAGCCCAACCGCTCAGGCTCCAGCAGTCGCCCGAAGTGGATCCGGACCAACGCGGTGTCGAAGTCCGCTCGGGCCGAGTCCTGCGCGCTGGTGTAGCGACGGGCCAGAGACTCAGGGGTGAGCCCCGCACCCGGGGTGGCCGCCTGGGGCTGGGTCGAACTCGGCGACGCCGCCGGATGAGCCGGCGCTGGGGGCTTCACGGCGCTCGAGTCCACCGTGGTCGGGGCGGAGGGCGAGCGCAGCAGGCGCCAGGTGGCCAGCGCGGCTACCAGGGCCAGCACCACTGCGGCGATCGGCACAACCGGAGGCTTGCGGCGACGCGGTGCATGGCCCGGCTGCAACACCCCGATCGGGCCACTGGTCCGGGGACGCGGTGTGTCCACCACCATTTCCTGGGGCCCAGATCGGCGAGTGGAAATGTCCGAGAGTGAGATTTCGCTCGTGACCAGCAGCGACGGTGGCTCCTCACCTGCGGGCGTTGCAGGGGTTGGCTTGGCCCCCTCGGCAACCGGCGCCGGTTCTGCCCTGGCCGGCGGGGCCTTGTCCAGCTCCAGTCCGGAGCTCACGTCCTGGGTGACCAGCCCGGGGACCGCCGGTGCTGGCGGTTCAAATTCGGGCAACGGCGCAATGGCAATCGGTGGAGCCGGAACCGGTGGAAGCGGCGCGACTGGACCCGGAGCCGGCTCCGCCGCCTTTTCGATCGGTGCCAGCGGTTCGAGCTCGAGCAACGGCGCGATGGCAATGGGCGGCGCAGGAACCGGAGGAAGCGGCGCAACGGCAGCCGGAGTCGGTTCCGCCGCCTTCTCGATCGGTGCCAGCGGTTCGAGCTCGAGCAACGGCGCGATGGCAATCGGTGGGGCCGGGACCGGAGGCAGCGGCGGAATAGGAGCTGGGGGTGGCTCTGCTGCCCTGCTGGCTACCGGCGCCGAAGCGGGCGCAGGCGGATCCAACTCGATCAGCGGCGCGATGGCGATGGGCGGGGCCGGGACCGGAGGTAGCGGCCCAATGGGAGCCGGGGGTGCTTCTGTTGCCTTGGAGGCGACCCGTGCCGGCGGTTCCTCCTTACGCGGGGCAGGAGGGGGCGGCTCCAGCTCGAGCAACTCCGCAATCGAGATGGGTGGTGCCGAAGCCGCAGGAGGTGGCACACTTGGCGGCGGCGGTGTTGCCATCTTGGGAGTTGCTGGGGCCGGCGGTTGGCCCTTGCGGGTGAAGTCGATCGCAGGTCGCGGTCCTGACCCCCGAAGCGGCGGTGGTGTGAACACCGGTGCCTTGGGAGCGACGACCACCGGTCTCGATGGCGGAGGCTCCTCGACAGCGGTGCTCGCCTGCGTCGCGGAGCCGGTACCGCTTTCGAGCGCGGACTTGTAGGCTGGATGAACCGTGATCGGGACCCACTTCTCCGAGCGCTGGTGATAGATCAACGCACGCGAAGTGACCAAGCCGCTCTGGATGCCCTGAGCAAGCTCGGCTACACTGCTGAAAACGGTCTCCTCGCCGGACGCCAGCTTGATCCGCAACATGGCCACTTTCTTCGGGTGAAATGGGGCCAGAAGTCTTTGTCAGTGTTGAACTAGCAACTCGCGTGCCGAACAGGCACCGAGGTCCCAAAATGGCCTCCCAGCAGAGCCTCCGGGTCATCCGACCCGTGCAGGCCGGCCCAACGCCGGGCGGCCAGGGGCAATCGACAACTCCCCGAACCCGCTGTTAGATTAACCGGCGCAGCTTACTTCAGATCCAGCAAGGAGATACGATGTCGGGGCCAGTAGATCCTGCCCAACTGAGAGACCCCGATCTCCGCTTGGTAGCCACCAAGGTGCTCGAGGGTCGCCGGTTGGAAGCGGCCGATGCCCGTGCACTTTACCAGACCGCCGATATCCTGGGTCTCGGCCAACTCGCGGACTTCGCCAATCAGCGCCAGAACGGGGACCGGGTCTTCTTCTCGGCCAACCAGCACATCAATCCGACCAACGTCTGCGTCCTCCGGAAC
Source organism: Gemmatimonadales bacterium (assembly GCA_035519565.1). GTDB lineage: Bacteria > Gemmatimonadota > Gemmatimonadetes > Gemmatimonadales > GWC2-71-9 > DATIWD01. The sequence goes on along the minus strand of DATIWD010000064.1, from coordinate 93,918 downwards.
ACCTGCGTCTTCTGCTCGTTCGCGCGGATGCCGAAGGAAGAGGGGGCGTACACCCGCTCGCTCGAGGAAGTCTTCGCCGAGGCGGAACAGGCGCATGGCTCGCCGACCCGTGAATTCCATATCGTGGGCGGACTCCACCCCAAGCTCCGGCTCAGCTACTACACCGACCTGATTCGGGGCCTCAAGGAGCGCCACCCGGAGATCCACATCAAGGCGCTGACCGCCGTGGAGATCGCGCACCTGGCCCGGATCGAGAAACGTCCGGTGCGGGAGATCCTGATCGAACTCAAGGACGCGGGCCTGACCAGTCTGCCGGGCGGAGGGGCCGAGGTGTTCAGCACCGCCGTGCGCGCCACCATCGCCGAGCGGAAACTGACCGGTGAGGAATGGCTCCAGGTGCATCGCGTCGCGCATGAGCTGGGGATCCCCAGCAACTGCACGATGCTCTACGGCCACGTCGAAACGGCGGACGACCGGATCGAGCATCTGACCATGCTGCGGAGCCTGCAGGATGAGACTAGCGGATTTCTCACCTACATCCCGCTGGCCTACCACCCAGACCACAACGAGCTGGGCGAGGAGATGGGCCGGGTCGGAACCGCGACTACCGGCTACGAGGATCTCAAGAACATCGCCGTGGGCCGGCTGTTCCTCGACAGCATCCCGCACGTCAAGACGCATTGGCCGATGGTGACCGCCTTTATTTCGCAGGTCGCCTTGAGCTTCGGCTGCGACGACGTCGAGGGCACCGTGGTCTACGAGCGGATCTACCACGAGGCCGGGGCCCAGACGCCGATGCACCTCGAGTACGGCGATCTGGTCGCCCTGATCCGCGGAGCGGGGAAGCGGCCCGTCGAGCGGGACAGCCTTTACCGTGCGGTGCGGGAGAGCTTCGACGATCCACTCGACTCGCCGCGCCCGATCATGGAGGGGGCCCGGGCCCCGGTGGTGCACGCCGCATGAGACTCGGTCGAATTCCCTGGATCAACTGCTACCCGATCTACGGCGCCATCGATCGCGGGCTGGTCGCGGTGGACGGCGAACTGGTGACCGCCACGGCCTCCGAGCTGGATGACCTCCTCGCCGCTGGCGAACTGGACCTGAGTGTGGTCTCGGCGGTGGACTACGCTCGTGCCGCGGCTTTGTACCACCTGCTTCCCGATCTGGCCATCAGCTGCGACGGACCGGTCCACAGCGTGGCCCTCTTCGCCAAGCGCCCCCTCGCTGAGCTCCACGACGCGACGGTGCTGCTGAGTGCTTCGTCTCGCACATCAGTGCTCCTCCTGGAGCTCCTTTGCCGCCACCGCTGGCGGATCGCTCCTCGCCTCGCCACGGTGCGAGCCGAGTCACCGGATCTGGAGGCCTTGCAGCAGTTCCCCCACGACGCAGTGCTGGTGATCGGCGATGCGGCGCTGATGCTGACGGCTCGGGGGGTCTATCCCTATCGCTACGACCTGGGCGCGGAGTGGCGGGACTGGACCGGGCTGCCGTTCGTGTTCGCGGTCTGGGCGGCGCGGCGCGACGCTCCCGAGAAGGCCGTCCGGCGCATGCACGCGGCGTTGCTCGAATCGCGGCGGTGGGGGCTCTCCCATCTCGATCAATTGGCCGAGGCCGCGGCCCAGACCAGTGGCGTCGGCGTCGACGTCTGCCGGGCCTACCTCGGCGACCTGGATTACGCCCTGTCCTACCGCCATCTGGCAGGACTCACCGATTTCTTCCGCCGGCTGGCCGCCGATGGTCTGGTGCCGGACGGGTCCCTCTCTTTCATCACGGCGGCCTGATGAGCGTGGATCGCGGCTCCGGCGAGTTCCGGGACTACCTCGAGCTTTACCAGCGGGCCAGCCTGCTCGAGCTGGGTCAGCTGGCCGATGCCGAACGGTGGCGCCTCCACCCGGAGAACGTCGTCACCTACATCATTGACCGGAACATCAACTACACCAACGTGTGCGTGGCCGATTGCAAGTTCTGCGCGTTCTACCGCCGGCCCAAGCACAACGAGGGGTACGTCCTGAGCTACGAGCAGATCGGCCGGAAGATCGACGAGTGCAAGGCGATCGGCGGCGTGCAGATCCTCCTTCAGGGCGGCCATAACCCGTACATCCCCTTCGAGTGGTACCTGGACTTGATGCGCTACATCAAGCGCCATCATCCGATCCACATTCACGGATTTTCCCCCTCAGAGGTGGTGTTCTTCAGCGAGCGGTTCGGCCTCTCGGTCGCCCAGGTGGTCCGGGAGCTCAAGGCGGCGGGGCTGGACAGTATCCCCGGTGGGGGCGGAGAGATCCTGGTGGACGAGGTGCGACAGCGCGTCGCCAAGAAGAAGGCCCAGACCGAGGAGTGGCTGGGGGTCCAGGAAGAGGCCCATCGTCAGGGGATGAAGACATCGGTTACGATGATGTACGGGCTGGGTGAATCGGATGCCGATCGCGTGGAGCACCTGCTGCGGGTCCGGGATCTCCAGAGTCGGACCGGCGGCTTCACCGCGTTCATCTGCTGGCCGCTTCAACCCGATGGGACGGAGATGGCGGACAGCAGGAAGACCGACGCCGTGACCTACCTGCGTATCCTGGCCATGGGGCGCATCATCTGCCGGAACGTGCCCAACATCCAGTCGTCCTGGGTCACCATGGGACTCAAGATCGGACAGGTGGCCCTCCGGTTCGGGGCCAACGATTTCGGAAGCCTGATGATGGAGGAGAACGTGGTCTCCTCCGCCGGCACCACCCACCGGGCCAGCCTGCAGGAGATGGAGCGCTGCATCCGGGACGCGGGATACACGGCCCGGCGTCGCCGCCAGGACTACTCGATCCTCGAAGACACCGCGACCGTCGCGGCCTGAGGAGGTACCGACCTCTCTCGGCGTTCCCGCTTGACGCTAGACGTTCCTCATGCTTCGCATCGGCATCGGCTACGACTCCCATCGCTTCGAAGCCGGCCGCCCCCTGGTGCTGGGTGGTCAGCGCATTCCGTCCGACGCGGGCCTGGCCGGCCATTCCGACGCGGACGTGGTCACCCATGCGCTGATCGACGCGTTGCTCGGCGCGGCGGGGGCCGGGAACATCGGTCGCCTCTTTCCCGACAAGGATCCCCGCTGGAAGAACGCCGATTCTCTCCACCTCCTCCGGGCGACGCGGGATCACCTGCGGGACCGCGACGTTCACCCGCAACAGGCGGACATCACCATCATCGCGGAGCGGCCGAAGCTGGCCGACTACCTGGACACCATGGGCTCCATCCTCGCCGCGCATCTCGACCTGGAGCCGGGACGGATTTCGGTCAAAGCCAAGACCAACGAGGGAATGGGGTTCATCGGGAGGGGAGAAGGAATCGCGGCGCTGGCGGTGGCCACGGTGGAGGCCCGCTGATCGACGAATTCCTCGATGGGCTGGTCGGCCTGCCCCCCGGCGCCATCTACGCGATCGTTGCCCTCTGTACGGCGGTGGAGAACGTGTTCCCGCCGATGCCGTCGGACGCCGTCGTAGCCCTCGCCGGGTTTCTCTCGCGCCACCATGCGGTCAACCCCTATGCGGTCTTCCTGAGCGCCTGGTCCGCAAACCTGGTGGGCGCCGGGCTGGTCTACTGGGCGGCGCGCCGCTACGGCCGCGCGTTCGTCCTGAGTCCCGTGGGCCGACGGGTGTTTCCTTCGGGTGCAGTCGCCGAGCTGGAGCGTCAGTACCTTCGCTTCGGAGTACCTGGAGTGTTTCTGGCCAGACTGATCCCGGGGCCGCGCTCGGCGGTTCCTCCGTTCGGTGGGTTGGTAAACCTGCGCCCGGCCGTGGTACTGGTTCCGGTTGCCCTCGCCGGAATGGTGTGGTATGCCGCGATCACCGGCATCGGGGTCGCCCTGGGATCCGAGTGGGAGTCGATCCGGCACTTCATCGAGGCCCTGAACCGGACCCTGTTCCTGGTCGGGGTCAGCGCCTTGGCGGCAATCATTGGGTGGATCGTCTGGCGGCGACGGGCTCGCCGGGAGGACCGCCTCTGGGCCGCGCTCCACGCCGCCTTTGCGCACGACGCCGCGGCCGAGACCCGCGCCCACGAAGATCCGGCACTGGCGGCCGCCGCGATGCTCCTGCTCGAGCTGGCCCGCTCCGACCGAACGTTCGATCCGGCCGATCTCGCCGCCATCGAGGGCCGGCTGCGCGAGCGGTGGTCGCTGCCCCCGGCGGGTGATCCTGCCGCCGAGGATGAGAAGCACCTGGCCGCCAGAGTCACCGAGACCTTCGATCGCGTTGCGCGCGTCGAGCTCTACCAGCGGCTGCGGAGCCTGGCCGCGAGTGGTGACCGTCTGCAGCCGGCCGAAGAGCGCCTGCTGCTTCGGGCTGCCGCTCTCCTCGGCCTCGACGACGCCGACGCTTCGACCCGGGAGAAGGTCTCGTGACCACCGACCTGCGGGAATTCGCGCTGGAGCAGTTTCGCGACTTCCTGCAGCTCGAGGGGGGCCACAGCAGCAACACGGTCGAGAGCTACCTCCGGGATCTCCAACGGGTGGCCTCCTATGCCGAAGGGCAGGGAGTGCACGACCCGGCCTCGGTGACCCCAAGCCTGCTTCGCGAATTCGTCTTCACTCTGAAAGACCTGGGGTTGAGTCCCGCCACCATTCGGCGTCAGGTGTCCGCCATCCGGACCTACTACCGGTTTCTGGTGGCGGAAGGTCTGGTGCCCATCGATCCCAGCGATCGCCTGGAGTCTCCCCGACGCGGACGCCGGCTCCCCCCCACGCTTTCAGTGGCGGAAGTCGAAGCCATGTTACAGGCGGCTGACCCGGACCACCCCCTCGCCTGGCGAGACCGTGCGTTGATCGAGCTGGGCTATGGCGCGGGACTCCGGGTCTCCGAGCTCTGTGGGCTGACATTGGGCGATCTCCGCTTCGACGAAGGGGTGGTGAGGGTGATCGGTAAGGGATCGAAGGAGCGCCTGGTTCCAGTGGGCCGTAACGTCATCGGGACGGTCTCGGTCTACCTGCACCAGGTCCGTCCGAACCTTGACCGCGGCAAGGGCCGCAACCGGGTGCTGCTCAACCGGCGGGGCGAGCCGCTGTCGAGAGTGGGGGCCTGGGGCGTCGTGAAGCGGCTGGCCACGGCGGCCGGTGTGACCAAACCGGTCACTCCCCACACCCTCCGCCATACCTTCGCTACGCATCTCCTGGAAGGAGGCGCCGACCTGCGGGCGGTGCAGGAGATGCTCGGTCACGCCGATCTCTCCACCACCCAGATCTACACCCACATCGACCGCGAATACCTGCGATCGGTGCATAAGCAGTATCACCCCCGCGGTTAACCGGGTCGTTCCTGTCGTGCCGCGTCCCCATCGAGTGATTTTGCAGGACCGCCGGTCCGCCCCGACCGCCTTGTCCGCCGTGTCCGTCTTGTCCCTCTTGTCCGTGTTATCCGCCTGCGCCTCCTACCAACCCGCTCCGGTCGACCAGAGCTCTCTGACCGCCGCCTACAATGCGCGGCGTCTCGACGATCCGGGACTCCACGGCTACCTGGCGTCGGCCGGGCTCGACCCCGCGACGACAGGGTGGCAGGCACGAGACCTGGCTTTGGCGGCGTGGTATTGGAGCCCCTCGCTCGATCGTGCCCGCGCCGCGAGGACCGAGGCGATCGCCGGCCAGATTACTGCCGGATATCGTCCCCAACCCGGCCTGTCGGCAGCCGTCGAGAAGGACTATTCGGGAGGAGGTGGAGAGCCTCCGTGGGGTGTCTCGGGGACCCTGTCGTTCACCTTTGAGCTGGGTGGAAAGCGCGGAGCCCGCATGGCCCGCGCGCAGGCGCGCACCTTCCTCGCCGAGGAAGAGGTCTCGCTGGTGGCCTGGCAGGAGGCGACGGACGTTCGCCGCAGTGCCGACCGGCTCGCCTCGGCCGAGTTCAGGCTGGGGGACGTCCGCGCCGAACTCAGCGCGCTTCGGACCCTCGATTCGGTGTTAAAGGCGCGCTATCGCGAGGGAGTGGTGACCCGCGCCGACCTGGCCCAGAACGAAGCCGAGCTCCAGGGCGCCCTGGTCGAGCGGGGCCTGGCTCAGCGCGAGCTGAGGGACGCCGTCTCCGGCATGGCTGCCTCGGTCGGGGTGGTTCCCGGTCAGCTCGACACCCTGAAGGTCGCGCCGCCGGGTGAATCGTGGTGCACCGCCGCATCGGCCCTGCCTCGCGACTCGCTGCAGAGCCTGGTGGTGCGGTCCCGACCCGAGGTGGGCGTGGCCCTCGCCGCGTACAGCGTGACGGAGGCCGACGTCCGCCTGCAGATTGCCAATCAGTATCCGGACATCACACTGGGGCCGGGCCTCTTCTTCGATCACGGGATCAACAAATGGACGGTGCTGTTCGCCCTGCCCACCATCCCGTTTCATCGGAATCGCGGGCCTATTGCCGAGGCCGAGGCGCGGCGTGGCGTCGCGGCGGCCCAGGTGGCAGTGGTGCAGGACTCCGCCCTGGCCGATCTCGACACCGGACTGGAGCGTTGTGCGGTCAGTTCGGCGTTGCGAGCGTCCGCGGACTCCTTGTTCGACCTGATCCGCGAGCGCGCCGATCGGGCCCAGGCCGCCTACGACCGGGGCGAGACCTCGCGACTGGAGCTGGCGTTCCTGGATCTGGCGCGAGTTCGGGCCGAGCGGACCCGTCACGCGGCCGACCAGCAACGGCGAGAAGCGGGGACCCTGCTCGAGCAGGCGGCCGGTGTCTGGCGCAGCGACCCGCCGGCCCGCTGGCCTAACCCCGCCAATGAGCCGCGCGGAACCACACTCTTGAAGGACACGTTGCCATGATTCGGCGCGCACTGGTGCTGATCGCCATTCTTGCGGGAGCTGGCTGGCTGATTCGCTCCGGCCTCCAACGCCGCGCCACCTCCTCGGCCCACCAGCCGGCCACCGAGCCCATCCGCATGGTGGCCTCCGAGGGCCAGGCGGCCATCGTGCTCGATACCGCCACCAATCGCCGAATCGGGATCGCCACCGCCGTGCTCCAGCCTCTCCAGCACCCCGGTGAGCTGGCCCTGGCGGGAGAGATCGTTACCGATCCTTCCGCCCTCGCCATCGTTCGTGCCGCGGTCTCGGGGCGGCTGATGATTCCTGAGGGGAGTCACTGGCCCGCCTTCGGCGACCCGGTGGCCGCCGGAGCAGTGCTGGGCCAGGTGTCTGACGCCCTGCCGCTCACCGCCCCACGTTCGGGTGTGGTGAGTCGGATTCTGGCCCAACCCGGCGAACTGGTGCAGGCGGGGCAGGGCCTGCTGGAGATCACCGACTACGCCAGACCGCTGGCCCGCGTCGCCTGGGGCAGTGTCGCCCCACAGCAGCCGCCGGCTTCGATCTTCGTCGCACCCGCCGAGCACGCCAGCACTCGACTTCCGGCGCACCTGGTAGGCCCGGCCCCCGAAGCCGATCCGCTCACCCGATGGCCGGCCTTTCTCTACCGTCTCGACCGGGGCTGGCCCGGAGCGCGGCCCGGGGCGGCGGTGCAGGCGTTCGTTCCCGATCCCAAGACGCTCCTGCGCGGCGTGTTCGTTCCCGCCGACGCGGTGGTCCAGTGGGATGGGCTCACCTGGGTCTTCATCGAGCGGGGGACCGGACGCTACGTCCGGACCCGCGTCTCCGCGGAGCGGCCGGTGCCGGGTGGATGGCTGGAGGCGGGAGACGTAGCGGCCGGCGACACCGTGGTGATTCGCGGCGCCCAGCAGCTGCTCTCCGAGGAGTTCCGCGCCAAGATCGTGGTTGGCGAAGAGGTCGGCGAGTGAGAGACTGGTCGATCCTTCCGGGGCGGATCGCGTGCTAGCCGGGCTGGTCCAGTTTTCGGTTCGGCGCCGCGGTGTGGTGATCGGGCTCGGCTGCGCCCTGGTCGCCTACGGCGCCGGCGTGCTCGTCCGCTCCAAGCTCGATGTCTTTCCGGAGTTCGCGCCCCCGCAACTCTCCATTCAGACCGAGGCCCCGGGATTCTCCCCTGAACAGGTCGAAATCTTGGTCACCAAGCCGATCGAAGACGCCATCAACGGCGTCAACGGCCTCAAGGCGCTCCGCTCCCAATCGCTCCAGGGGTTCTCGCTCATCACCGCGGTGCTCACCGAAGGGATGGACCTCTATCGCGCGCGCCAGGCGCTGGCCGAGCGGTTGAGTGTGGTCACCGGGCGTCTACCCGCGGCGGTGAAGCCGCCAGTCTTGAGTCCGCTCACATCCTCTTCGAGCACCGTGCTGGTGGTGGGGATCACTTCGAAGACCCGCACGCCGATGGAACAGCGGACCTTCGTCGACTGGACCCTCAAGCCCCGGATCCTAGCGGTGCCCGGGGTGTCCAAGGTGGCGGTCTTCGGCGGCAAGGTGAGGCAGCTCCAGCTGCAACTCGATCCTGATCGGTTGCGAGCGCTCGGTATCGGAGCCAACGAAATCCTGGCCGCCGCCGCCAAGGCGACCGGTGTGCGCGGGGCCGGAGTCATCGACAACGCGAATCAACGAATCATCGTGCGCACCGAAGGCCAGTTGCTGACCCCCGAGGCGCTGGCCCGCAGCGTGGTCCGGGAACGCAATGGCGCCTTACTTCGGCTGGGGGACATCGGGCACGTGGTGGAGGGGGCCGAACCCAAGTTCGGGGACGGCAGCATCAACGGCGAGCGGGGCTGCGTGATCGTGGTCTCGGCCCAGCTGGGCGGCAACACCAAGGAGGTGGCGGCGGCCGTCGAGGCTGCCTTGCACGACTTGGCGCCCGCCATCGAGGCCGGCGGGTACGTGCTTCACCCCAACCTCTTCCGTCCGTCCGAGTTCATCGATCTGGCGCTGCACAACATCACCGTCGCCCTGCTGCTCGGGACGTTCCTGGTGGCCGGGGTGCTGTTGCTGTTCCTCTTCGACGTGGGGGCGGCGGCGATCTCGCTCACGGCGATCCCGCTTTCGCTGCTCACCGCTCTCATCGTCCTCAACGCGCTGGGACTCTCGATCAACACCCTGACCCTCGGGGGACTGGCGATCGCGCTCGGGGAGGTGGTGGATGACGCCATCATCGACGTGGAGAACATCGCCAGGCGGCTGCGCCTCAATCGGGCGCTCGAGCACCCGCGGCCGGTCTCCGAGGTGGTCGTGAGTGCGTCCCTGGAAGTTCGCGGGAGCGTGGCCTACGCGACCTTTGTCGTCGCCCTGGTCTTCGTGCCGGTGCTCACGCTCACCGGGGTGCAGGGCTCGTTGTTCCGCCCGCTGGCCATCGCTTACATCCTGGCCACCCTCGCCTCGCTGGTGGTGGCCCTCACGGTCACCCCCGCCCTCACCCTGCTGATTCTGGCCCGTCGCGGTCATCGCGAACACGATTCGATCGTCCTGGCCCGCCTGAAACAGGGGTACACCGCAACGCTTGGCGCCCTCCTCGGTCGGCCGGTGCCGATCATGATCGCCGCCGCCGTCGTCTGCGCGGCGGCGGCGGCCATGCTGCCGTTCTTCGGAGCCACCTTCCTCCCCGAGTTCAGGGAAGGGCACTACCTGATCCACATGTCGGCGGTCCCCGGGACCTCGCTTCACGAATCGCTGCGTCTCGGCGATGAGGTCAACCAGGCGCTACACCGGGATCCCCGGGTGCGCTCCGTGGCCCAGCGCGCGGGCCGGGCCGAGCTCTCCGAGGACACTTGGGGACCGCACTACAGTGAATTGGAAGTAGATCTGGTGCCGCTGACCGGAAAGGCTGCGCGAACCGTAACCGATGACCTTCGGGCTCGGTTGATGGGGTTCCCCGGCCTGAGCTTCGCCATTCGGGGCTTCCTGGCCGAGCGGATCGAAGAAACCCTGACGGGGTCAACGGCCGAGGTCGCCATCAGGATCATCGGAGACGACCTGGACAGCCTGGACGCCGCGGCCAAGGCAGTAGCCACCATGGTTCGCCGGGTGCCGGGAGCGGCCGACGTGCAATATGACGCCCCGCCCGTGGTGCCGGAGGTCACCGTGAAGCTGCGGCCCAGCGACGTGGCCACCGCCGGCCTGACCAACGATGAGGTCCTCGCCACCGTCGAAGCCGCGACGCGCGGGGCCAAGGTGACCGAGACCTTCGAAGGCAACCGCACTACCGACGTGGTAGTGATCCTCGATTCCGCGGCCCGGAGCCGGCCGGAGGATCTGGCCCGCCTGCCGATCCTTTCCCCCAGCGGGCGGATGACCAACCTGGCGGACATCGCCGACATCTCGCGGACGTCAGGACGCTATCTCATCTCGCATCTGGGGACCCGTCGAGTCCAAACCGTGACCTCGAATGTGTTGGGCGGAGATGTGGGATCCTTTGCGAGTGAGCTCCAGAGTCGGCTCCGCCAACCCGGGCTCCTTCCCAAAGGGATCTATGCGGAGCTGGGTGGCACCGCCGCGGCGCAGCAGGAGGCCCAGCGCGAGCTTCTTCTGAACAGTTTTCTGGCCGGGGCGGGGATTGTGTTGCTTCTCTGGTTGGCCTTTGGGGAGGCCAGTCGCCTGGTCCTGGTGCTGGCCAACCTCCCACTCGCGCTGGTGGGCGGGGTACTCGCCGTGTTTGCTACCGGCGGCCTTCTTTCGCTGGGTTCCCTGGTCGGGTTCGTGACCCTTTTCGGCATCGCGACGCGGAACGCGGTGATGCTGATCTCCCATTACGAGCACCTGGTCCGTGTCGAAGGAGCGACCTGGGGCCTGGAGACCGCGCTGCGTGGAGCGGCCGAGCGGTTGGGGCCGATCCTCATGACCGCGACCGTCACGGGCCTGGGCTTGTTGCCCCTGGCGTTGGGCAGCGGCGACCCCGGCCGGGAGATCGAGGGCCCCATGGCCGTAGTGATCCTCGGCGGCCTGACCACGTCCACCATCCTGAGCCTGTTCGTCCTGCCCCCCCTCGCCTTGCGGTTCGGTCGGCTGGGAGAAACGGGCAACGGGGAGACTTCCGGAAACTGAAACCCGGGGAGATCTTCCTACGTCTCTAAGTGAAACACCCTGATCCCGTTCAACGGGAGCTCCCTATGCGGAACTATTGGATACGAATCGCCATCGGCGCCCTGGGCGTCTTTACGGCTGGATTGATCATTGTCACCGTGGCGAAGCACGGAAAAATGGCCCTGAACGCCAAGCTCGAGTCCTCGGACCCGATCACCCTGCCGCTCGCCTTCCTTCCTTTCAAGGTGGACCAGCAGCAGCTCGGTACCTTCAGCAAAGTCATCATCATGCGGAGCGATCCCAAGCACGTCTCCGGCCTTCATCTCACCATCGACCTGAAACAGCCCGGGGCAGCGGATCGGTTCAAGAACTGCACCCTGGTCTCGGATCTCCAGGTCGACACGAAAGGGAAGAACTTCGACGTGCAGAACGGCAGCTTCCGCTGCGTCACCGATACCGCTGGGATGAAGCTGGTCCGGTTCGGCGACATCATGTTCCATCCCGCGGGGGACATGCGCCCATTTCTGATCCCGGCCGACGTGGCGGAGCATCTGCGGAGCCACGCCATCGATATCAACATCTCGGGGAAAAGCGATTCGATGAGCCAGATGGCAGATTCCATGGCGGCCATGGCGGAGTCGCTCAGCATCAACGCCGAATCGATCAGGATCCGGGTGCAGCGCGTGGTTGACTCGGCCCAGGTCAAGCAGACCCAGAAGCAGACGCAGAAGCCGAAGGCAACGCAGGCTCCGCAAACCCACTGATTCGGGAGCGCCGGCCTCGCGCCGCCTTGTCCCGGGCCTGAGTCCGGCCTAGGTTAGACCTCCCATGCTCCTGGTCCTCGACAATTACGACAGCTTCACCTACAACCTCGTCCAGTACGTGGGCGAGTTGGGGGCGGACCCTGTCGTCTATCGGAACGATGCGATCTCGCCGGAGCAGGCGCTGGCACTCGAGCCGATGGCGATCATCGTGAGCCCGGGCCCTGGCACCCCGGCTGACGCGGGGATCTCGGTGGCCCTCATTCGTGCGGCCGCCGGTCGAGTGCCCATCCTCGGCGTCTGTCTTGGACACCAGGCCATCGCCGAAGCCTACGGGGGGAAGGTGGTGCGCGCCGGTCGCTTGATGCACGGCAAGACGACCTCCATTCGGCATGAAGGCCAGGGGATCTTCCGCGGCGTACCCAACCCACTCGAGGTCATGCGCTATCACTCCCTGGTCGTCTCTCCGCGTGACCTGCCTGAAGAGCTGGTCGTCACGGCGTCCTCGGCTGATCGACCCGCCGGAGAGGAAATCATGGCCCTGCGCCACCGCCGGGACCCCGTTTTCGGCGTCCAATTCCATCCCGAATCGGTGGGGACCGAGGAGGGAAAGCTCCTGGTTTCCAACTTCCTCGCCTTGGCCTCGCACAAGAAAGAGGCCAGTTTAACGGCGGTCGGTAATGATTTGCGCTAGAATCGCTTAGCCTGCCCCAACCTCGCCGCTTCTGCTGCGGCACGACTTTTGACTCCGACCGCACCCGGTATTACGTTGGGAGATGCCAATCCTTGGCGTGATCCCGGCCCGGCTCGGCTCCACGCGACTCCCTAACAAACCGCTTCAACTACTAGCCGGCGAGCCTCTGGTGGTCCGGGTTCTCGAGCGGGTCCGCGCCTGCGCGCTGGCGGACCAGATCGTGGTCGCGACCGACTCGCCGATGGTCGCCAGGGTGGTCGAGAAGGCCGGAGCGGTCCCGGTACTGACCGGTACCAACCATATCAACGGCACCGAGCGGGTCGCCGAGGTGGCCAGGCGACCGGAGTTCGCCCGCTTCGACATCGTGGTCAACATTCAGGGAGACGAGCCCTTCATGCCCATGGCGGCGATCGAGGGCGCCGTCGCACGCGTGCGCCACGGCGACCCTATCGGGACGGCGGCTGCGCCGCTCGACCCGGCTCTCGCGGCCGACCCCAGTCGGGTGAAGGTCGTGACCGATTTGCAGGGTCGCGCGCTGTACTTCTCGCGAGCGGTGATCCCCCACCGGCGCGACGCCGGGCATCCCGCGACCGGACTCTATTGGCAGCATCTGGGGATCTATGCCTGCCAGCGGGGGGCGCTCGAGCGGTGGGTGAGCCTGCCGCCCACGGCCGCCGAAGAGGCGGAGAAGCTGGAGCAGCTGCGACCCCTGCAACATGGCTTTGCCATCGGCGTCGCCAGACTCGATGAACCGGCTCTGCCCGGCGTGGACACTCCCGAAGACCTGCGCCAGGCCGAGGCGCAATGGCTCCTAGCCCAGAGGTGATTCGATGACTCCTGGCTCCAGCGCGACCAAGTTCATTTTCGTGACCGGCGGAGTGGTCTCATCGCTCGGGAAGGGCATCGCCGCCGCGTCGCTCGGACGACTTCTGGTCGAGCGGGGCTTGAGTGTCACCATGCAGAAGTTCGACCCCTACATCAACGTGGATCCGGGGACCATGTCGCCGTTCCAGCACGGCGAGGTCTACGTGACCGACGACGGGGCCGAGACCGACCTGGACCTCGGGCACTACGAACGGTTCATCGACCGCTCGCTCTCCCAGATGAACAACATCACGACGGGCCGGGTCTACCAGACCGTCATCAACAAGGAGCGGCGAGGCGAGTATCTCGGTTCCACCGTGCAGGTCATCCCCCACATCACCGACGAAATCAAGAACTGCATCCGGCGCACCGCGCCGGGGCACGACGTGGTCATCACCGAGATCGGCGGCACCGTGGGTGACATCGAATCGCTGCCCTTCCTGGAGGCGATCCGTCAGTTCCGGCAGGAGGTCGGCCGGGAAAATGCGCTGTTCATCCACCTCACGTTGGTGCCCTACATCGCGGCCGCCGGCGAGGTGAAGACCAAGCCGACCCAGCACTCGGTCCGGGAGCTGATGGAGATCGGGATCCAGCCCGACGTGCTGGTCTGCCGGACGGAGCGTCCCCTGACCGCCGACATCAAACGGAAGATCGCGCTCTTCTGCAACGTGGACTTCGGCTGCGTGATCGAGAGCCCCGACGTGCGCTCGATCTACGAGATCCCGCTTCGATTCCACGAGCAGGGCTTCGATCGCGAGGTCTGCCAGCGGCTGCACCTGGAGACCAAGGAGCCCGATCTCCGCGCCTGGAAGGCGATGACCGATCGGATCCTGTCGCCCGCCGAACACGTGAAGATCGCAGTCGTGGGCAAGTACACCGACCTGCAGGACGCGTACAAGTCGGTCTACGAGGCGCTGATTCACGGTGGAATCGCCCACAACACCGGGGTCGAAGTCCACTGGGTCGCGAGCGACAGCTTCACCGATCCAGCCGCGGCGGGCGCCATTCTCTCCCAGTACGACGGGCTTCTGGTCCCCGGCGGCTTCGGCGTGCGGGGGATCGAGGGGATGCTGGAGGCTATTCACTGGGCCCGGGAGAACGACCTGCCGTTCCTGGGGATCTGCCTGGGTCTCCAGGTGGCGATCATCGAATTCGCCCGCCACGTCTGCGGGATGCCCACGACCAACAGCACCGAGTTCGAGCCCGAGTGCGAAGCGCCGGTGATCTCCCTCATGGCCTCGCAGAAGAATGTTTCCGAGCTGGGCGGCACCATGCGGCTCGGGGCCTATACCGCTCGGCTCCGCCCCGGGTCCAAGGCGGCCCAGGCCTATGGGGCCACCGAGGTCAGCGAGCGCCATCGCCACCGCTGGGAAGTCAGCAACGCCTACCGGGATGTGCTGGCGGAACACGGCCTCAGGCTCTCCGGCCAGTCACCCGACGGCGGCCTGGTCGAAGTGATCGAGTTGCCCAACCATCCCTGGTTCATCGGTTGCCAGTTCCATCCCGAGCTCAAGTCCCGCCCGACCCGGCCTCATCCCCTGTTCGCGGGGTTCGTCGGCGCGGCGTTGAAGCGCCGGAAGGCGGGCGCCGCGAGCGTTCCGGTGGCCCAGGCTCCCAAGGCCGCTCCGGTGGCGGAGACTCGGCACCGATGACCTGGTCGTTCGCGCGGGCGCCGTTCCTGATCGCCGGGCCGTGCGTCATCGAGCCCGGCGACGTGCTCCCCAGGGTGGCGGAAACCCTGGTCCGACTGCGCGAGCGACACGGTCTTCCAATCTGTTTCAAGGCTTCCTTCGACAAGGCCAACCGGGCCCGGTTCTCGGGTCATCGCGGCCCCGGGTTGGAAGAGGGGCTCCGGGCTCTCGAGCGGGTTCGCTCACTGAGCGGGCTCCCGATCCTCACCGACGTTCACGAACCGGACCAGGTGGAGGCTGCCGCCCAGGTCGTCGACGCGTTGCAGATCCCCGCCTTTCTCTGCCGGCAAACCGATCTGCTGGTAGCCGCCGGCCGCACCGGCAAGCCGATCAACATCAAGAAGGGGCAATGGATGGCGGCGGAGGAAATGCGCGGCGCGGTGGAGAAGGCGAGGGAGGGCGGAGCCACCGAAGTGGCGGTGACGGAGCGGGGCAGCTTCTTCGGCTACGGCGACCTGGTCGTGGATTTCCGAAACCTGATCCGCCTGCGTGAGGTCGGCGCTGGTGCGGTGATCTTCGATGCCACGCACGCGGTGCAGCAGCCCGGTCAGGGGAGGGAAGGGACCAGCGGAGGACTCCGTCCGTTCATCCCTCCGCTCCTGGCGGCGGCCGCGGCGATCGGCGTGGACGGATTCTTCCTGGAGACCCACCCCGATCCCGAGCGGGCCAGGAGCGACAGCGCCACCCAGTGGCCGCTCGATCGGCTGGGGGAGCTGCTCGGGCGGACGCTCGAGATCTGGATGGCCGCTCGGGAAGGGGTGCACGTCTGACCGCCATGAGGCGCTCATGATCGACTCCGAAAAGGCGCTCAAGATCCGCCTGCTGGCTCTCGACGTGGATGGCGTCCTCACCGACAACGGCGTCTACCTCGGACTGGTCAACGGCGTGAGTGTCGAGTTCAAGAAGTTCGACATCCAGGATGGCCTCGGCCTCGCGGTGCTCAAGGCCATGGGGATCGAGGTGGCCCTGGTGAGTGGCCGCTTGTCCGAGGCCACGTCGCTCCGGGCCGCCGAGCTTCGAATCGCCGAAGTGATTCAGGAGCCGAGTGCGCGCAAGCTGCCCGCCTTTGCCGATCTGTTGCGCCGCCGGGGACTCGGCTGGGAAGAGGTGGCTTACGTGGGCGATGACCTGGCCGACCTTCCCCTGTTGACCCGCGTGGGTCTGCCCCTGGCGGTGGCCAACGCGGTCGAGGAAGTGAAGCGCGCGGCGGTCTACGTCACGCGGGCCTCCGGCGGCTCGGGGGCGGTTCGGGAAGTGGTCGAAACTCTACTCAAGGCTCGGGGGAGCTGGGATGACGGTGTCCGCGTCTATCTCGAGGAGCGTGGTGAGTACCGCGCCCGATCCGACCGCGCTGGTTGAAGCCGGCCGGCGCGTACTGCGGCTCGAAGCCGAACAGGTCGCTCACGCGGCCGACCGGCTGGATGGGGCGTTTGCCAAAGCCGTCGGTCTCCTGGCCGCGTCGCGGGGAAGGGTCATTCTCTCGGGGCTGGGCAAGTCGGGACTGATCGCCCGGAAGATCGCGGCGACACTCACCTCGACCGGCACCCCCGCCACCTTCCTCCATCCGGTGGATTCGCTGCACGGGGACCTGGGGATCGTCGACCGGAACGACGTGGCCATAGTCCTGAGCAAGAGCGGGGAATCGGACGAGCTGGCCGGGCTTCTGGCTTCGCTGCAGCGGCTGGGCGTCCCCATCGTGGCCATCACCGGCGCGGGCGACTCACTCCTGGCTCGTAGCGCGACCATCGTGCTGGATGCCGGGGTCGAGGAGGAGGCCTGTCCCTACGACCTCACGCCCACGGCGAGCACCACAGTGGCCCTGGCCCTGGGAGACGCCCTGGCGATCGCGCTGCTCGAGACCAAGGGGTTCCGGCGGGACGATTTCGCGGCCCTCCACCCCGGCGGGCGCCTGGGCCGGCGGCTGCTGCTCCGGGTGCGGGACGTGATGGCTCCCTGCCAGACGCTGGACGAAGGGGCCACCATGCGAGAGGTCACTCTCAACCTGGCCCATCAGCGCGGGCTGGTGGTTGCGGTCGTCGACGGGAAGCTGACCGGCGTCTTCAGCGCCGGCGACCTGTCCCGCCTGGCGGAGCGGGAAACCGAATTCCTCGCCAAGCCATTGCGCTCGGTGATGACCCGGACGCCCAAGACCGCCGGGCCCGACGATCTGGCCGGCTCGGCGGTCGGCACCATGGAGAAGTACGGCATCATGGCCCTGCCGGTGATCGAGCCTGACGGGCGCGTGCTCGGCGTGGTGCATCTGCACGACCTGATGCGCGCCGGCGCGGTGTGAGATGAAGGGCGGACAGGATGGACATGTTGGACAGGTCGGACAGGACCGCCGGGGCAGCCTCTGGTCCGCCTTGTCCATCTTGTCCGTCCTGTCCCTCGCGGCGACAGCCTGCACCGAGACCGGGGTCAAGCCCACGGTCACCCTGCAACAGGCCGACACCGCGGACCAGCTGCTGGAAGGGATGTCGCATTACATCACCGAGAAGGGCGTGCGCCGGAGCCTGGTGGAGGCCGATACGGCCCGGTTGTACGAGCCGACCCAGATCGCCGAGATGAGGGCGGTGACCGTGACCTTCTACGACTCGGTGGGAAAGGTGACCTCGGTGGTGACGGCCGATTCGGGGACCTATTTCATGCGAGATGGCTCCATGAAGGCTCGCGGCAATGTGATCGCCCGGACCCCGGATGGCCGGCGGCTCTCGAGCCCGGTCCTCAACTACGACCAGAAGTCGAACACCATCTCCTCCGACCAGCCCTTCACCTACGAGAACGGGGAGGAGCACCTGCAGGGGAACGGCTTTCACTCCGACCCGGACTTCCGCAATGTGGTGACCCAGCAGCCCCGGGGGGGACAGAAGGAGGTCAGGAAGGGTAAGCCCTCTGGGGGGGTCCTGTTACCGGGTCAATGAGACGTCTGGCCCTGGTGTTGCTGTGCGTGGTCGCCCGGCCGGCTGCGGCCCAGTCGGACCGCTGCCTGTTTCAGCTCGACTCGGTAGGGGGGATCGGGACCCAGGTCTCCGGTGAGGGCGGGGTCAATTACTTCGCGAGTGGCGGCGTCAAGATGAGCTGCCGAGGCACCAAGGTGACCATGCGTAGTGATAGCGTCGCGGCCTACGGAGGCAAGGTGGTCCAATACGTCGGCCATGTCCGGTATCGCGATACCACGGTCACCATGAGCGCCGATCGCGGCACGTACTACAAGGACGGCGAGCGCTGGGAGGCCCGGGGGAACGTGGTCACCGAGAACCTCGAGAACGGCTCGACCCTGAAAGGCCCGTCCCTGGACTACCTGCGGCCCATCGCCGGGATACGGGACACAATCGAGAGCTACGCCGTGGGCCGGCCCAGCATCAGCTACGTCACTCTGGATTCTTCCGGCCGTCGACAGGAGCCCTACGTGATCGTAGCCGACCGGGTGCGGATGCGCGGGAACGATCGAATCTGGGCCGGCGGCAAGGTCACGATCGACCGGAGCGACTTCGCCGCGAGGGGAGACTCGCTTCGCCTGGATACCGGGACCGGGAACGACGGCACCCTGTTGGGAGGGCCGGTCATGCGGGGCTTGGGTACGGACCAGTTCACCCTCACGGGGAAGCGCATCGATTTCCGCCTGGACCAGCGGCAGCTCCGCTTCGTGACGTCAAAGGGCGAGGGTCACGCGGTCAGCCGCGACCTCGACCTCAAGGCGGACACCATTGGCCTGGAGGTCAAGACCCAGAAGCTGGTCCAGACCCTTGCCTGGGGGGATTCCCTGCGCCCGCTGGCCAACACCTCGCAGTACACCATCATCGCCGATTCGCTGGCGATCGATACCCCGGAGCGCTACCTGACCGAGACCCGCGCGTTCGGGAAGGCCTGGGTCGGCGGGCCGCCGGATACCCTGACCCAGGACCGCGACTGGATGTCCGGAGAGACGGTAACCGCTCACTTCGGGCAGAAGGATTCGGCCGGCGTTTCGCAAACCCGCTTGCAGACCGTGGAAGCCCAGACGGACGCCAAATCCTACTACCGGATTCAGGATGAGAAACGGCCGGGCCGGCCATCGCTCAACTACTCGCGGGGTGACCGGATCCGCGTGATCATGAAGGACACGACCGGCCCCGCGGCCGTGGCGCGAGTCGAGATCCGGGGTAAGGTCGACGGAGTCGAGCTCGATCCTCAGCTGACCCCGCCGGACTCGCTCAAAGGCGATACTGCCGCTGCGAGGAGCTCCCGGTGACCACCCCCAGGTACGCCTGGCTCTCGGGGCTCAGGGAACGGGACCTCTCGCTCCCGCTGGCATTGGCCGCGGTCGTCCGGGATGCCGACTCCGATGGGAGCCTTCCGTTTTCCGAGTTCGCGCTCGGGTTCCGCGACATCTTCCAGAATTGCTACGCCGAAGTGAGCGGGTCCGCCGGACACCAGCTCTCGGCCGAGGAGTTGCACGAGAATCTGAACCGCTCGGTGCTGCCCCGGCTGGCTGATGAGGGTTGGATCGCGGGCCCGGACGACGGCACCTGGACCAGCGTGCGGGCCCATGGCCCCTGGTGGGACGAGGTCATGGCGAATCGTTCGGCGGCACAGGCCGAGCTGATGACGCTGGGGAAGACCGGCTTCCGGCGCAGTCTCCGAATGACCGGAACCCTTCGGATGCAGCAAGGGAGCGTGCTGGAAGGCCTCAATCTCAGCAAGTCGTTCCGCAGGCGGCGGGTGGTGAACGAGGTGAGCGTCCGGGTGGAGCAGGGAGAGATCGTGGGGCTGCTGGGTCCGAACGGGGCGGGGAAGACCACCACTTTCTACCTGATCACCGGGCTGATCCGGCCCGACCAGGGAACGGTCACGCTGGACGGACAGGACCTCACCGGCTCGCCGATGTACCAGCGCTCACGCCGTGGCATCGGCTACCTGGCCCAGGAGCCGTCGGTCTTCCGCAAGCTGACGGTCGAGGAGAACGTGCTCGCCATTCTCGAAACGCTCCCGATCAGTCGTGACGAGCGCCGCCACCGCCTGGAAATCCTGTTGGACGAGCTCTCGATCAAGCACCTCCGAAAGGTGAAGGCTTACGCCCTGAGCGGCGGCGAGCGTCGCCGGGTGGAAATCACCCGCGCCCTGGTCACCGATCCCAAGTTTATGTTGCTCGACGAACCGTTTGCGGGGGTCGACCCGATCGCGGTCCACGAGATCCAGACCATCGTGGCGGGGCTTCGGCACCGCGGCATCGGCGTGCTGATCACCGATCACAACGTCGAACAGACCTTCGACATCGTGGACCGGGCCTACATCATGTTCGAGGGCAGGGTCCAGGTCTCCGGCACGGTCAAGGAGCTGGTGCGGAACGAGCAGGTGGCCCAGCTCTACCTCGGGCCGACCCTCACGACCCGGCTCCGGGCCCGGCAGGTGGTCGCATGAAAACCGGCCTGTCCCAGCAGACCTCGCTCCGGCAGGACCTCCGGATCAATCCCCGGCTGTACCAGGCCATGGACATGCTCTACATGCCCATGATGGACCTGCAGCAGCACCTCAAGCAGGAGCTGCTCAACAATCCGTTCCTCGAGCTGGTCGAGCCGGAAGAAGAGGAGAACAACAAGGACACCAAGACGAAGGAAGAGGAAACCGCCAAGGCCGAGGAGAAGACCGATTGGGAGGAAATCCTGCTCAACGGCTTCGAGGTCGGCGGCACTCGCGAGGAATATGAAGAACGGGAGTACGTCGAGCCGGTCTCGGTAGAGACCCATGATCTGATCGACCACCTCCGGGAACAGCTCCAACTCCAGACCCTGACGCCCCGCCAGATGCTTCTGGCCGAGGAGTTCCTGGGCAACATCAGCGAGGATGGATACCTCGGCGCCTCGCTGGAGGAAATCCACGGCACCGTCAATCAGCTGATCGCCTCCTACGCCACGCCGGAGCCCGCGGCGGAAGAGGGGGAGGCCGAGGAGTCCGAACCCGACCCCACGGTCGAGCAGAGCCTTCCGCTCTACTCGATGGCCGAAGTCGAAGAGATGCTCAAGATCATCCAGCGTCTGGACCCGGCCGGCGTCGGCGCCCGGGACCTCCGGGAATGCCTGCTCCTCCAGCTTCAGGAGAAGGGAGACACCACCTCCCTCACCTATCGCCTGGTGAGCGAAGCGTTCCCCGATCTCATCGCCCACCGGTGGAATGACCTGGGCCGGAAGTTCGGGGTAGAGCCCGCCGCGGTGCAGGCTGCCGCCGATCAGCTGGCTCAATACGATCCCAAGCCGGGCCTCAAGTATTCGGCCCGCAGTGAGGGGTACATCATCCCCGACCTGATCGTCGACAAAGTGGACGGCCGCTACCTGGTCTTTCTCAATGACACCGGGATGCCGCGGCTCCGTCTGAGCCGCTCCTACCAGGAGCTGGCCCGCGACAAGAAGAAGTTCACCGCCGAGAACCGGGATTTCATCGCCTCGCGGATGAACAGCGCCAACTGGCTGATCCAGGCTATCGAGCAGCGCCGCCAGACCATGCTCAAGGTCATGAACTTCATCGTGGACCGGCAACGGGACTTCTTCGAAAAGGGCATCGAGTACCTCAAGCCGCTCACCCTCCGCGAAGTGGCGGAGGTGATCAACATGCACGAGTCCACCGTGAGCCGGGTGACCAACGAGAAGTACGTGCAGACCCCGCGGGGCGTCCTGCCGCTCAAGTTCTTCTTCTCGAGTGCCCTGGCCACCAGTTCCGGCGAAGATGCCAGCGCCCGGTCGATCCGGGCCAAGCTGCAGAAGATGGTCGGGGAAGAGGATCCCGGAAACCCGATCACCGACCAGCAGATCGTGCACAAGTTCGCGGAACAGGGGATTCAAATCGCCCGCCGAACGGTGGCCAAGTACCGGGATCAGCTGGGAATTCTCTCGGCCCGGATGCGCAAGCGGGTATGAGCGGGTCCCGCCTGGCGCCTCGGCCGGTGGACGTCAGCGTGTTGGTCCCCGCCAAGGACGAGGCGGAAAGCCTGCCCGAGTTTCTGCGGCAATGTGCCACCGCCCTCACCAACGCCCCCTTCACCTTCGAAGTCATCGTCGTGGATGACGGCTCGCGCGACGCGACCCCGACCGTCCTGGAACAGCTCCAGTCCCAGTACCCGTTCTTGAGAGTCGTGACCCACCGCCGCCAGCGGGGGATCACCGATGCGCTCTACTCCGCCGCCTGGGTCGCGGACGGCCGCGTGTTTGTCTTCTATCCGGCCGATCTGCAGTACGTCCCCGCAGATATCCCCGGGCTGGTGGCCCCGGTGCTGGCCGGCGAGGCGGACGTGGTTACGGGGACCAAGCAGGGGAAGTACGACAAGGCGTTCGTTTCCGGCGTTTACAACAGTCTCTCCCGCTACCTGTTCGGCGTTTCGGTCACCGACCTCAACTCGGTCAAGGCCTACCGGCGAGAGGTGATGCAGACGCTGCCGCAACGCCCGGACTGGCACCGCTTCATGGTGGTGATGGCGGCGGCGGAGGGCTTCCGAGTCACCTCCAAGCCGGTGCCCGTCTATCCACGGCAGGCCGGCGTCTCCAAGTTCAGCTGGAAGCGCATTCCGGTCGGCGTCCTCGACTTGCTCTCGGTCTGGTTCCAGCTCCGTTTCGGGCGCAAGCCGCTGCTCTTCTTCGGCGTGGTGGGCGCCACCCTGTTCTTCATCGGCCTCCTGGCCGGCGTGGTGGCGCTGGTGCTCCGGTTCGGGTACGGCATCGGTTTCCGCCCGCTGCTCAATCTGGTCGAGACCATGATCATCAGCGGGATCGCGCTGTTCGGATTCGGATTCGTAGGCGAGATGATCGCCGGGCTCCGGGAGGACCTTCAGGCGCTGCGGCAGGAAGTTCCCCGGGGATCCCTGAACCGGCCGAGTCTCGACGACGAACGGTGACCCCAACCACGGGCGATCTCCGCGCCTGGTACAACCGGCACTACGCGACCCAGGGCCCCGCCTCGATGCGGCCCGCCCAGGCCTACGCACCGCTGCTCGATTTCCTCCAGCTACGACCCGGCGGTACGCTCCTCGACGTCAGCTGTGGCACCGGCCATGTCCTGGCCGGCGCGGCAGCCCGCGGACTCCGTGCGCTCGGCGTCGATCTCTCCGACCAGGCAGTGCGGGTGGCCCGATCCACGGCGCCCTCGGCACTCCTGGCGGTGTCCGCCGGCGAGTCGCTCTGTCTGCGATCCGCCTCAGTGGACTACCTCACCTGCCTGGGCTCGCTGGAGCATTTCGTGGACATGGAAACGGGCCTTCGAGAGATGCACCGGGTGGTCCGCGCCACCGCCAGACTCCTTATCATGGTGCCCAACCGGCGGTTTCTTGGCTGGTGGGTGTTGGGACGGCACGGCACCGCCCAGGAAGACATCAACGAGCGGCTGCTGAGCCTGGAGGAGTGGAGGACGTTGATCGAGGGGGCTGGCTTCGAGGTGCTGGCGGTCCATGCCGATCCCTGGCAGGCGATGCGATTCCGATCCGGGATCGGTGGTGGAGCACTGATACGATGGGGTGGCTGGCTGGTGGGGCAGCTCTGGCGACTGCTGCCCCTCCGTTACGAGTATCAGTTCGTTTTCTTGGCCCGGCCTCGCGCGGCGGCCGCTTCGGCGTAGATCCCCAGCCAGGCCGGGACGATCGCGTCCCAGGTGAACTGCTCCTGCAGCAAGCGGTACCCTCGTTCGCTCAAACGGATTCCCGCTGACGCATCCAGCGCGAGCTTGAGCAGCGCGGCTGCCAGCGCGTCGGGGTCCCCCGGCGGGACCAGCAGTCCGGTCTCGTCGTTCTTCACGATGTCGGTGATGCCGCCGACCTCGCTCGCAATCACGGGAACCCGCTCGTTCATGGCTTCCAGCAGTACCACACCCAACCCTTCGGTATCTCCCCGCGCGTCCACCACCGCCGGCAGGACGAACGCCCCAGCCCGGGCGTAGGCCTCCTGCAGCTCGGTCTTCGAGACCCAGCCTCGCCAGACGACTCGCTCGGTCAAGCCCAACTGCCGGCCGAGCGCTTCGAGGGCGGGGCGCTCCGGTCCGTCTCCTACCACCTCGAGCCTGGCTCCGACCCGCTGGGGGAGCCGAGCCAGGGCCTCGAGCAGGTAACGGACGCCCTTGCGCTCGACCAGGCGCCCGACGAAGAGAATCTGGAAGACCCCTGGCGCCCCCGGCTCGCGATGACCGGCCGGCGGAAGTGCAACGGTGTAGGGAATCACCCGGACCGGCGTGTCCGGAGCCAGGGCGGCAACGCGGCGAGCGGTATGCGTGGAGATCGCGACCACCGCTTGAGAGATCCGGGCCGACCAGGCCAGGAACTTCGAGAAGAAGGATCCGGGCCGCCGAGCCCATTGAAATTCCACGCCGTAGAACGTGGTCACGATGGCGGCCCCGCCGGTCCGCTGTCCAACCCAGCCGAACACCGCGTGGGGCAGGGGCCAGTGGACGTGGATCACGTCGTAGCGTTCGCGACGGCAGAGACGCCGGATCGCCATGGCTCCCCCCAGGACGTACCAGAGCGGGAGGATCCGGAACAGCCATGATCGGCGCATCCGATCGTGCGCCGCTTCCTCGTGGGTGAGCCGCTCCCAGCCGGCCGGAGCGTAGCGAAACCGATGCACCGGAATTCCGTCGAATTCCCGGTTCCCGCCGCCCTTGTACGCGGAGGTGAAGACCTCTACGGCGACACCCTGGGTGCGGAGCCGCTGGAGCAGCTCGACCAGCCAGGGAGCGATGACGTCATCGGAGGAGCGGGGGAATGCGGCCAGCACGTGGAGCACGCGCATGCGGCGTAGTATACACCTTTCTCAGTCCCCCGGTGGACGGCTATCTTTCGCCCGCTATGCGTCCGAGCCAACGCGGGTCTTCAGCCACAGGTCCGCGGCGGTGATGCGGTTCGGTCGGGTCCTCGGGGCGTTCCTGCAGATCGGCCTGCTCGCGCTGGCGTCCTGGTTTCTGATTCGTACGATCCGTTCGGCGTGGCCCAACCTCAGCCAGGTTCCCCTCAGCTTCTCCTGGTGGCCGCTCCTCCTGGCGTCGGCACTCACGGTTCTGACCTACGCCCTCCTGATCCGGGCCTGGGTGGCCAGCCTGGGGTGGTGGCAGCAACAGCTGCGTTACCCGGCGGCGCTCTACATCTGGTTCACCACCAACCTCGCGCGCTTCGTGCCCGGGGCGGTGTGGCAGTTCGTGGGACTCGCGGCCATGGTGGGAGAGCATGGCGTCTCCCCGGTGGCAGCGACGGGGGCCGTCCTGCTTCAGCAGCTGCTGTTTCTCGCGGCGGGGCTCTCGCTCGGCCTGGTGTTGGCGCCTCAATTTCTCGGCCCGTGGGTGCAGGGAATTCCCGAGGTCACCAGCGCCCTGGCCGCCGTGCTGTTACTGGGCACCATCATCCTCGGATTCCCCTGGCTCTCTCCCCGACTGGGGCAGTTGGTCGGGCGAATGCTGGGACGAGAGGTACCGGCGCCCCATCCACCGCATGGGATGCTGGTCCGCTACATGGCCGCGCTGCTCCTGGGATGGGTGAACTACGGCGTGGCGTTCTGGTTGTTCGGACAATCGCTCATGCGTGAAGGACACCCGGCGCTCCTGCTCGCGATCGGCGCCTTTACCACCAGTTACGTGGCTGGGTTGCTGGCGGTGTTCGCTCCCGGGGGGCTGGTGGTCCGGGAAGCGGCGCTGGTGGCGGCCTTGAGCCCGGCCATCGGAGCGCCCCGTGCGCTGGTGCTGGCCCTGGGATCCAGGGTCTGGCTCCTGGCGCTGGAAATTCTGACCGCCGCCTCGGTCATCGCCTGGTTCCGATCGAAGCGCGGTCCGGCGTCGACTTCTCCGTCCTGACACGATGCAGCGCTTGATCCAGCGGTATCCCACGCTCACGGCCTCAGGGCTCTACACCCTCGTGGTGGCGGCCGCCTTCTGGCCGTTCTGGGGCGGGGCATTCCTCGTCAACGAAGTGAGCGACGCCAGAACCGGCTTCGCATTCAGATCGTTCGCGGCAGAGTATTTCAAGGCCAACCACACGCTGCCCCAGTGGGATCCCTACATCTTCGGCGGGCTTCCCTTCGCGGCCGGGCACGGCGACGCCCTCTATCCCACCTTCCTGCTCCGACTGATCCTCCCGGTGGATGTCGGGGTGTCGCTGGGCTTCATGGTCCACATCGTCCTCGCCGGGATCTTCACCTATCTCTTCCTCCGGGCGCTCCGGCTGGACTGGGGCCCCGCGTTCGTGGGAGGCGCCGCCTACCTGTTCAGCGGGCAGGTGGTTTCCATGGTGAGCCCGGGGCACGACGGCAAGCTCTACGTGAGCGCGCTGCTCCCGCTCGCCCTGATGCTGCTCCATCAGGCCATCACCCGGGGCGACTGGCGCCGCTACCTCGGATTCGGGGCGGTGGTGGGATTCTCGCTGCTCACGCCCCACTACCAGATGACCTACTACCTGCTGATGGCCGCAGGGTTCTACTGGATCTTTCTGGTCTTCCTGAGCGGGGAGCGACCCGCGGAACATCGGCCACTGGTCTCCTTCGGACTCTTCGCGCTGGCCATCGTGGTGGGCTGCCTGGTGGCGGCGCCACAAATCGCCCCGTTTGCCGAGTATCTCGCCTCGAGCCCGCGCGCAGCCGCCGGGAGCAGCAGCAGTGGATGGGAGTACGCCACCTCCTGGTCGATGCCGCCCGAGGAGTTGGTGAATGCGATCTGGCCCGCCTTCTCGGGGATGCTCGAGTCGTATTGGGGGAGAAACTTCTTCAAGCTTCACAGCGAGTACATCGGCGTCACGGTGCTCATGCTGGCCACCTTCTCCTTCCGGCTTCCGGGCCGGCGGAAAGAAGCCTGGTTCTGGGTGGCGCTGGCGATCTACGCGATCATCTTCGGATTCGGCGGCCATACCCCGTTCTATTACCTGCCGTACTACCTGCTGCCCGGGATCAAGATGACCCGTGCGGCGGCGATGATCTTCTATCTGGCCTCCTTCAGCGCCGCGGTGCTGGCCGCGATGGGAACCCAGGCGCTGATCCGGGGAAACGCGGAGCCTTCACGCCGCACGTGGCAAATCTGGCTGGGCGTGCTCGGCTTCGTCGCCTTTGGCGCCCTGGTTGGGGTGTGGGAACCGGTGATGCGGGCCTTGGCCCTGCCGGAGCGGGTGAACCAGGTGAGTGCGAATTACCCCGACTTCAGGCTGGATACCATCCGGGTCCTCCTGGCCGGGACCCTGCTCGCGGTCCTGGCCTGGCGCTGGGTCAAAGCGGAGTGGTTCAGCCTGGCCGTCGGCGGCCTGGTCCTGCTCGAGCTCTGGAGCGTGGAGCGTCGATACATCCGCTGGAGCCCCCCGGCCAGGGAAACCTTCGCGCCGGATCAGGTCGTGAAAGCCCTGCCGACCGACGCGGAACCCTATCGGATATTGCCCCTGGGACTCTATCAGGACACCTACCTGATGACCCAGCGGATTCGTTCGGTGCTGGGCTATCACGGCAACGAGCTGCACCGCTACGACGAGCTCATGGGCGGGAAGAACGTCTGGAGCAACGCCGGCAACCCCAACGCCTGGCATCTCCTGGCGGTGAAGTACCTGGTGGTGCCGCAGCCGGTGAAGTTCGCTTCGCTGACCCCGGTGGGGGATTCGCTCCAGACCGACGATCGGGTCCCGGGCTTCCTTTACAAGGTGGTAGATGCCGCTCCCTTCGCGTACCTGGTCCGGGAGGCGCTCCGCACGCCTGACCCACAGGTGGTGCCCACCCTGATGGATCCCCGCTTCGATCCTCGGCGGCTGCTCCTGGTTCCGCCCGACGCCGCGGCCGGGGTTACGAACATCACCGCGATTCCGGAGACCCTCTCCGCCAAGGTGACCACCGAGTCGCCACGGGCGGGGGCCTACCGCTTCCATCTCCAGGATCCACCCACCGCGCCTGCCTACCTTTTCATCAGCGAGAACTATTTCCCCGACTGGCACGCGCAGGTCGATGGCCATCCCGCGCCCTTGCTTCGGGCCCAGTACACGCTCATGGCGGTGCCGGTACCGGCCGGTGCTCGCGAGGTCACCCTGGAATTTCGTACCCCCTGGTTCCGGGACGGCTTAATGGTCTCGGCCCTGACCCTGCTGGCTCTCCTGGGCATCGCGACCGCCGGACGGCGTGGCCGGGGAGCGGCGCATGGTTGATCGCGCCCTGGTCATCATTCCGACCTATAACGAGCGGGAGAATCTGGCGCAGATCGTTCCCCAGGTGCTCAAGCAGGACGATCGGCTCGAGGTACTGGTGGTCGACGACAACTCGCCCGACGGGACCGGAGCGCTGGCCGACCGCCTGGCAACGGAAGACCGCCGGGTCCACTGCCTGCATCGCGAAGCCAAGGAGGGACTGGGGCGGGCCTATCTGGCGGGGTTCCGGTGGGCGCTGACGCGGAAATACGACGCGATCTTCGAGATGGACGCCGATTTCTCCCACGATCCCGCCGCGCTGCCCAGATTCCTGGAGGCGATCGAAGGCTCCGACCTGGTGATCGGGTCCCGCTATAAGACCGGGGTCAATGTCATCAACTGGCCGATCTCGAGGCTCCTGTTGTCGCTGGCCGCCAACCTCTACGCCCGCTGGGTCACCGGGCTCCCGCTGACCGACTCGACCGGCGGGTTCAAGTGCTTTCGCAGGGAGGTCCTGGCCGCCATCGACCTCGATAGCGTCCGGTCCAACGGCTACGCCTTTCAAATCGAGATGAGTTTCCGGGCCTGGAAAAAGAAATTCCGGCTGGTCGAGATCCCCATCGTCTTCCACGAGCGGGTCGAGGGCCAGAGCAAGATGAGCCGGAGCATCGTGCGGGAGGCAGTCTGGATGGTCTGGTGGCTCCGCCTTCGTTCCCTGATGGGTCAGCTATGAGCGTCACCTTCTACAAGATGAGTGGCTCGGGCAACGACTTCGTCATGCTCGACGGTCGCCAGTATCGCCCATCCCATTGGCCGGCCGGGCGGATCCGGGACGTCTGCGATAGACGGGAAGGGGCCGGGGCCGATGGCCTCGTGATCCTGGAGCCGGTGGAGCGGTCGGTGGTCCGGATGCACTTCTATAACTGCGACGGATCCCCGGCAGCCATGTGTGGCAACGCCGCCCTGTGCAGTACTCGGCTGTCGGCGAGGCTGGGGCTGGCCCCGGCGTCCGGGATGCGCCTGATCACCGGTGCCGGAACCTTCTCGACCCGCTGTGTCGGGGAGGGGGCCTGGGCCGAGCTCAATCTCGACGGCTTCGAGGCCCCGATGGCAATCGAAGGCCTGGGCCTCCTGCCTTCCGAACGGGCTGCCTATCTGGCCTGCGTGGGGGTACCCCACCTAGTCGTTCTGGTGGACGACGTCGACCGGGTCGAGGTCCATGGCCGGGGCGGGGAGCTTCGCCGACACCCCAAGTGCGGCCCCGAGGGCGCTAACGTGAACTTTGTGTCACCCGGGCCCAAAGGACCGGACGGGACTCCCCACTGGCCGATGCGGACTTATGAACGAGGGGTCGAGGGGGAGACCCTGGCTTGTGGGACCGGCGCCGTGGCCGCCGCCGCCGCGCTGATTGCTCGGGGCGAGGCTCGGTCGCCGCTGGTCCTGACCACCCGGAGTGGGAAACCACTATCGATCCGGGCCACGGTCAATGGCACCCGGGTGGAGGACGTCTGGTTGGCGGGCGAAGGCCGGCTGGTTTACACCGGCGAGCTGGAGCTATAAGGCAATGGGGGACTAGGAGATCTCAAAACTTTCCCACATCCACACACAAGCATACTTAACATAACATATGTTATACGACATTTTCCTAAGTACAACAAGACGAGGCGGTTTCCCACCCCGCCTCGTCAATTCCGCAGTATTTCGGCCTGCCTGGCCACTCCCTACATCGCTCCCTTGGTCAGTTCGGAAAGCCTTACTGAGGCCTCTCCCACCGCCGGAGTCTTGCCAAAATCGCTCATGACCCGCCGATACAGCTTGATCGCCTCTTCGGGCTTTCCGTCGTTGAGGTAGGCCCTGGCGGCCTGGTTCAGGTACTCGCCCTTGAGGTACGCATCCTTGGCGCTCTCCGAGGCGGCGAGGTACGCAGCGGCAGCCTCGGCCGGACGCTTGGCATTCTCCAGGGCGCTGCCCAGGAGACCAGCGGCCTGGACTGCGAAACGAGGCTCCGGCTTGGTTTTCAGGTAGTCCTGGAGGCCGGTGATGGCCAGCTCTCCCTGACCACTGGTCAGGCGGATCTGGTTGAGCATGATGACCGCCTGCCCAGCTGCCGGAGTCCCGCCGTATGTCGAAATGACCTTCTGGAGCTCACTCGAGGCCAGCGGCAGGTTGTTGGCTGCGGCGGCGCTCATGGCGGCGGAAAGGGCCCGATCGGCGTAGGCTTCCTTCCTCTGTCCGTCCAATATCACCAGCCAGGCAACCACGCAGACCACGAGCACCGCCCCACCGGCGATCGCGGTCATGCGATTCCTCCGGTTCGCGAGCCAGAGGCTCAGCGGGTTGGGCGCTGAGGGCGCTGGGGTCGGAGTTACTGTGGGTTCCGTTGCCGTCGTCATGATGCTCCGTCGTACTTTGTAGAACTATTCCACTCGGGCGCCCCTGGCGCCGGGGACCTGTCTGGTGCCCCCGAGACGATTCGAACGTCCGACCAACAGTTTAGGAAACTGCTGCTCTATCCAGCTGAGCTACGGGGGCGGAAGCGTGGAAATCTAGCGGTGAGGACCGGGGCGGGACAATTCCGCCTCGATTTAGGACTTCACCGCAATGGCGTGATAAGGCGCCGCCCTGAGCCGTTCTCCGCCCTTAAGGAAAGCCAGCTCGAGCAGGAACGACCAGCCTACCAGGGCCCCCCCCAAGCGCTGAACCAGCGCACCCGCCGCTGCCGCCGTCCCTCCGGTGGCCAGCACGTCGTCGACTACCAGCACCCGCGAGCCGGCGGGACAGGCGTCCTCGTGAGCCTCCAGGGCGTCGGTCCCGTACTCCAGGTCGTACGACTCCGTCACCCGCTGCCAAGGGAGCTTCCCGAGCTTTCGCGCCGGCAGAAACCCCGCCCCGAGGGCCATCGCTACCGGGGCGCCGAGGATGAATCCCCTGGCTTCGATCCCAAGCACATGAGTCACTCGGCTGGAGCGGTACGGGTCCGCCAAAGACTCAACCACCTGGCGAAATAACCCCGCGTCTTGCAGCACCGGCGTGATGTCCTGGAAGGTGATCCCCGGCTTGGGATAGTCGGGAATCGCCCTCAAGGTCCGCAGCACCAACTCAGAGACCATAGTTACCTGCAGGAGTTTGAGAACACCCGATGTTAAGATTGCAACTATATAATCTCAAAAGACTTATATCCAGCCCCTTCATCCGAAATCTCCGACTTTTCCACAGCATCTACCTTGGCGCGACCGGGACCTCTCGCCAGATAACTCTCCAGGCGTTCCAATTCCTCGGGCTTTCCCTGCGCCAGCACCTCGACCCGGCCGTCCCCAAGGTTCCGTACGTAGCCCTGAACTCCCAGGGATCCGGCCTGCCGGGCCACGAACCAGCGAAAGCCGACGCCCTGGACACGCCCCGAGATGAAGAATCGGAGGATCACGGGGCTTGGCCCTTGGCCCCAGGCCGCCGACGATACCAGAGGACGTAGACCCCAAGAACCACCGCGACTACCGGCAGGAGGTAGACTACCGCCTGGCGACTGTAGGCATTCACCGTCGCCTCCTCCAACTCCTCCGCGTGCCGCCCGATCAACCAGCCGATCCAGGTGAGGATGGCACACCAGATCCCGGCCCCCAGCCCGGTGAAGAGCACGAACCGCCCGAGGTGCATCCGGGCCATGCCCGCCGGGACCGAAATCAGGTGGCGGACCACGGGGACCAGGCGTCCCAGGAAGGTCCCGATTTCCCCGTGCCGGTCGAAGAAGGCCTCGGCCCGATCCAGGGAGCGTTCCGACACCAGGACGAACTTCCCATAACGCCGCAGGACCGGCTCTCCCACAAAGTGGGCCAGGCCATAGTTCACCAGCGCGCCCAGGATGCTGCCGAAGGCGCCGGCCAGAACGGCGATGTAGGCGTTCATGTCGCCCTTGGCGGCATGGTAGCCAGCGAACGGCATCACCAGCTCGCTGGGCAGGGGAAGCACCGAGGACTCGATGGCCATGAGCAGCACGAGCCCCGGGTACCCCAGTTGAAGGATCGTGGCGCTCAGCCAGTGAAAGAACGTCGAGAGCATTTGTCGGAAGAATCGTCAGGCCCGGAACCCGAACTGGCCCACTAGAGGCACGAAACGAACGTCGTCGAGGGGACGGGTCACCACCGAGTCTCCCTGCCGCTGGACCAGGGTCAGGAGCTGGGCGCCCCGCTCACCGAGAGGGAGGATCAGGCGACCCTCGGGAGCCAATTGCTCCACGAGCGGTCGCGGGATAGTGGGGCTGGCCGCCGCCACCAGGATCGCGTCGAAGGGAGCGTATGGTCGCCAGCCCAGCGTACCGTCGCCCACGAGCACGGAGACGTTGGTAACGCCGGCGGCTCGAAGCGCATTGCGGGCTGCCTCCGCCAGCGCCGTGATTCGCTCCACGCTGAACACCACGCTGGCGAGCAGGCCGAGGAGCGCGGTCTGATACCCGGAGCCGGTCCCGACTTCAAGGACTTTCTCACGTCCAGTGAGTCCAGCCAGCTCCAGGTAGCGCGCCTGGACAAAGGGCTGGGAAATGGTCTGATCGTTTCCGATGGGAAGTGCGGAGTCCTCGTAGGCCCGGTGCCGCACCGCTTCCGGGACGAAGAGGTGTCGCGGTACCTGGCTTATCGCCCGGAGGACGGCGAGGTCCCGGATGCCCTTCTGCTGGAGCTCGGCCACCAGCCGGCTCCGATACCCGCCGTAGCTATCCCCTTCCCCTACCGCTCCAGTGACCATCCGCGGACGGTTTCGATGAGGGAGTAGTTGGTCAGATCCATGTGCAATGGCGTAATGGAAATGTAACCCTCCGCCACGGCCTGGTGGTCCGAGTCCTCCCCGCCGGTCCAGTGAATGGTGCCGCCGCCGATCCAGTAGATCTCGCGCCCCCAGGGGTCCTTCATCCGGGTGAGCGACTCGCTGAAGAATCGGCTGCCGAGCCGGGTGACCCGAATGCCCTGGACCTCGGACGCGGCGCGATTGGGAAGATTGATGTTGAGCAGCGTGTCGGCCGGAAACTCCTTGACCCGGGTGATCTGGCGGACCAACCGCTCCAGAAGCTCCCGATAGCTCGACATGGTTTCGAAATCGCTTTCGCTCCCCGCGAAGGAGATAGCGATGCCGGGCACCCCGAGGGTGACGGCCTCCATCGCGGCGGCCACCGTGCCCGAGTAGAGCACGTCCTCGCCCATATTGGGTCCGTGATTGACCCCCGAAAAGACCAGATCGGCAGGTTGCGGCATCAGGGTATTGATGGCCAGCAGGACGCAATCGGTCGGAGTGCCGTCCACCTGGAACGCACCGTCGTGGCGGCGCGAGGCGCGGACCGGCCGATGCAGGGTGAGGGAATGGGAGGTACCGCTCTGCTCGCGATCGGGGGCCACCACGGTCACGGTCCCAACCGTGCGGCAGATATCGGACAGCAGGCCGAGGCCGGGGGCCAGGATGCCGTCGTCGTTGCTGACCAGGATGTTCATCCGGAGACGGGCCGGGCGCCGGCGCCGTTCACTTCGGGTTGGGGTCCGGTTCAGGCCGCGCCTTGGGGGTCTTGCCGTCGAGGAGATCGGCGATCTCCTCCAGCGCGATCCGTAGCTCCTGAATGGTCTCGGTGGCGAGGGCCTTGCGTGCGGCCCCGCGAAGCTCGCCGGTGCGGCGGTAGTGATCGATGCGCTGGCGAGCGCCCTCGATGGTGTACTTCTCGGTGTAGAGCAGGTGCTTGACCAGCATGATCAGCTCGACTTCACGGCTCTTGTAAACCCGGTTTCCCGAGCGGTTCTTGGCGGGATTCAGGAACCGGAACTGGCTTTCCCAGTAGCGGAGCACGTGCGGCTTCAGGTCGGTGAGCGCGCAGACCTCACCGATCGAGAAGAACTCCTGTACTGGCCGCGCCATGGTCACCGCCACTGCTCCGACTTGAGGGCTCGTTCCATCAGGTCCGTCACCGCCTGCGCCGGGGTCCTTCCCTCGAAGAGGATCCGGCAGACCTGGTCGCAGATCGGCAGCTCCACGCCGACGCGCTCGGCGAGGGCCCGCGCGCTCCGGGCGGTGGTCACGCCTTCCGCCACGCTACGATGGGCCGCGGTGTATTGCTCCAGTGTCTGGCCCTGGGCCAGCGCCACCCCCAGCGACCGATTCCGGCTCAGCTGTCCACAGGTCGTGAGGATGAGATCACCCATCCCCGCCAGTCCCGCGAACGTGAGCGGATCCGCGCCCATCGCCACACCCAATCGGGAGATCTCCGCCAATCCCCGGGTGATCAACGCCGCCCGCGGATTGTTGCCTAACCCCAACCCCTCCAGCATCCCGGCCGCGATGGCGATCACGTTCTTGAGGGCCCCTGCCAGCTCCACTCCCACCACGTCCCGGTGCCAATAGACCCGGAATCGTGGAGTGGCGAAGGCCTGTTGGACTTCCTGCGCGTCGCCCTGCTCGGCCGCGGCGGCCACCACCGCGGTGGGCTGCCCGTGGTAGACCTCCTGGGCGAAGCTGGGACCGCTCAGCGCCGCGATCCGTGTCCCGGGCAGCACCTCGCCGAGGACCTGCGTCATCAGCTTCAGGGACCCGGGCTCGATTCCCTTGGTGACGCTGACCACCAGCGTTCCGGGCCGGACGCCGCGTCGAGCCCGTTCTGCCACTCCACGCACCACGTGACTCGGTGCGGCCGAGACCACCACCGCCGCCTCCCGGACCGCTTCTTCGGCGTCCGCAAAGGCGCGCAGCTCCGGCGCCAGCGCCGCCCCCGGCAGGTAGAGCGGATTCTCGTGATCGCGGTTGATCGCTTC
The DNA here is from genome assembly GCA_035519565.1 of Gemmatimonadales bacterium. Lineage (GTDB taxonomy): Bacteria > Gemmatimonadota > Gemmatimonadetes > Gemmatimonadales > GWC2-71-9 > DATIWD01. Next base: position 59,199 of record DATIWD010000064.1, on the reverse strand, counting down.
GACCACTTCGGGCTCATAAGCCCAGATCCGCACCCGGCCGTTCTTTCCGCCCTCGCTCCGGCGGGCCAGCAGGTCTCCGAGGGTAGTGCCCCAGCTCCCTGCCCCGAGAATGGCGACCCCGCTCATTGGGCCGGCGTGGCCGCCGTGCCGGGGTCCTTGCCCCGTTTCCCGAAGCGGTGTTCGGTTCCCTTGACCAGCCGCTCGAGGTTGGCTCGGTGTTTCCAGACGATGAACCCGGCCAACAGGAGGTCCATACCGAGGTTGATCGGGGTTCGTCGCCCCGGTTGCAGGAGCCAGTCGGCGAGCGGAAACAGCGAGGCTCCGATGACCGACCCGAGCGACACGTAACCCGTCACCCGAACCACGACCACCCAGATCACCGCGACCACCAGAAAGGCCCATGGTGCCAGACCCGCGATCACGCCCGCCGCGGTGGCGACCCCCTTTCCTCCCCGGAATCGCACGAAGACCGAGAAGACATGCCCGATCACCGCCATCGCCCCGCAGAGCACCGGGAAGAACGGGATCTCGGGTACCCGGGGACCGAAGATCCAGACCGGGATGGCGCCCTTGGCCACGTCGAACAGCCCGACCGGCACCGCGTACTTCCAGCCCATCACGCGGTAGAGGTTGGTCGCTCCCAGGTTGCGACTGCCGGCGGTGCGGAGATCGATCCCGCCGAACGCACGCGCCACCAGGTAACTGGTCGGAATCGCACCCAGCAGGTACGAGGCCGCGAGCCAGGGCAACGCCTGAAGCATCATCACCGACACCGCTCGCTCGACTCGGGCGGCCGGTCTAGCGGTCCCGCCGGCTCTTGGGCGTGAACTTGAGGCGCACCGGGGACCCCAGGAACGGCCAACTCTCTCGGATCCCGTGAACCAGGTAGCGCTGGTACGACTCCGGCACGTCCCGCGGCCGATTGCTCACGATGGCGAAGCTGGGCGGCGCGGTGCCGATCTGCGAACCGTAGAAGAGCTTCACCTCCTCGCCGGGCTTCTGGGGCGGCGCGCTCCGCTGCATCAGCTGCTCGAGGACCCGGTTGAACTCCGCCGTTCCCACCCGGTAGTGCCGCGCCTCGGCCACGCTCAGCAACAAGTCCTTCAGTCCGGCGACGCGCTGGCCAGTCTCCGCGGAGACATAGACAAACGGCACGTATCGGAGGAACGGCACCCGCTCCATCAACGATTCCTCGCCTCGTCGCGCCGTGTTGGCGTCCTTCTCCTCGATCAGATCCCATTTGTTGACCACGACGATGAGTCCACAGCCGCGGTCCCAGGCTTCAGTCGCGATGCGCAGGTCCTGGACTTCCAATCCACGGAGCGCATCCACCACGAGCACCACGATGTCGGCGTGCTCGATGGCGCGGTGCGATCGGAGGTTCGAGTAGAACTCGAGGTCATCTTCTACTTTAGCCCTCCGCCGTAACCCCGCAGTATCAATGAAGTTGAGGATTTTGCCGTGATACCGCAAGGGGGAGTCGATGGCGTCCCGTGTGGTCCCTGCCTCGGGATGGACCAAATGTCGCTCGGTGCCGACCAGCCGGTTGATCAGGGAGGACTTCCCCGCATTGGGCCTTCCGACCACCGCAACCTGGATGGTATCGCCCGCCTCGAGTGCGGGACCGGCCTCGGGAAGGTGGGAAACGATGGCATCGAGCAGGTCCCCGCTGGCCTTGCCGACCTGCGCGGAGGTGCCGATCGGGTCTCCCAACCCCAGTTGATAGAACGGGAGACGCCCCTGGTCGTCGGGGAGGTCATCCAGCTTGTTCACCACCAGGAGCACCGGGCGCCCGCTCTGGCGAAGCCGGTCGGCGATCTCCCGATCGACTGGGTTGGGGCCCTCCTGGCCGTCCACCAGCAGCAGGACCAGGTCGGATTCCTCGACCGCCCGGTCCACCTGCTCGCGGACTGCCCGATCCATCGAGTCGGTGGACCGAGGCACCAGGCCGCCGGTATCGACCAGCCAGAAGCGCCGGCCGTTCCACTCCAGCTCTCCGAAATTCCGGTCCCGGGTGGTCCCTGCCCGCTCGGATACAATGGCCTGGCGGCCACCGAGCAGGCGGTTGAAGAGGGTGGACTTCCCGACGTTGGGGCGCCCAATGATGGCGACGGTGGGCTGGCTCACACGACCCCGGCGGCGACGAGCGCGTCGGCGAAGTCGTACGAAGGACGTACCTCGACCGGCGCATTGGCCATCAGATCGTCCAGCGCGAGATCGTCGAGAAAGAGGCCGTCGTCGTTGATGGATTCTCCGGGAATCAGGGCCAGATCGAGATCGTCCCGACCGGCCAGCGCCGCCAGCATGGCCGAGCCGGGGAGCAGGCCGGCACAGGTCACGGAGGGACCGAAGAGCGAATTTTCCACGGGGATGAGGTCGAATCGGGCCCCGGTCGCGGTCGTCAGCGGCTCCAGCACCTGTGGCATGAGGCGGGCCATGGAGATTCCCGTGAGCACGCCGACCTTGCGTCCCGTCCAACCCGCGAGTTGGGGTCCTGCCGCGGCGATCCGCTCCTGCAGGTAGCGCACCGATCCCACGCCATTCTCCACCTGCTCGAAGTCCCCATAGTGTGCCGCGGGCGGCAGCTCGACGTCGGCCCGGAGGTACAGCTCGTCGGCGCCGTGGACCCAGACGATTCCCCGCTCCGCCAAGGCGACCTCGGCCTGCGCCTCCACGATCGCGAGCGCGGCGCGACACTCCTCCCGGGTCGGTTCTCGAACCAGGTGATGCTTGCTGAATTCGGTCAGACCCACCGGGACCACGGAGGCGCTGAGCGCGGCGGCCCCGAGGACGTACAGGTCGGAAAGGGTCTGCCGAAGGACCGAGCCGTCGTTGACTCCCGGAGACATCACCACCTGGGTGTGGAATTGAATGCCATGCGAGGCAAAGTCGCGAAGCTGCTCCAGGATGTCGGGCGCCAGAGGATTGCGGAGGAGCCAGCGGCGAATCACCGGGTCGGTGGCATGGACCGACACATAGAGCGGCGAGAGCCGATACTCGATGATCCGGGCCCGATCGCGGGGCTTGAGATTGGTGAGGGTGGCGAAGTTGCCGTACTTGAAGGAGAGCCGGTAGTCGTCGTCCCGGATGTACAGGGTCGACCGAAGGCCCTCCGGGAGGCCGTCCACGAAGCAGAAGTCGCAGCGATTGGCGCAGCGGCGGATCCGGGGCGGCTCCAGGGAGACTCCCATCGGCAGGCCCTCGGGCCGCTCGATGTCGAACTCGATCTCCTCGCCATTCGGCTGCCGGACCAGCAGGAGGAACTGGTCTTCGGCGGTCAGGAACTCCCAATCCAGGAAGTCCTCCAGCTCCCGGCCGTCCACGCTCAGCAACTCGGTTCCGGCCTGAAGCCCGATTTCCTCCGCGATCGAATGGGGAGCTACGCCTGCAACCTTGATCATCCTGCACCACCGGTAGAAATCACGTGGGGGCAACGCATGCGCTGCCCCCACGAAGCGGCCCCCAAGATGGCGGCCCGGTCCGGCGAGATCAAGCCCGCCGGGTCGCTCTACTTTCCTCCGGTGTGACTCAGGCTCCAGACGTAGGCCGCGACCGCCTTGACGTCGTCATCGCTGATGCTGGAACCGCCTTTGGGGGGCATCGGTCCCTTCCCCAGCTTGGCCTGTTCAACCGTAATTCCGGTGGTAACGGTCTGGATGATTTCCTCATAGGTGCCCTTGATGTGAATCCACTCCTGGTCGGTCAGATCGGGACCGACGGCTCCCTTGGCATCGGCACCGTGGCAGGCGAAGCAGAGGCCGGTGCCGTGGAAGATCTGGTCGCCCTTCTTGACCATGTCCGGCGTGACTCCGGCCGGCAGGCTCTGGGCGTGGACCGGGACCGCGACCAATGCACTGAGCACGCCAAGGAAAAGGCTCAGACGAAGGATGGGTTTCACAGGGTCTCCCTATCTGAAGAATGGTCCAGGTTCGACGAGCAACACCCGAATGGCGGGACGAATTTCACGTCGGATTGCCGGAGATTCAAGTCCTGGGCCGCCGGGGGCCCGAGCTACCGAACAAAGGATGAACCGGCGCTCACCTTGGCCTCAAGGTAAGCCACACAAGAACTTAGGGTTGCGATTCGGGGATAGTCCGACTCGGGAATCGCCACCTTCAGGGCCTGGTCGAGACCGATGATGAAGTTCAGAACGTCCATGGAATCGAGGTCCAGTTGCTCCCGGAAGGGGACATCGGGCCGCAAGGCCGCCAGATCCGCCTCGGGCGCCACCTCTCCCAACGCGTGCAGCACCGCTGCTCTGATCTCTTCTCTGCTCATAGGGCCCCAGGCTCGCGTAGCAATTGGTCGATACGGTCGAGGAACAGGGCGCCGCGATGGCCGTCCGTTACCCGGTGGTCGGCGCTCAATGACACACTGACGACCGGTCTGGGCAGTACAGCGCCTTGAACTACCCACGGTCGCTCGGCGATCCGTCCAAATCCCACCAGGGCAACCTGGGGCGGGTAGATCACGCCCAGCACAATGTCCACTCCGCGGTCGCCGAGACTGGTTACGGTCAGGGTCCCGGACGCAAGCTCCGAGGCGCGGAGGGCACCCCCCTTGGCGCGCGCGACCAAATCGGTCAGGCGCCGCATGAGTTCGTCGACGCTGGCCTGGTCCGCCGCCTCGAGGGCCGGCACGATCAGGCCGCCCTGCCGCAGGGAGACCGCTACCCCCAGGTTGATCGAGGGTTGCCGAACGGCCCGATCGTTTACCCACCAGGCGTTGAGCTCGGGGAAGTCACGGAGCGCGAGGGCGACCGACTTGAGCAGGAGCGCAGCAGCCACCAGTCGGTCGGCTACCGGCCGGCTCTGATTCTGCTCGGCCAGCCAGGCCATCGCCGGCCCCAGATCAATGGTGTTGGAAAGGTAGTAGTGGGGAATCTCGCGTTTGGATCGGGCCATGGCGGCCCCAATGGCGCCGCGCATTCGAGCCGCGGAATCATCGACCGCCGGAGTAGCCGTGGGCATGATCGCGCCCCGCGCCAATCGCTCGACGTCTGCCACGGTCACGGCTCCCTCGGCTCCGGTCCCCTGGATGCTGGCGAGATCGACACCCAGCTCCTGCGCACGCCGACGAGCCAGCGGGGAGACCCGCTGCGGGAGCGGCCCAGCCGCCGGCGGGCCTGCTCCAGGAGGGGCAGCAGCGGGAGCGGTAACGGCATCGTCGCGAATAAGCGCCATGACCGTGCCCACCGGGACCTTCTGTCCCGGCTCCACCAGGATCCTCTCGAGGGTTCCGGTGGTGAAGGCTTCCACCTGAATCACGCCCTTATCGGTATCCACTTCGGCGATCAAGTCTCCTCGGGCCACCCGATCGCCCGGCTGCTTCAACCACTCCAGCAGAGTTCCGGCGGCCATGTCCGCCCCCAACGAGGGCATCCGGAACTCGCTCACCCTGCCCCCTTGGGGAGGACTCGGCGCACCGCTTCGACGATGGTGGCAGTCTGCGGGAGAGCGGCATCTTCGAGATGCTTGGGGTAAGGGATCGGCACTTCGGCGCTGCAGACCCGCTCCACCGGCGCATCCAGCTCGTAGAACGCTCCCTCCATGATTCGCGCGGTGATCTCGGCGGCGAGACTTCCGCTGCGCCACCCCTCATCCACGATCACGGCCCGATGGGTGCGGCGGACCGAACCCAGAATGGCTTCGGTGTCGAGCGGGCGGAGGCAGCGGAGATCGAGCACCTCGGCTGAGACGCCTTCGGCTGCTAGCCGTTCCGCTGCGGCCAGCGCCTTCCCCAGCGACCCGCCATAAGTAATGACGCTCACATCCGTCCCCGTCCGGCGGACGCAGGCCTGCCGCAGCGGCATGGGAGCCCCGGTCTCGTCCAGTTCGCCGTCCTGGGGATAGAGCATCAGGTGCTCGAAGATGAAGACCGGATCCGGTTCCTTGAGCGCGAGGCCGAGCATGTCCCTCGCATCGTTGTGGGTGGCGGGAGCCACAACGGTGATTCCGGGTATGTGCGCGTACCACCCCTCCAGGCTATGCGAATGCTGGGCGGCGAGCTGGCGACCGGCTCCAGTCGCCATCCGCACGGTCAGCGGCACGGCGAGTTGTCCGCCCGACATGTGGCGCAGGGTGGCGGCGTTGTTGACGATCTGGTCCAGGGCCAGGAGGCTGAAGTTGACGGTCATGACTTCGACGATGGGTCGCATCCCACCCATGGCGGCACCGATTCCGGCTCCCACAAAGGCGGACTCGGAAAGCGGAGTATCACGGATCCGCTCGGGGCCGAACTCTTCCAGGAGTCCTCGACTGGCCGCGTAGGAACCGCCATAGCGTCCCACATCCTCCCCCATCAGAAAGACGCGAGGATCGCTCAGCAGGGCGTTCCGCAGTCCCATCCGGACTGCTTCCCGATAGGTGGCCTTCATGGGCCGGTTCCCTGAAGGTCACGGAGCAGGTCCGCGACGGGCTCGATCACACCAGCCTCAGCCTCGGCTTCGGCTTCCCGGATCTCGGCCTGAACCGATTGTTCCATCGCCTCGCGTTCCTGATCGCTCAACAATCCCTCTCCCGTGAGCAGGACTTCAAAGCTCCTGAGGGGGTCCCGGCGCTTCCATTGCTCGACTTCCTCTCTGGAACGATAGAGCTCCGCGTCATACATCGAATGGGCCCGGAACCGGTAGGTTCGGTACTCGACGAGAAACGGTCCCGCCCCACTGCGAACGGAGGTCGCCGCCCGCCGGGTGGCCGCCTCCACCGCCAGCACGTCCATCCCATCCACCGCCTCGGCCGGAATCGCGTATGCGGCGGCCTTGGCCGCGATATCCGTCTGCGACTGATGGCGCTCGAGCGCGGTACCCATGGCGTAGCGGTTGTTCTCGCAAAGGAAAAGCACCGGCAGCTTCCAGAGAGCGGCGAGATTGAGCGATTCGTGAAATTCGCCCTCGGCAACGGCGCCATCCCCGAAAAAGCATGAGGTAATCGCCTTCTCGCCGCGCAGCTTGTCCGCCAGCGCCAGCCCGACCGCCACTGGGAGTCCTCCCCCGACGATGGCATATCCCCCGTAGAAGCGCCGCGAGACATCGAAGAGATGCATCGACCCTCCTCGACCCCGGCTGCACCCGTTCGCCTTGCCGTACATCTCGGCCAGGATCGAGCCGGCCGGGACGCCCCGTGCCAGGGCATGACCGTGCTCCCGATAGGTTGCCACCACCCGGTCCTCGGGAGCCAGAGCCCGGAGCGCGCCAACCGCCACCGCCTCTTCCCCGATATACAGGTGCAGGAAACCCCGGATCTTCTCCAGCCCGTAGAGCTCGGCGCACTTCTCCTCGAACCGCCGGATCAACAGCATGGCTCGGAGGATCTCATGAGCCTGCGCCCGCTCGATCCCCAGACCTGGCGCCGCAGTGACAGTCATCCGGCCTCCAGTGTGGAAGTGTCACCCTCGGGGAGCCCGAGCTCCCGTGCCTTGAGCAACCGCCGCATGATCTTCCCGCTCCTGGTCCTCGGCAGCGCTGGGAGGAAGGTGATTTCCTTGGGTGCGGCTACGGCACCGAGACGGGTCCGGGCGAAGCCCAGCAGCTCGCGGCGGAGTGCGTCCGACGGTTCAAAGCCATCCTTGAGGGAGACGAACGCCTTGATGATTTCTCCGGCCACCGGATCCGGTTTCCCGATGACGCCCGCCTCGGCGGTTGCCTCGTGTTCCAGCAACACGCTTTCCACCTCGAAGGGACCGATGAGGTGGCCGGAGGTCTTGATCACATCATCGGTGCGTCCCACGAACCAGTAGTAGCCATCGGCGTCCCGTCGCGCGAGATCACCGGTCAGGTAGTACCGGCCGCTGAAACAGCGCTGATAGCGCTCGGGCTCGCCCCAGTAGCCACGGAACATCGAGGGCCACCCGGGCACCAGGGCCAGCTCGCCCTGCAGGTCGGGCTCCTGGATCACGGCCACCCCGCCATCGGGCAGGCGCTGTACGATGTCCGCCTGGATCCCGGGGAGAGGTCGACCCATCGACCCTGGCTTGACCGGCATGGCAGCGTAGTTCGCGACGATGATGCCGCCGGTCTCGGTCTGCCACCAGTTGTCGTGAAACGGCTGGCCGAAGGCCTCCTGACCCCAGAGCACGGCCTCCGGATTGAGCGGTTCCCCAACGCTGGCGAGAAACCGGAGGTCCGGGAACTCGTACCGCCGGACCACCTCGAGCCCCGCTTTCATCAGCATCCGGATCGCGGTAGGGGCGGTGTACCAGACCGTCACCCGGTGGTCACGGAGGATGCCGTACCACCGTTCTACGTCGAAATCGGCCTCATCGACGACACTGGTCACGCCGTTGGTGAGCGGCGCGATGATCCCGTACGAGGTCCCGGTCACCCAGCCCGGGTCAGCGGTGCACCAGAACACGTCGTCGGGATGCAGATCGAGCGCGAGGCGGCCGGTCAGGTGATGCATGACCACGGCCTCGTGTACGTGGACCGCGCCCTTGGGGGTCCCGGTGGTCCCGCTCGTGAAGTGGAGCAGTGCCACGGTTTCGGGGTCAGTCGGCGCAATGGTGAACTGGTCGGAGGCGGCCTCCAGGAGACGCCGGTAGTCGAGGCAGTCCGGAATGGTGGCGATCTCGGCCGACTCGCCCACCAGGAGTACCTGGCGCAGGTCGGGCAGCGAGCCTCTCAGCGAAGCGACCTTGCGGCGGTACAGCTCTGGAGTCGTGACCAGAACGCTGGCCTGGCCCAGCGCCAGGCGGGCGCGGATCGGTTCGGGGCCGAAGGCCGAGAACAGCGGGCACAAGACGCTCGCGTTCTTCCAGGCTCCCAAGGCGGTGAAATACAACTCCGGAATGCGCCCGGTGAGTGCATAGACCCGCTCACCGGCTTCCACTCCCAGGCAGCGCAGGACGTTGGCGAACCGATTGCTCAGTCCGCGAAGGTCCGCGAAGGTGTATTCCCGGATTTCGCCATGGCGACCGAGCCACCGGATGGCACAACGACTGGCCCGGGGGCCATCCGCGTGTCGGTCCACGGCCTCGTGAGCGATGTTCAGACCGCCGCCCGGGAGCCCGTTCAGCTGGCGCCGGGCGTCATCCCAGGTGAACCGTGCGCACGCCTCCCCGTAATCCACCAGGTTGGGTGGGATCCGGGGGACGGATTCGGTGCGGGTAGGCGTCGACATGCATCAGCTCCGCTCGAGCCAAGGGTAACCCGCGCGGTTTGACGATGGTATGAGAGAGTAATGAAGGGCGCCTTCAGGAAGCAGAAGGCCCTCGCCGCTGAGCGAGGGCCAGGGAGAGCGGGCGACCGGACTCGAACCGGCGACGTCCAGCTTGGGAAGCTGGCATTCTACCACTGAATTACGCCCGCAGGGTTGCACAGGAAATGTGCCCTGCGCCGCTTGACGGTGTCAACCCGTTACGCCCGTTAAACTCCGACGGAGAGCCTACTCAGACAGCAGGGCCTTGAGCTCCTCCGGAGTGAAAGGATTCTTGCCCGCCCGCAAGGCGTCCACCCACCTCTGGCGCCTGGCCCGCTGGGCCTGCGTTCGTTCATCGTTCTGCCTCTCGCTTAGAGACTTATCGAGGAAGGATTGAAAGTCTTCGATGGCTTCGGCCGTATGTCCGGTCAGTGCTCTCGCCAACCCTCGACTGTCCAGGATCTGCCAGTTCTCCGGATACAGGGTCACCGCCTTCTCACAAGCCTCGAGTACTTCCGCGGCATGCCCGTACAGGCTTCCCCACCAGCACAAGGAGTTCAAGTCATTAGGAGAAATCTTGAGCTCCGGATCGAATTCCTGGGCCGCCTTGAACGCGGCCAGGGCTTGATCGATAGATCCACTCCTGGCCATTCGGGTGCCTCCCTCGATCACCCGTTCGGCGACGTGTGCCCTCCCCTCCAGGGACGAATCCAGGGCGACGGCGCTGCGGAACCTCACCAGGGCGCTGTCCATGTTGGTACCGGCCCAGGCCTCCCCCTCGCGGAGTGGCGTCTCGGCAGCCAGATGCCCCGTTTCGACGGCCGGGTCGAGACGCACCGTGGGGTCGAGGCTCCTGGCTCGTTCGAAATCCGCAACGGCCTCGGAGACATCCCCGGAGACCGCCAAACTCTTCGCCTTGACGACCAGCGCGCTTGCCGGTGAGGGACAGGGGGCGCTGTGGGGGTAGCGAGCGCATTCCTCCGCCGACAACGGCCGGCCGACCCTCATCCATGCGAGCCTCAGCAGGTCATCCGCCTTCACTGCGTACACTTTCACTGTGCCGTCGCCGTAGGACGTAGCGAGGCGTTGTCCGTCTGTGCTGAACGAGGTTCCGGTCGCGAAGGAGTGTCCTCTCAGCGTGAATAGTTCGCGCCCGGAGGAGGCGTCCCAGACCCGGGTGGTCGAGTCGATCGCCGCCGTGGCCAGCCGCTTCCCATCGGGGCTAAAGGTGACCCATTGTATCCCACCCGTATGACCAGACAGCATCAGAAGGCGTTTCCCGGTAAGGCCATCCCAAATGAGAACCAGGCCGTCGCGGTCACCAGTGGCGACGCGCCTCCCGTCGCTGCTGAAGGCGACAGAAGTGACCCAGTTATTCATGGTCAAGGTCTGGACCAGGCGGCCGGAGTCCGCGGTCCAGATCCGGGCAGTGTTATCTCTCCCCGCGGTGACCAGGTACTTCCCGTCGGGGCTGTACCCTACCGAGAAAATGGCGTCACTGTGCTTCGTAAGCGTCAAGAGCGCCCGGCCCGAGTCGGTATCCCAAACAATCGCCTTCGAGTCCTCTGCTCCGGTGACCACGCGCCTGCCATCGGGGCTGAACGCCGCCGCCTCCACCTGGCCGCTGTGTCCCTTTAGCGTGAGCAGTCTCCGGCCGGTGATCGCGTCCCAGATGATGGCGGTCGAATCCACGCTGCCCGTCACCAGGCGGCTTCCGTCCCTGCTGTAACCGATCCCGAACGCGGCGAAGAGGTTTCGTCCCGCGGCGGTGCTGTACCCCTCCTTGTGCCCGAAGAGGGTGAGCAGTAACTGGCCAGTACGACCATCCCAAACCCGGGGATTGTCACCGCCGGTCGCAAGCCGACGCCCATCCGGACTCACGGCCACGTGGGAGATCCATCCGTAATATCCCTGCATCGACAGGTTCAGGATCTCGCGATTGGTGCTGACATCCCACACGCGAACTACCGAATCGCCCCCGGCGCTGGCAAGCAAATTCCCGTTGGGACTGAACGCGACCGCATGTACCCAGCCCGTATGCCCCATGAGCCGGGCTATGACTCGTCCGCCGGTATCCCACACAACTACAGTCCGATCGTAGCTGCCAGTCGCCAACCGGGTTCCGTCCGGACTGTAGGCCAGGCTGGACACCGAGTTGGTATGACCGCCGAGGGTACGGGACGCGATTCCTGCCGCACTGCCCAGCAGGGTGACTTTGGCCGACATCCCTGAGGCAGCGACCTGGTTACCCCAAGGATTGAAGGCTACCGTGTAAACGGGGAGCTTCTCCGGGTTGTCCCAGGTCCAGGTGTTTGCCCCGGTCGAGAGGTTCCAGAGCTTCACGCTATTGCCGACCGCCGCCACGAGCTGCTTCCCGTCCGGACTGAACCCCAGGTCGAAGATGTTGCCGGAGAGCGATGGGGTCTTGACGAGCTTCTTGCCTGTCGAATCGTAAAGCTGGATCACGTGGTTGCCGAGCGCGACCGCGAGTCGGGAGCCGTCCGGGCTGAACGCCATACCGTACTGGACTTCGCCAGAATCTCCCGCGAGCGAGTAGAGTTTCTGACCGTCGGCAACATTCCAGACGCTCGTAGTGCCGGCGTAGTCGGTTGCGGCAAAGCGTTTACCGTTGGGGCTGAACTTGACGTGGTCAAACGCGTGGGAACCCTTGACCGTCAAGGATTCCCGGCCGGTTCCCACGTTCCACAGGATCACCGTGCTGTCGTTGCTGGTGGCTGCGAGGAGCCGACCGTCGGGGCTGAACGCCAGAGCGTTCACCCGCTGCCTGTGGCCTCCGAGGCTGACTTTGACCAGTGGAGCGGCCAGGGATTGATGCAGGGCATCCTCCACTTCCCCGGGAATGATCCGGTCCTTGTTGTAGACCTCGGCCGCGGCCTGGAGTGCCAATAGTCCACCCAGTTCCGGGTCTTCATCGAGGGCTCGAATGGAGTGAAAGGCCAACGCCCGAGAAGTCGCCATGCGGGCGGCCCGACGAGCCACGGCGCCCTGCCAGAGTGCCACCACCAACCCTGCCGCGACCAGGCCGAGAAAGACCCGAGTCCTCGTGAGTTGCCGCCGCCGCTGACGCTCCCTTTCCGCGACCTCCTCGTCCCGAGCGATCCGGCTCTTTTCGAGGAAATCGGAAGCGGCGTCGAATTTGGAATCGTAGGTCCGCGCCCAAGCAGCAGTGGGCCCGGTCCGCTTCCACCACTCGAGCCAAAGCTGAAGATCGGGGTCATGCCAGAGGCCCGCCTGCCCTGCCTGATGGAGAGTCGCCGTCTCCGACAGCCGGCGATACATCCGGGCCGACTCGGTCTCCGCATCCACCCAACCCCGCAACCGGGTCCAGCCCCGGATCAAGCTCTCGTGGGAGATATCGATGATCGATTCCGGGGTGAGCGCCGCGTGGTCGGGCGGCATCAGAAAGGCCCGACCCTGTCCCCGGAAGGCGTCGATGGTATGGACCACCTCGGCCTGCGGGGCCTCAGCCACGGCGCACAGCTCGGCCAGCGTGGTGGGCCGGCGGGTCTCCCGATTGTCCTGCCCCCGCTCGGTCAGGCGCCGGAACATCTTCTCGGCGATCAGCCGGTTCCGCTCATCTCCCAACTCGGCATAGGCCTCATCGGCGTGCCGTGACAGGGCTTCGGACATCCCGCCGGTCGCTTCGTAATGCCCCAGGTCCACCGGCTCCCCGGGGGCGCGGTGCTCGGTCCAGTAGTCCCAGGTGCGCATCAGGGCGTGCTGGAGAATCGGGAGCTGATCCGGGTTGTCTCCGACGTCGTTGAGCAGACGATTCACCAGCCGAGGAGTGATCTCGCCGCCGCCGACGGCCACGGGGCCGGTGATCGCGAGCTTGCGCTCATCCCGGGTCATCCGGGGGATCAGGTACTGGCCACGATTGATGGTCTCGGGGAGGTCGCGGAACTGGGAGCAGTCTCCCAGATAGTCCGACCGCATCGTGATGATGACGAAGATCGGGACGTCACGCTGGCTGGTGGCTTCGAGGAGCAGCTTGACGAAGGCGGCCGCCTCATCGGTGTGCTCGGAAGTGCGGCGGAACCGGAAGATCTCTTCGAACTGGTCCACCACGACCAGCAGATTCTCCTTCGCGCCGAGCCTCGCTTCGGCCACCGTTTCGATCAGGCCGAGGGCGCCGCGACGAAGCATCGCTTCGGTCACGGTGACTACCATGGGGTCCGGCTCCTGTTCGCGCAGAACGCCGGGCTCGTTGAGCGCCTGCGCGAGGTTCCCCATCGGATTCCCACCCGGCCGGCAGACCGCCACCCGCCAGCCCGAGCCAGCGCTGCGGAGGACACCACCGTAGAGCGAGGGGAGCAATCCGGCCCGCACCAGGGAGGACTTGCCGCTGCCGCTGGAGCCGACCACGGCGACGAAGCGATTCTCCTGGAGTCGCCTCAGGAGTTCATCGCTCTGGCCGGCCCGGCCAAAGAAGAGATGGGACTCGTCCGACTCGAACGGTCGGAGACCTGGGAAGGGATTCCCCCGCGCGTCCGGCCCCGTCACTTGCCGGCTCCGCCGCCTTTCACCTGCCCGACGAACGGCTTCAGCTGCTCGGGGTCGAAGTCGGCGGCCTGCCTGATCACCGTCGCATCGTGGGTCCGGTACCGCTGCTTCCAGGGCTTATCGGGAGGCGCCAGGAAGACACCCTTCGCGGTCATCGGGCGGTCCCGGCCGTATCCGGGAGCCTTGCGCAGCTCGGTGAGCTGAACGTTCAGCCAGGCATCGGCGGACTGGCCGGCATAGATCAGTGCGGCGTCACAGGTCCGCAGCTTCTCCTCGTGATCCTTCCGGATGGTGGCGGGATCCCCTTCCTCGGCCGGCAGCAACAGCTCACACCCGGAATCGAACAGGAAGTCCTCCACCGGCCTGGCCGCATCGGCATCCTGCGCCTCCCGGATCAGGTAGACCATGGGAGGGCCCTCGCTCCGCGCCGCTGGCTCTGGCTTGGCGTCGGCACCCTGCAGCTTGTCCTGAATCACGGTCTTTAACTCCTCGACCGGCGTCTGCAGGAAGGCGGCACTGCCAGGGTCGTGGCTCAGGGTCTCGAGATAGCTGCGCTGCTTCTCGTCGGTGACCGGGATCTCTCGGGGCATCCAGATGATCCGTCCGAAGCCGGCGCCGCGTTCGGCCGCCAGCTCGTTCTGGCGCTGGACCGCCTCCTGGTACTCGGCACCCATCAAGTGGATCGAGAGTACGGCATCCTTGAGCTGCTCCCGCACCAGACTGTCCTGGTCGGGACCGGCAGCGGGAAGCTCGCGATCGGGGACGACCCGATTACCCCGCTGCTCCAATTCACGCCTGATGGCGTCCCGCACCTGCTTGAGGTCGTCGCTGGTGGTGGCGAGGTAGATGGTCGGCCCCGACCGGGGAACGACCTTCTTGACCACTTCCGCGCTGCTGGTTCGAAAGGCCTCGAGGAGCTGTTCGATCTGATACGCCAGATCGTTGACCTTCTGCACGAAGTTGAGTTTCGCCGCATCGCCGAACTCGAAGCCGAACTCCCTGGGCGCATTACTCTTGGGATCCCGATCGTAGAAGTCGTAGCCCAGCAGTCCCTGCAGGGCCTGGGGATGGCGCTCGAGCGGGACCGGCAGCTTCACCACCTTGAAGATCCGGGCCTGGTTCCCCACCTGGACCCCGCCGGTCGCCTCGGCGGCCTGGCAGAAGATCTGGAGCTCCTTGAGGCACCACTCGGAATTGGTGTAGCGGGGGGTGACGATCGAGACCAGGATAGCGGTGCGTTGCAGCTCCGCCGGGAGGACCTGGTCGAAGTAGTCGTTGCCCTTGAGCGCCGGGTCGCGCCAGACCTTGGGTTCGGTTCCCAGCAGTCCGGTGAGCCGCGTTTCCAGCGTCTTATGGAAACTGTCGATCCACCCCTTCTGACCTTCGGTCAGGGGGTCGTTGTCGACGTGGGCGTAACTGATGAAGATGTCGTGGTCGAAACCGGGCAGGTAACCCATCCAGCCCCTCTTCAATTGTGAGTGGCGAGGCGAGAAGTTGCGATTGCCCGGGAGTCGTTGTCAAGGCAACGCGGTGGCCGCCGCGCGGCTCTGGACAGCCCGCCTGCCGGAGGAGAGATTAGCCGGTCCCCCCATTCCCGAACGCATGCCGTCACCACCTCCCGACGCGTATCACCCCGCGCCGCTGAACGTATCCAGCGTCGAGCTCGACCCCCAGGTCGCCGAGCTCTCGGAGTTGCTTGCCCGGAACGTCCACGACGTCTGGGCCCGCGCCCGCTTCGCCGAGGGTTGGACCTACGGCCCCACTCGAGATGACTCGCGCAAGACTCATCCTTGCCTGGTCTCCTACGATGCGCTGCCGGATTCGGAGCGGGAGTACGACCGCCACACGGTTCACGGCACTCTGAAGGCCATGTTGGCGCTGGGCTACCGCCTGGTCCCTCCGGCCGCCGCAACGGATCCAGGGGAATCGGCCGGCGATGACCGCACCCCCGCCATTCTGCGACAACTGCAGGGTCCCCCGTCTCCGGACCTGCAGTCGCTGGTGGAGCTCTGGCGCGCCCATACCGAGGATCGTTGGGCTCCCTACCCGGAATTGTATCGCCGCCTGGCGAGCCGCCTGATCGAACGAGGATCACCGCTTCTCGCCAACGACGCCGCCTCCGAAGGTCTCCGCTACTGGAAGAGCGACGTGCGGCTGCGCCAACTGCAAGCATTGGCCCTCGCCAAGAGCGGGGCCCCCAGTCGCGCCAATACGATCCTGATGGACCTCAAACGCGAGGGACACCTCGACGCCGAAACCCTCGGCATCCTGGCGCGGACCCACAAGGACCTGGCGGAGACAGCCAAGGATCCGCCCGAGCGTGAGCGCCAGTGGAACCTGGCGCACCAGGTGTACCTCGAGGGCTTCCGCCTGACCGGGTCGAGCTACCCGGGGGTCAACGCGGCCACCACTGCCCTGCTCCTGGGCAAGCGGGAGTTGGCCATGGAGCTGGCCCGCCAGACGCGCGACGCGTGCATGCGGGAATATGAGGAGCTTCGCCACGGCGACGGCGACGTTTACTATGCGCTCGCTACCTTGGGCGAGGTGGCGCTGATCCTGGGAGATGAGAGCGAAGCGGAACGCTGGTACCGTGAGGCGACCTCGGTCGGCCAGGGACGGCTGGGCGATCTGTCGAGCACCCGGCGCAACGCACGCCTGATCGCGAACGCCACCGGGCGTTCCGCAGGCTTCCTGGAAAGTCTCCTGAAGATCCCCAAGGTGGTCGTCTTTGCCGGGCACCTGATTGATCGACCAGGGCGACCTTCTCCCAGATTCCCCCCCGAGGCGGAGGCTCGCGTCAAGGAAGCTATTGCGGATCGGCTGGGGCGGTTGGACGCTGGATTCGGCTACTCCTCCGCTGCGTGTGGGGGGGACATTCTGTTCCTGGAAGCCATGGCGGCTCGGCAGGGCCGGACCAACCTAGTCCTACCTTATGCGAAGGAGCAGTTCGCCGAAGACAGCGTGGCCATCATCCCCGGGGGCGATTGGGAGACCCGGTTCGCACGGGTGCTTGAGGCCGGCTCGGAGGTCGTGGTCGCCACGGCTCAGCGCTTCGCCGAGGGAGCGGTGTTCTACGAGTATGCCAACCTGCTCCTCCTGGGGCTGGCCTCCCTGCACGCCAGGGTGCTTGACACCGAGCTGGTACCCTTGGTCCTCTGGGATGGAGAGACGGGAGACGGTGCCGGCGGGACCGCGACCACGGTCGAGGAGTGGCGCAGGTTCGGCTACCAGATCGAGGTGATCGATCTGCGTGAGCTGGTAGGGAGACCTTCCTCGACCGACCCCACATCGCCCGCCCGTAACAGCCGTGGCCAGCGCGGCCTCGAAGCCCGCATCATGGCGGTAATCTTCGCGGACGTCGTGCACTTCAGCTCCATGGGTGATCTCGAGATCAAACCGTTCGTGGATCATTTTCTGGGGGCCGTCGCCGACCTGATCTCCGGCTCCGATCATGCTCCAGTGGTGGGCAACACGTGGGGGGACGGGCTCTACTTCGTCTTCAAGTCGGTCCGGGATGCGGGACTCTTCGGCCTGGACCTGTGCGACCTCATGGCCAAGACCGACTGGGCCGCCAAGGGACTGCGCCCCGACCTGAACCTTCGCGTGGCGCTTCATGCCGGGCCGCTTCTTTCCTGCACCGATCCCATTCTCAAGCAACGGACCTTCACCGGGAAACATGTGGTCCCGGCGGCGCGGCTGGAGCCGGTCACTCCACCGGGAATGGCCTACGCCAGCCGGGAGTTTGCCGCCTTGGCGGCAGCCGAACGGGTGACCGAGTTCTCGTGCCAGCCGGTCGGTCGGCTGGGATTGGCCAAGCATGCCGGCACGATTCCGGTCTATGTTCTCTCCCGCGCCGTCTCCACCTCTCCCGTATCGAGGAGTTGAATTCCAATGACTCGTACCGCAACCGCCCTCGAACCGGCTGAGGTCGACTCCGCGACCGGCAAGGGAATCCGGATCCTGGTGGTCGACTCCGGCGTGGAGACCTCGCATCCGGCGCTCAAGGGCTCCAAGATCCCGACCTGGCAACTGGTTCAGGCCACCGGCGGTGGATTCAGCGTGGTTCAGGAGCAGGGCGTGGACATGTTCGGACACGGCACCGCGGTGGCGTGGATTCTCCGCGAGTTCGCGCCGGAGGCGACGGTCGAAAGCCTTCGCGTCCTCGGCGGGGATCTGCGCACTTCGTCCCAACGGGTTCTGGCCGGCCTCGACTGGGCCATCGGCCAGAAGTTCGGCATCATCAATTGCAGCTTCGGCACGCCGAACCTGCAATTCCTCGAGGGCTACAAGCGGGTAGTGGATCGGGCGTTTACGGAGAACGTCCTTCTGGTCTCCGCCTGCAATAATTTCGACTTCAAGAAGATGGAACTGCCCGGATTCTTCCCCACCGTGATCTCGACTGATTATGGAAAGCTGGACGCGCTGGCCATTCGGCGCCGACTGGGGTCCATGGTCGAGTTCGTGGCACGAGGGGAGAACATCCGAGTGCCCTGGAAGGACGGGCAGTATGTAATCGAGATCGGCAGCAGCTTCGCGGCGCCCCATGTGGCGGCCATCGCTGCGCGGATCCGGCAGCTCCGGCCCGACTGGAACGCCTGCGAGGTCAAGACCGCGCTCTACGGAATGGCACCGGCCTGGAAGGCACCCGGTGAATCTCCGAAGGGGAAGAAGGCCAAGGCCTGATGGCCTGGCCCTGCCCTGCCCCCCCTTCTCGCCGACTGGCGGCTCGAACGCTATATTCTCGCCCCCCGGAACCCGGCCCCGGGTGAGGCTCCTCCCTAAAGGCGGCTTCGCCCTACGGGAACCGGTCCGGGGGACCCTGTGTCCAATAGATCGAGGCCAGCAGCCTCGGGGCGACCGAACCTGGCGCCCTACGATGGAGGGTGATTTGATGCCCTCCGGACGCGCGAACTGGGACCGGAGTCGGGCCTCAGGTGAGCGTCGTCACACCATTCATGACCGGCGATCAGAACGGCCGGAGCGAGGAGATTCATGGCCACCGCAGCCCGCAAGCCGCCCCAGAAACTCGATACCGTCTTCCTGACGGGCCCCGGAGGAATGGTGTACGAATTCCCCCGCGCTGTCGCCGAGAAGCATGCCCTGAGCCTTTCCCGGCTCGCTGAGCTGGGGCACTCGCCCGTGATCCCTTACGGGACCAAGACCCCGGAAGCCAAGTCCGGACCGGCGGCCGGTGCCGAGAGCGGCGGCGACGTGGAAGGCCGTCACCTGGCGCTCAACATCTATGGCGACTGGGTCTGGCACAGCAACTATCTCTACGGGACCTTCCTGGCCGTCGACGGCTGGTACTACCGCGGCGACCACTATCATCCGTACGGCACCGAGTTGGGCTTCGTCTGAGCCCAGGTACGATTGGGGGCCGGCGTCCTTGAGGCGCTCGGCCCCCGGTCGCACCCGGTCGAGACCCGGCTGGCAGTGCCACTGATTCGCTTCACATGAACGGACAACCCCCTCCGGGCGGCGCAGTGCGCGTCGCCGGTCCTGGTGGTGCGCCCGGCCCCCAGCCCATGGGTCCCATGGGGGGAGCTGTACGCGTCGGCCCTCCCCCAGGCGCGGGGCACGGGCCCCAGGCGATGCCTCGGGAGCGGACCTCGTTTGGCGCCGACATGAAGGCACTGTACGGGCTCCGCAGCTACTTCATCCGATTTCTCCCCCGTGCCTTGCTGGTCCTCGGAATGGCGTACCTGTACGCCGATCTGAACTCGACCGCGATCACCGGACTTCAGCAGATCACCAGCGCCCTCCCCCGAATCGTGAGCGGGGAGTCCGGAGCCATCGCCCCGGGCGCGGGTCCGGCCCGCTCGGTGAGCGGCAAGCTCATCGCCATGCTCAACCTCAATTCCACCAGCCAGTGGCTGCCACTGCTGTCGATCCTGGTCCTGCTCTTCGTCATCGGTGGATTGATCCAGCTGGGTCGCGACGTGCTTCGGTCGCGGGTGGGGATCTCGCTCAAACGAGAGATCCGGGAAGACGTGCTGCGGTGCCTCTACCGGGAGCCGGCCGCTGCCCGGGTCCAGCGAGGCTCCGGGGCCTCCGCTGAAATCCTGCGGACCGACGCAGACGGAACCGCCTCGCTCCTGACCACCGGCGTCCTGGGCCTGATGGAGGCGGTGGTCCTGTTCCTTGTCTTCGCCCGCACCCTGGTGACCCAGGTCCAGGGCGGCTGGCTGATCCTGGGCGCGTTCATCGCGCTGTCCGTCCTCGCCCAGATCGTCTCAATGCTGGTGACGCAGCGCGCCGAGCGGCGTGCCTTCGAGGAGTCCCGGGTGGCGCTGGGCGGGGCTGCGGCCATCACGACCCGCTTCTTCGACGTCCTTCGCGATCTGCTGTACCTCGGCGGTGAAAAGACCAAAGGCCAGGAGGTAGTGGATGCCTGGACCACCGCGGAGACCAAGAACGTGGCGATCCGGGTCTGGACTGGAGTGCGGGGTATCATCACCCAGACCTTCCAGCACCTGAACCTGCCCTTGATCATCCTGGTCATCGCCAAGACTGGTGGCGACGCCGGCGGGATCATCGGTGGAATGGCACTTCTGGGCCAACTGGCTGCGCCGTTTGCTACACTAGTCTCGTTCCCCAGTCTCTTGCTCCAGTTCGGGCCCAACCTGCATTCGATCTATCGCATCCTGGCCACCGCGGATCCCGGAGAGCCGCCGACGGCGGCAACGCAGCTGGCCGGGCTCACCAAGCCACCGGCCATCGCGGTCCGGGACCTCCAGTTCGCGTATCCCGGTGCGGCCGCGCCAATCGTCCGAGGCGTGTCGTTCGATATCCCTCCGGGGGCCCGGGTCGGGATTGTCGGCGGTTCGGGGTGCGGAAAAACCTCGCTCGCGCGCGTGCTGGCGGGAGACTACCAGCCCTCAGCTGGATCGTTCCTGGTGGACGGAGTGGACGTAACTCACTGGCCGCTCCAGTGGAAGCGGAGCGTCATCGCCCTGCTCACCGATGCCCCGGGGTTTCTGCTGGAGTCCTTGCGCGACAACGTCCTCTTCGGTCGGGAGTGCCCTCCCGAGCGGCTCGACTACGCGCTCAAGGTCTCCGGGGCGGCTGACGTGGCGACACGGCTTCCGGATGGGCTGGACACGGTCCTTGCCTCCGAAGTCCCGCTCTCGGGCGGGCAACGTCGCAAGGTGTCCCTGGCTCGCGGTCTCGCCGGTCCTCAGCGGGTGCTGATCCTCGATGAACCGCTGGCGCAGGTGGATCCGGAAGGGATGCGGGAACTGGCGGCGCGAGTCCTCGAAGCGACGGAAGGTCGTACCTGCATCATCATCACCCACGACATGGACGTGTTGGCCACCGACTTCAACATCTTCCTCGAAGCCGGCAAGGTCGCTGCGGTGGGACCCCACGAAGAATTACTGCGAACCTGCCCGGCCTACGCCGAGCTGACCGATCGGAGCGCGGGCGCGCGGACCGGGCGAGCCCCGGCCGGCTGAACGCCGCTTCACCTATTCGGGGCTGGTGAGGAGCGCGGCCAGGTCCATCCGGGCCCGCGCCACCCGAGATTTCACCGTCCCCGCCGGAATCCCCAGAATAGCGGCGATTTCCTCATAGCTTAGCTCCTGCAGGTCCCGCAGCAGCACCGCGATCTTCCGGCTGGGGGACAGCCGGTCCAGCGCCGCCTGGAGGGTTTCCCGCAGGGTCTTCCGCTCCAGTTGGTGCTCGGGACTCAGATCTTCAGCGCCGGGGACGTCGAACTGGCCGTCGGAGGGGCCCAGCGTATCGGTGGCCACTTCACGCCGGCGTTTGGCATCGACCCGCCGGCGGTAGTTGTTCAGGTAATTGATGGCGACTCGCAGGATCCAGGTCTTGAGCGCCGAGTCGCCGCGGAACGAATCGATCCGCCGCCACAACAGCAGGAAGATGTCCTGCAGGATGTCGTCCTGCTCGTGCGCCAGCCCGTACTGTGCGATCAGCGAAGAGAGTGATGGGCCGAATTTCCTCAGGATGGTTTCCCATGCCTCGCGGTCTCCCCGAGCCGCCTCCTGCGCCAGCTGGAAATCCGCAGCGAACTGGGGGGAGAGCCTCCCCGAGACGTCCGCTTTGACCCGACGGGGGCGGGGCTCGGACAGGCGCGCCCAGAGGGAGTCGGGGAGTCGCCGAGGCGAGCGCGTGGGGAGCGCTCCGAAGGCCGACAACCGGCCGCGCACCTTGCGCAGTGAGAGCAGGAGAGCCCTGGCCCGGGGGTCCCGGGCCAGGGCTCGCTCGTATTCCCTTCGTCCGTTGCTGGCGTCGTCGAGAGACCGGCTGATTACCTCGACCAGCGATGCCTTGGTCGAGGGCGCACGCCTGGGTCGCGTACGGCTAGTGCGCACGCTGGTCCTCGAGAATGAGCCCGAGGAGGTAGGCCTTCCATTTAAGTGTCTCGAGATGACTCGCGGAGAACAGCCCACCGCCAGCGGGATTGATCGCCGAGATGACCCCCGCGGGCTCCTGATCGCAGGAGAACGGGGCGGCGGCCATGGCGAGCGTGCGGGTCTTGGTCGCTTGATCGACCTGGGGGTTGTGATAGTCCTCCGGGCCGATGCACATCGGAAATCCGGTCGAGGCGACCAATCCGACGACGCTATCCTTTACCGGGACGGACTGGGCCTCGACGATCTCGGCGGTGGGCCCGTGGTTCAGCGCCGCATCCAGATGCAGCCCGTCCTGGGAAATGGTCCAGATAGTCGCCTCGCTGGCGTCCAAGTCGCTCACCGTATCGGCGAGCAACTGGCGAAGTAATCGGGCTACCGACTCCTCCCGGACGAACGCCCGGTCCGGCGCAGGGGGCGCGTCAGCCATGCTTCAGCTCCTGTAGAAATCGTCGGCTGCATAACCTACGGGCGCCGGCTGGCCCTCGCCAGCGCGCGTCTACTTGGTGTGATACCGCCAGGCTACGATGCCCTTCCCTTTCCCTTCCGCGGAGAACTCCTGCGTTGCGCCCTCCGCCACGGTGGGCAGGACGACATCCTGCGTGGTCACCGCGTTCCCGGTCCCATCCAGGTACTCGACCACGATCGCCGGCACCGGCACCTTGAGGGCCGTCCCCGCCAGGTCCTTGGGCTCGCGGCCGGTCACCTTCCCCGAGAGGATGGCACTTTCGGCCTTGATCCGGAAGCCAGTCACCTGAATGCTCACCGGCAGGGCTTCGCGCTTCTCGACCGCCTTGATGGCACCAGCGTTATCGCTCGACAACTGATACCCGCGCCCCAGTAGCGTGTAGTCGACGTCGTTCAATGGCTCGATCGCCACCAGTCGATTCGCGGCCTTGACCAGCTCAGGACCGTTCTTGAGGCCGAGGTGGCAGTTGGCCAGGTTGAACAGGGCGTCCCGGTAATACGGCGACTTGTCGAGGATGCTGCTGAAGGTCGCAGCCGCCGCCTGATAGTTCTTGTCGTTGAACTGAGCCACCCCCTGGTCGAACAGCGGATTGAGCGCCGTGGGGTCGGCCGGGTTGACGTCCGCGGCCGCCGCGGTGCTCGCGCCACCCAGGGCCACGGCCTTGTCGCTCCAGATCTTGGCGCTATCGGCCTTGCCGGCTCCTTCGTAGGCCCGGGAAAGCGCGCGGGCGCCTTGCGCATCGTTGGGCTGCGCCTTCACGAATTCATTCAGGGCCGTGATCGCTTCGGGATACTGCTTCAGCTCGATCGCGGTAACGCCGTAGTCGAACGTCGCCAGGTCATGGAGCGAGGTGCTGGCCGAGTCCTGCGCGGGAATCGCCCTCGCGCGCTTGAAATAGGCGAGCGCGCTGTCGTGCTGGCCGGCCACGCTATGGATCTCGCCGATGCTGATCGGGGCATAGGCATTGGACCGGTAGATCTGATCGGCCGCATGAAGGTAGATCAGCGCCGCGTCGTTCTTCCCCTGCTTGCGAAGCCCGGATGCGTTGTTGGCCAGCGCCTCCCAGGCCCGGGCCCGGTACGAGTCGATGTCGAGCTCGCACTTGGGCTCCAGCTTCTCGGCCTTGGTGAAGCTGGAATCGGCGCCGACCACGTCGCCCTTCATGAGTTGAATCCGGCCCATGTAGTACCAGGCGGCCGCGTTCTTGTCCTGGTGCTCCTGGTTGATGGCCCGGTTCAGCGCGGTCGTGCCTTCGTCCAGCGCGCTGGTTCGTTTGGCCGCGTCGGACGCCTCTACGGCAGCCCTCAGCCAGTCTCCACCCTCTCCCACCTTGCCACTCGCTTTGATTGGGCACAGCGGCGGAATGAACTTCTTGTTGGCGCTCATGGTGGTGGCCACCAGGGTCGCGACCCCCGGGTCCTGCTGGACCAGAGGAGCAACGGCGACGGCAGTCAGTAGACCCACAGCCAGAGGCTTGATCATTCGGATTCTCTCGTCGATGAGTTCGGTCCGGCCGGTCGTGCGCCGGCCGCGAGTAGTTGGGCTCGCTCCTGAACTTCCCGGGCGACTTCGTGCGCCGGTCGGCCCAACGCCTCGGCCGCCGCCCGGATGTCGTCGTATTCCGGCTTGGCTCGGGGGCCGCCTGGCGTCTCGATCACCTTGACCCGCACTGCGACTCCGGCCCCCGCGCTCACCTCAATGGTCCGTCGAGGCAGAGTCACCCGCTCCGCGGTCCAGCGACGCACCCCGGCCGTGGTACTGTGTCGGAACAACGCCTCGGTGACGCGCTCGGCGTCGGGCGCAGCCACCGCAGCCTCGAGCCGGAAGCCGGGTCTTCCCTTCTTCATCTGCACCGTCCATACCTGCACGTCGAGCGCGCCGGCAGCAACCAGCGCGTCCCGCAATGGGTCCACGTATTCCGGGCTCAGGTCGTCGAGGTCGGTGGCCAGCAGCACCACCTCCGCCGCCTCGGAGACCGGCTCGGCCACCAGCAATCGAAGCGCATTGGGATATTCGGCGGGATCGCGGCTCCCGGCACCCCATCCGCTGCGCACCATGCGCCAACGAGCCGGAGGCGCTCCCTCGCTCAACACCCGGAGCAGCACGGCACCGGTCGGCGTGGTCGCCTCGCCGGTTACCGGCCCGTTGGGCCCGATCTCCAACCCTTCCACCAGCAACGCAGTCACCGGCGCCGGAACCGGCATCACTCCATGCGCCGCCCGGACCCACCCGGCGCCGAGCGTCACCGGCCGGTGATAGACATGGTCGATCCCCAACTGCTCGAATCCCTCGAGGCCGCCGACGATATCCACCAGCGCATCCATCGCCCCCACCTCGTGCAGTGCCACGTCCTCAGTCGCCACTCCGTGGATCCGTCCCTCCGCCTCCGCCAATAGACACAATGCGCGAATGGCGCGTTCCCGCACGCGGGCCGAGAGAGGAGCCTTTTCGATCATGGCGATCAGCTCACCCACGTGCCGGTGACCGGCATGCCCGGCGGCATGGTGGTCGTGGCCGTGGTCCTGCCCGCCGGGGCCGTGGTGATGATGCGGCACCGGATGAGGATCCGAATGCGACTGGCCGTAGGGGTGGCTGGGCCCTTCCGTGCTGCCATCCGGAAGCCGGACGGTGACCTGGGTGGCTTCGATCCCGGAGCGAAAGACGCGCTGGAGCTCGACCTTTACCCCCGGAATCCCGAGGCGCGCCGGGAGACCGGTGATCCATTCGGCCGGTGCGCCGTTGGCGACCAGGGCGCCGAGCAGCATATCTCCGCTGATCCCGGCGGCCGGGTCGAGGATCGCGAAGCGGCCACTGGACATGGGTGAAGTATCGCCGGGCGCCGAGCGGCTGGCAAATCGCCGATCGAGCCCCCGAACCTAACCGCCGAGGTGGGCTTGGACCCGTTCGGCGAGAGCCTTGGAGACCCCGGGAACGGTGGCTAACTCCGCTACCGATGCGCTCTTAACCCCGGCCAGGCTGCCGAAGCGCTCCAACAGGCGACGCCGCTTGGCCGGCCCCACCCCAGGGATGCTCAGGAGCTCCGAGGTGATCGTCCGGTCGGCCCGCCGCTTCCGGTTGTAGGCCAGCCCGAACCGGTGCGCCTCGTCTCGGGCCCGTTGCAGAAGGCGGAGTGAGGAACTCCGGCGGGAGAGACGGAGGCTATCCGGCCGGCCCGGCAGGAACACCTCCTCTTCCCGTTTGGCGAGGCCCACGATGGGCAGGTCGGTGAATCCCAGCGCACGCGCGGCATCCAGGGCGGCGCTCAACTGCCCCTTCCCGCCGTCGATCACCAGCAGATCGGGAATCGCGAGCTTCTCGTCTCGTCTCCGGGTCAGGTAGCGGGTCACGACTTCGTGGATGGCCGCGTAGTCGTCCTGCTGCGCTAGTCCCTTGATCTTGAATTTCCGGTACTCGCTCTTTTTCGGTCGCCCCACCTCGAACCAGACCAGGCTCCCTACCGTGTCACGCCCCTGGTTGGTGGAGATATCGATGCAGACGAACGAGCGGGGGACTCCGCTCAACCCCAGATCGCGTCCCAGCGCGTAGACCGGATCCTCGGCCCGCTCGTCGGTCTCGAACGACTCGATGCGGAGACTCTCCAGCAGATGACGCGCGTTCTGGTCGGCCAGGGCCCCCCAGCGGTGCGCGGTGCCGCGGGTCGGAAAGGTCCAGGTGCTCTCGGGCGCCAGGGCCTGGAGACTCTCCAGGTCTTCCGGGGGGAACGGAAGCACTACCCGCCGGGCCCGATCCGGTCCAGGCAGATAGTAACGGGCGAGGAACACACTGAGGATCGCCTCGTCGGTCTCGCCTTCCACGTTTTCCAGGAAGCGATGCTCCCGGGCGATGATCCGGCCCTCCCTTACCCGGAAGAGCAAGCCGACCGCATCGTCCCCGTCCCGCGCGTAGCCGACCACGTCGGCGTTACCGGTCCCCATCACCTGCACCGCGCTGGGCGCCTCCAGCTGCTCCAGCCACCGCAGCGTGTCCCGGAGGTCTTTGGCCCGCTCGAAATCGGTCCGTTCACTGGCTTCGGTCATCATGGTTCGCAGCGTCTCGCGAACGTCCAGCGTCTTCCCTTCCAGGAAGGCCAGCACCTCGTCGATCATCCGGCGATAATCCTCGACGCTCTGCCACCCGACGCAGGGCGCCTTGCACCGGCCGATGTGATAATCGAGGCAGGGACGTTCCCGCCGCTCACGCGGCAGGTCGTCGGCGCAGCTTCGGACGGTGAAGATCCGGCGGATGATCCCCAGGGTTCGCCGCAGGAGAGCGACATCGGTGTAGGGACCGAAGTATCGCGCGCCAGAAAGGTTCAGCCGTCGAGTGACCAGCACTCGCGGAAACGGCTCTCCCAGCGTCACCGCGATCGAGGGATAACTCTTGTCGTCCTTGAGTCGAACGTTGAACCGCGGCTGATACTCCTTGATCAGGTTGTTCTCGAGAAGGAGCGACTGAGGCTCCCGAGCGACCACGATGGTGTCCACGTCGGCGATCAGGTGCACCAGGCGCTCGTGCATCGGGTTGCCGGAGTGGTCGGCGGCAAAGTAGCTCCGCACCCGGCTCTTGAGTCGCTTGGCCTTGCCGACGTAGAGCACCTCCCCGCCCGCACCCTTCCAGATGTAGACACCCGGCCCGTCGGGGAGCGTGTCCAGCTTGCGCTGGAGTGTGTCGGGGAGATCCGTCATGAAGGAAAAATAGGGGGCGGGTCCAGCGCGCCGGGAGGCAACCGTCAGCGGCCGACTCTGGCCAGGCGTCGCGCTTCGGGGTTCCCGAGCAACGCCCCCGCCACCAGGTAAGCGACGCCGAACACCCCGTAGATCGCCGCCGCCCCCGGAATCGGATGCCAGCGCCCGGCCAGACTCTGCATTCCCCATCCCGCCACCGTGGCCACCGTCGAGGCGAGGGCAACCTGACCGACCGCCACCAGCTCGCCCCGGCCCACGATG
This sequence comes from Gemmatimonadales bacterium, assembly GCA_035519565.1. GTDB lineage: Bacteria > Gemmatimonadota > Gemmatimonadetes > Gemmatimonadales > GWC2-71-9 > DATIWD01. The sequence goes on along the minus strand of DATIWD010000064.1, from coordinate 31,754 downwards.
GTGATGCCCAGCCGCCGGTCGAGTCCCACCACATGAAGGATGGTATTGAGAAAGGCGGCCAGAGATGAGCCGAAGGCGATACCCGCCACGCCGAAGGGCGTTCGATACATGAAATAGAGGGAGAGGCCGGTGCCGATGGCCAGCGAAGTGGCGGCCACCAGGACGGGGGTGCGGGTATCGCGCAGAGCATAGTACCCCGAAGCGAAGAGCTTCACCGTGGCGAAGCCCAGCAACCCGACTCCGTAGGCGGCGAGCACGCCGGAAACCACATCGGTCTCCAGGGTCCCGAACCGTCCGGTCTGGAAGAGGGCCGCGATCAACGGGCGGCCCAGCACGATATAGGCGAGTCCGACCGGAGCGACGAAGAAGAAGATCCGCGAGAACCCGGCGCCCAGCCGATCGCGCAGCAGCTGGCGGCCTGCTTGGTCATCGGCCTCGCGCGAGAGGTCGGGAAGCGACGCCGCCGCCACCGAGACCCCGAAGAGCGAGATGGGCAGCGTCTGGAGCAGCTGGGCGTACCCCAGCGCCGCCACCCCTCCAGGGCCGGTCAGCGAGCCGAGCTGAGTATCCACGATCGACGCGATCTGAGCCACCCCGGCACCGATCACCACCGGGACCCAGGAAAGGAACACCGTCCTCAGCTCCTGGTTCCGGTAGTCGAGGGAAAACGGAAGGCCCTGCAGCAGGCGGGCGCAGGTGGGAAGCTGGATCGCCACCTGCAGCAGGCTCCCCACCAAGGTGCCCCATGCCAAGGCGATGGCGAGCTCCTCGATGGTGGAGCCCGGTCGCCAAGAGGCCACGCCCCAGAGTGCCGCGATCCCCGCGATGTTCCAGATCGCGGGCGCCGCATACGGCAGAAAGAACCGCCCATGGGTATTGAGGACGCCGAGGCACCACCCCGACACCACCATCAGGCCGGTCATCGGAAAGAGAATCCGCACCAGGCGCACGGTCAGGTCGCGGGTCTCGGGCGGGAATCCGAAAGCGACGAAGTCGGTGATGGCGGGGGCCAGCCAGATGCCCAGCAGGGCCGACAACGCGGTGATGGCGGTCAGGATGCCCAGGGTGGCACCGGCCAGGGCGCGGGCTGCCCCGGAATCGTTGCGCTCGGCGGCGCGAGCATAGATCGGAATGAACGAGGCCGAGAGGGTGCCTTCGCCGAGGAGATTGCGGACCAGGTTGGGAATCTTGAGCGCCGCGCGAAAGGCGTCGGCCGCCGGGGAGTTCCCGAAGTAGTGAGCGAAGACTCGTTCCCGGACGAAGCCGAGAATCCGGGAGACGAAGATACCGGCGGCCACCATCGCCGCCGGCCGAGCCGGGCGGGCGCGGGCGGTCAGGGTTTCGGCCGCGGAAGATTGGGTCGCGAAGACGATTCCTCGAGCAGGCGCTGATAGAAGGCGTTCTCCTCCTGCAACGCCTCCACGGAGCGGTGGAGGTCGTCCACCTCGCTCTCCAGCAACTCCACCTTTTTGGCCAGCTCCGCCACGTTCGTGGGTACCGGCTCCGGCCCCTCCAGTCGCCGCGCCAGGGCGCGACCGATGGGAGAATCGATCAGGATGCCCATGATAGGAATGAGCAGGGCGACCAGCAGGATGATCCCGATCAGGTACATGGTCCGAGTCTACGACGGAACCCCGGCCGGTTCAAGACCGGCCTGGTACCAGCGAAGAATCTCCGTGTGCAGGCCCTCGAGCAGCGAGGTGCCGTAGCGCGCCAGAAACGGAGCGATGGTCAGGATCCGCTCCTGCGCTTTACCCGCCGGCCACACCGCCGTGCGGGCCCGCGCGATCTGCGCCACTTCGGTGTCCTGCCGCTTCTTCAGGTGTTGTACCAGGCGCTTCTCCACGTCCCGGAGCCCCGCGAGCACCTGGTTCTCCGCGGTGTGTACCGGCCGTTCGATGGTGGGATCGAGATCCCGCGCGACCGTTGCCAGCACGCCGTACTCCCGCTCGGTCGCTTCCTTCAGGCGGGCCATCGCCGCCAGTGCCTCGGACGGAAGCTGGGTGCGGAGGACCCGGGCCTCCAGGGCCGCTCCGGGCTTGAGCAGCTCCTCGACGGTGGCCTCGAACTTCTCCAGAACCCGATCCACGCGGGGCTCGACCATGATGCCCGACCAGCGTGGGAGCGGCAGTTGCCGCTCAACCTCGAGGCTCCGATAGAGCGGTGGGGTCAGCTCCAGGTAGCGCAGCTCGCCCGGTCCGGCCACGTAGGCCACCGTTGGCAAGAGCGTCCGTTCCACCACGGGCCGGAGCAGCACGTTGGGGGACAGCCGCTCGGGCGCCTCCGTGGCCATCCGCCTGAGCTGCTCGAAGTCGAACCGCTCGCCGCTTCGCCGAGCGACGAAGCCGCTCCCATCCCGCACCAACCGGTCGCGGCCCAGCTTCCCCTCGACCATCACCAGGGTGGCCCCATCCGCCATGGCGACGCCGGGATCGCTGCCGCCTCGCGCCAACTCGACCGCCCGATCCCCCAGCGCCTGCTCGAGGCTGGGCGCCAGCTCGAGGGCGCGGAGCAGTCGCGGAGCCATTTCCCGCTTGACTCTTGGGTCGCTGCTGTTGAGGCAGACGACGCCGAACGGGGCGCACAGCTCGGTGAGCGCGCCGCCGAACGCGCCAGCCAGCGTGGCCGCCGGGACATAGTGACGGTTCAGCCACTCGAGGGTGGAGGCCCGGAACTCGGACGGGGGGAGATCGGCGGCCAGGGCACCAAGGATCCCCTCGATCTCGGGGCCCAGTGGTTCCCGATACATGGGTGTCAGCGCGGCATCGGCCGGACGCTCCCGTAGTGTCCTGGTCACCAGGCTGCCATCGCTCCCGAGCCAGGAGACGTGGTTGGCCTCGGCGAAGTCGTGATCGTCCCCGGCAATCCAGAAGACCGGGACCACCGGCCGTTTCCACCGGCTCTCCAGCACCCGGGCCAGCGCGGCGGCGGAGAGTGCCTTGTACATGGTGAACAGGGGTCCGGTGAGCAGGCCCGGCTGCTGGCCGGTCGTCACGACCAGGACTCCCGGTTCCTCCAGCCGCCGCAGCGACTGTTCAAAGGCCGGCACCGACGTGGGTGGCCTCTGAATCGCAACGCCCAGGGGTGGCATCTTCCCGTCGCGCGGCTCGGGCCAGCGGAGTGGAGCCCCCAGCGGGGTTGCTACGAATCGCACGCTCATGCTCGCTGCGCGATCAGAATGGTTCGAGGGCTCCCCTCAGCGAGGGGAGCGCCGGTGTAGTCGCCAAAGCGATGAGTGACCCGAAGCCCGGCCGCCTGAAACATCCCTTCCAGCTGCGGGCCCCTGAGCAGCCGAACCCGCTCCAGGAATCGTTGCCCATCGGGCGTAACAATCGTCTTCATCACGAAGTGCTCGTCGGTCGTGATCCGGCGCTCGACCCGGACCCGGACCTCTCCCAGCGTAGCGTCTTCCCACGGAACCAGGGAACGGCGAACCGCATCGGCATTGAGGAAGTCGAGGACGAACCACCCTTGTGGCCGCACCGTGTCCGCCATGGCATTCAGGGCCATGGCGTTCTCGTCGTCGTGCGCAAAGTAGCCGAAGCTGGTGAAGAGATTCAGGGTGAGATCCATGGAGGCGGGGCGGACCGGCAACCAGCGCATATCCGCGCGCACCAGCGGCCGATCGGTTACTTCACGCGCCCTACGGAGCAGGCCCTCGGAAAGGTCCACCCCGATCGGACGGGCGCCCAGTCGCGTCAGCACGCGCAGGTGGCGCCCCTGGCCGCAGGCCACATCGAGCACTCGCCACCCCGGCTGCCACGGGAGCGTCCGCTGGACCAGGCCGATCAGCGCCTCGGCGTCCCGCTCGTCCCGATGCGGATAGAGATGGAGGTACTCTTCCCCGAACCATTCCTCGAACCATTCGGTCATGAGCGCCCGAGCTGGCGGCTGGGGCCGCGATCGCGTCTCACGAGTCGGCGCCCTTGTGATATGGTTCGCCCCGGAGAATCGTGAACGCCCGGTAGAGCTGTTCGCATACCACCACCCGGGCCAGCTCGTGTGGCAGGGTAAGCGGGCCCAGACTCCATCGCTGGTCAGCGGCCTCGAACTGATCGGAGTCGAGCCCGTGGGACCCGCCGAGCAGAAAGGCGACGGGTCGCCGGCCCTGCCTCCACTGCTCGAGCTGGTGGGCCAGCTCCCGGCTGCTCCACGGCTCGCCCTGGCGGGTAAGCGCCACTCGGCGGGACTGGCCGGGAAGGCGAGCCAGGAGCCGGGCCGTTTCTTCTCGTCGCTGAACGGCGGGAGACCCGGCACGCGACGCTTCCGGCACCTGATGCTCCACGATCGTGGCGTACCGTCGCAGCCGTTTCAGGTAGTCGTCGCACGCTTCCCGGAAGCTGGGCCGAAGCTTCCCCACCGCCAGGATCGCGATCTCCACCGCCTAGCGCCGGACCGGTCGCCCGGGATCAGGCATACATCCCGCGCATCCGGTGGACCGCGGCCACCCGCTCGATCGCCAGCATGTACGCGCCGATCCGGTTATCCAGTCCATGACGACTGGCCATGCTGGTCACCTCGTCGAACGACCGCACCATGATCCGCTCGAGCCGCTGATTGACCGTCTCCTCGTCCCAGAAGTAGCCGCCCCGATCCTGCACCCATTCGAAGTAGCTCACCGTCACGCCACCCGCGTTGGCCAGGATGTCGGGGATGACGAAGATCCCCTTGTCGTTCAGGATCTTGTCGGCGCCGGCCGCGGTAGGCCCGTTGGCGCCCTCGCAGATGATCCGGGCCTTGACGTCTCCGGCGTTCTTGTGGGTGATCACGTTCTCGAGCGCCGCCGGTACCAGCACGTCGCAGTCCAGGGTGAGCAGCTCTTCGTTGTCGACCGGCTTGGCTCCGGGGTAGCCCTTGAGGAACTGATGCTGCTTGACGTGCGCGACCAGGTCCTTCACCCGGAGCCCCTTGGGATTGTAGACACCGCCCGACTTGTCGCTTACCGCGACGATGGTCATCCCCTGATCTTCCATCAGCTGCGCGGCGATCGAGCCGACGTTCCCGAACCCCTGCACCACCACCCGGGTCCCGGCCACCGGCATCCGCAATTTCTTCAGCGCTTCCCGGGTCACGATCATACACCCGCGTCCCGTCGCCTCCCGCCGGCCCAGCGACCCGCCCATCTCGATCGGCTTCCCGGTCACCACCGCGGTCACCGTGTGCCGTTTGTGCATCGAGTAGGTGTCCATCACCCAGGCCATCACCCGCTCGTTGGTGTTGACGTCGGGAGCGGGGACGTCGGAATCGGGGCCCAGGACCTCGATGATCGATGAAGTGTACCGGCGGGTCAGGCGCTCCAGCTCTGCATTGGACATGGTGCTCGGGTCGCAGACCACCCCACCCTTGGAGCCACCGAATGGAATGTTCACCACGGCGCACTTCCAGGTCATCCAGGCGGCCAACGCCTTCACTTCATCCAGGGTCACCTGCATGTCGAAGCGGATGCCGCCCTTGGCCGGTCCCCGGGAAGTGTTGTAGATCACCCGGAAACCGGTGAAGACCTCGATCTCTCCGTTGTCGCGCTGAATGGGGACCGAGACGATGAATTGGCGCTCGGGGTGCCGCAGGATCTTGTAGAGCCCGGGATCCAGCCCGCATCGTTTGGCCGCATAGTCGAAGCGGGACATCATTGCCTCGAAGGGATTCTCCTCTCCGAGGAACCGGTCCTTGTCGGGGCGGATGACGTCCTGGCTGGGACGAGGTTGTGTCGTGGTCATGGCAATTCCTTGGGTCGAAGTCCCGGGGCCGGCGAGCGGTGGCTCAGAACCGGTCCACCGGCGTGACTACCGCATCCAGCGCGGTGATGATGTCGGCTTCACCGGCCTCCCAGATCAGGTCGAGGACGGCCACCAGCGGTTCGGGAGCGTCGTCCGGCCAGCGCTCCCTGAGCTTCACGGCATCCTTCTCGGTGATGACCACATGATCGGCCCGGCGGGCGGCGTGGGCGAGCCACGCGACGTCTTCATCGCGATAGGCATAGTGATCGTGCCAGGTGGCCACCTGGACCGCGGCACCGGTCGCCTTGGTCTGCGCCACGAAGGCCTCGGGATCGGCGATCGCCGAGGCCGCGACAACCCGCCGACCCAGCAGGGCCTCGGGCGGAGTGGGTCGCCCGCTGAGCAGCCCCTCGTAGCGCGCCAGTCGCAGATGCGCGATTCCTACCGGTCCCCGCACCGCGGCGCGCGCCGCCCGGGCCAGCTGGGCGGCCGATTCCGGCGTGGCGCGTTTCCGGGTGACGATGACCGCATCGGCCCGGGCCAGCGCCGACCAGTCCTCCCGCCAGGGCCCGGCCGGGAGAGGCCAGTGCACCGCCCGGCTCGCCTCCGCGCTCAGGACCACGATGCTGCAATCGGGGCGCAAGTCCAGCCGCTGGAACGCATCGTCCAGCACCAGCACCTGCGCCCCTCTGGCGAGGGCCCGTTCCGCCCCGGCGACACGGTCGGGGTCGGCCACGACCTGAGCCCCGGGCACTGCCCGCTGGTGGACCAGGGTCTCATCGCGGCCGTACCCGCGGAGCAGGATCCCCGGGGTTAACCCCACCGACGCATAGTGGCGCGCGATCCAGATCGCGATCGGCGTCTTGCCCGACCCGCCCACGGTCAGGTTCCCGACCGTCACTGCCGGGAGAGGCAACTCGTGCACCTCCCCCCAGCCGCGGGCGTACCACCACGACCGGATCCCCATGCTCAGGCGCCAGAGGCCCGCCACGGGGAGCAGCGCCAGGCGCACCAGGCGCGCGTCGAGGCGGCGGCTGGTCCACAGCCACCGGATTACCCGGTGTCGGTCTCGTCGGCGTGCAGGCATCCGGCTGCCCTCACCAGTTCATCAAGCGCGGCTTGCGCCCGCGCCATTCCGTTGGCGAAGCCCTCATCTCCCGGTTCCACCGCGAACGGTTCCGCATAAGACACCCGAACCCGCGCAAAGGGCTGCGGAACCATGAAGCGGTCCCAGGACTTGAGCCGCCAGGCTCGGTCGGCGGCGGCGTGGAGCGGAAGGATGATACCGCCTCCCCGCTGGGCCGCTACCACCACCCCCGGTTTGACCTCGTGCAGTGGGCCCCGCGGGCCATCGGGGGTAAAGGCCACGGCGCGACCGGCCTTGAGCTCGCGAACCGACGCCAGCAGCGCGCGCGCTCCCCCCCGCGTGCTGGAACCCTTGATCGCCCCATACCCGATGCCGCTGGCGAACTCGCGCAGATAGTCCCCGTCCCGCGCCTCACTGACCACGATCACGATGTCCTGGCGCCGATGCCGCCAGAGCAGCGGCAGCAGCACGTCGTGCCAACACATGAAGATGATGGGGCGCTTCGCCTCGTGGAGCGTTCGCCAATACTCTTCTCCCGAGGTCTGGATGCGCCAGGAATACGCCAGCGCGCCGAGCAGCGGGCGCGCCAGCCGCACACCGACTTCCGGGCTGACCCGGAGTTTCATCCCTTGAGCAATTCGCCCGCGATGGCCACCACTCGCTCGGCGGCACCCGGACCTCCCAACCGCCGCCGGACCTCGGCCAGACCGGCGCGCTGCGCCATCGTGCGCGAGTCCGCCGGATCGAGCAGGGGCCGGACGGCATCGGCCAGCATCTCGCTGTGCAGCGGAGGGTGCCAGAACTCCGCGACCACTTCCCGCTCGGCCACCAGATTCACCAGGCTGATCCACGGGACCGACACCATCCGGCGCCCGATCTCATAGCTCCAGCGATTAGTCAGGTAGGCGACCACCATCGGTGTATCGGCCAAGGCCGCCTCGAGGGTCGTGGTTCCCGACTTCACCAGCGCGGCGTCCGCTGCGGCCATCACGGCGGGCGAATCATCGTAGCGAATCTCGATCGGGCCCGCCTCGGCGTACTGTCCCAGCGGTACGCCCGCAACGATCACCCGGTCACAACGCCCTTCGCCCACCAGCCGGAGCGCCACTTCCCGAAACAGCGGCCAAAGCCGGCGTACTTCCTCGACCCGACTGCCTGGAAAGATAGCGAGAATCCGCTGCTCGGCCGGAAGGCCGAGACGGATCCGGGCCTCGTGCCGGCTGATGGCGGGCCCCTGGTCCACCAGCGGGTGCCCGACGAATTCAGCCCGCATCCCCACCCGGGCGAAGAAGGCCGGCTCGAACGGGAGCACCACCGCCATACGGTCCACCGCGCGGCTGAATCGTCGGGCCCGCTCGGGATACCAGGCCCAGAGTTGAGGCGCGATGTAGTACAGAACCTTGATCCCGTGCTTGCGGGCGGATTCGGCCACTCTGAGGTGAAAGCCCGGATAATCGATGAGGATCACCAGGTCGTAGCGGCGCTCGCGAAAGCTGCGACGCAGCTCCCGGTACAGCCTGAGATGAGCGGGGATCTTGTGGACGACTTCGAGCAGGCCGAAGGCGCTCAGGGGCTCGATGGGGAACCGCACTCGAGCGCCCTCCGCGGCCATGCGGGGGCCTCCGACCGCATCAATGGAGGCATCGGGATAGCGAGTGAGCAGCGCGTGCACCACGCGCGCCCCGTGCAAGTCTCCCGATGGCTCCCCGGCTGAGATCAGCAGCCGCGGTGCCGCCTGGTTCATGAGGCGGGCAGCGACACCGGCGACTGCGCCACCGCCTCGGCGACTTGAAGCGCCAGGGCGAGAGCGGCCCGGCCCTCCCGCCCGGTAACCACCGTGGCCGGTTCCCCGAGCACCGTGCTCACGAAGCTCCGGAGCTCGAGCTCGAGCGCATCCGCCTCGGGCGCAGCCAGCGGAATGCGTTCGGCGATGTCTTCGAGGCGCGTCCCCTGGCCCGGTCGCCAATCGCGCTTGAGCCGGATGAACTCGCCGTGTCCGGCCGCGAGATCGAGCGTGAGATACCCGGTGGGCTGGAAGATGCGGAGCTTTCGGATCCGTTCCCGGGCCATCCGGGAGGCGGTCACGTTGGCCACCGCGCCGTTGGCAAACTCCACCCGGGCGTTGGCCATGTCGAGATGGGGGGACAGCACCGCCACCCCTGAAGCGCGCACTTCCACGGCCTCGGCGCCACCGGTCAGGTGCAGGATGAGATCGAGGTCGTGAATCATCAGGTCGAGGATCACGGCCACGTCGGTGCCACGCGGCTGGAAGGGCGCCAGCCGGTTGCTCTCGATGTACCGGGGACGATCCAGGTACGGGCTCGCGGCCCGGATGGCCGGATTGAAGCGCTCGATGTGACCGACGTGGAGCGGGACGCCGTGGCGCTCCGCCCCCGCAATCAGGCGGTCCGCCTCGGCCACCGTAGCCGCCAGAGGTTTCTCCATCAGGACCGCGATCCCCCGCTCCAGCGCCTGGAGTCCCACCTCGGCGTGCGCCGGCGTGGGGACGGCGATGGTGACCGCCTTGACCTTGGCCAGGAGTCGGTCGAGATCCCGGTAGGCGGTGGTCCCCACCTCGCTCGCCACCTGGGTCGCCCGGGCGGGCGCCGCGTCGTACACGCCCACCAGATCCACCTCGGCGATGCTGGCCAGGTGCCGGGCGTGGTGGATCCCCAGCGCCCCGACGCCGACCACGCCCACCGGCAGTCGCGCGGTCATGCCGGCACCCCCCGCGTGGAAGTCTCGAGGAAATCGGCGAAGCGCGCCACCTCGGGCAGCAGCGGCTGCTCGGCCCGGGTCCGTTCCAGCGCGAGCGTCAGATTGAGCTCCGAGTTGAAGCAAAGGCGGTAGGCCCGCTTCAGGGCCGCGATGGTTTCGGCGGAAAAACCGGCCCGCTGCAATCCCACCACGTTCAGACCGTAGAGTCGATTCCCGACCGCCTTGACGTAGGGCGGAATGTCCTGATTGACCCGTCCCCCCCCGCCGATGAAGGCGTAGGTCCCGATGGTCACGAACTGATGGATGCCGTTGAGGCCGCTGATCGTGGCGAAGTCCTGGACGGTGACGTGGCCGGCCAGCTGGGTGGCATTGGAAATGATCACGCCGTTCCCGATGTGGCAGTCGTGAGCCAGGTGCACGTAGGTCATGATCAGGCATCCTTCACCCACCGAGGTCTTGCCGCTGGCCGCGGTTCCCCGATTCACGGTCGCGTATTCGCGGATGACGGTGCCGGCCCCGATTTCGACCCACGTCTCTTCGCCCTGGAACTTGAGGTCCTGCGGGTCGCCGCCCACGATGCTCCCCTCCCCCACCCGGGCCCGCGGACCGATCCGCGTATTGCACACGATGCTGACTCGCGGTCCCAGATAGACGCCATCCTGCAGCGTGACTCGGGGACCGACGATGGTCCAGGGCCCGATCTCCACCCCATCCCCCAGCTCGGCCGAGGGATCGATCATCGCGCTGGGGTGGATCTTCGCGCTCATCGCTCCATCACGCGTGCCATCATCTCCGCTTCCGCCGCCACCTGTCCATCCACGAAGGCCGTGCCTTTCATGCGACAGGTCTTCCCTCGCAGCTGCACCATCTCCAGCTCGAAGCGCAGTTGATCCCCCGGGACCACGGGGCGACGGAACTTCACGTTATCGAGGGACATGAAGTAGACCACCTTGTCCTTGCGATCCTCCACCGCGCCCATGAGCAGCATGCCGCCCACCTGGGCCATGGCTTCGATGATCAGGACCCCAGGCATGATCGGGTGCCCGGGGAAGTGTCCCTGGAAGAAAGGCTCGTTGATGGTGACGTTCTTGATCCCGACGATGCGCTTGGTGCCCTCCATCGCGACGATGCGGTCCACCAGCAGGAACGGATAGCGGTGGGGGAGCACGTCGAGGATCTGTCCTATATCCATGGCGAAGCCGCCCTCGCGTTGTCCGGTTCGACCAATGGCTCGCGCCAGAGTCACGTTGCCGTCGTGGCTGGGTCGCGTCGCGACGATGTGGGCCTGCACGCGTCCGCCCAGCAGCGCCAGGTCACCCAGAATGTCTCCCGCCTTGTGGCGGACAAACTCATCGGGCCAGCGCAGTGTGGTGCCCACCACCGCCTCGGGCGACAGCACCACCGCGCTCTCGACGCTGGCCCCCTTGAGCAGCCCCTTCGCCTTCAGCGCCTCGACTTCCGCCAGGAACCCGAAGGTCCGGGCGGAGGCCAACTCGGAGGCGAAGCTCTCTGCGCGAATGTCGTAGGTGCCGGTCTGGCGGCCGATGCACGGGTGGGCCCATTCGATCATGGTCGTCAGGCGCAGTCCCTTGGCCGGGCTCACGACATAGGTGGCCTCTCCCTGCGTGACCTGGAACGGCGCCTGCACGCGGTAGGTGGCGACCTCCCCCTGCTGTTCCCGGGCGCCGGCGCCGCGCAGCAGGTCGAAGAAGGGGCGGAACGACCCGTCCATGATCGGCAGCTCCGGCGCATCCAGATCGACCAGGAGATCGTCCAGCTCGAGCGCCGCCACCGCGGCCATCAGGTGTTCGACGGTGTGAACCGCCTGCTCGCCCTGCCCCAGGGCGGTGTGCCGCTCAGTGGCGCCGACCTCGTCGACCCGCGCGGGAATGGTGGGTTGGCCGGAGAGGTCGACCCGGCGGAAGACCACACCCTGACCAGCCGCCGCCGGCCGGACCGTGACGGTGCTGGAGGCGCCGGTGTGCAGCCCGACGCCTTTGAGACTTCCCTCGCGCTCAATCGTCCGACGTGGCACCGGGCCTCCGTTCCTTCACCATTGCCTCCAGCTCTTCCATGATCGGGGTCAGCCGGTAGATCGCGACCTGGCTCCGGAGCCACTCCCGGTGGTTCCGGCCGGGATACCCGCCGACGGTCACCCCGCCGGGCCAGCTGCCGAAGACACCGCTCCGGGCGGCCACTCGGGCCCGGTCGCCGATCTGAACGTGGTCGGCGATGCCGACGCCGCCCCCGACGATCACTTCGCGACCCAGCCGCACGCTGCCCGCAATTCCAGAGGTGGCCATGATCAGGCAGCGCTCGCCGATCCGGCAGTTGTGCGCCACCTGCACCAGGTTGTCGATCTTGGTCCCCCGTCCGATCACCGTGTCGTCGACGCTTCCGCGATCAATGCAGGTGTGGGACCCGATCTCGACGTCGTCCTCGAGGACGCAGCGACCGATATGGGGGATCCGCGTGTGCCCTTCGGGACCCGTGGCGTACCCGAACCCGATCCCGCCACAGACGGACCCCGCTTTGATGATCACCCGGGAGCCGATCTCCACGCCGCGATAGCAAACGACATAGGGCCCGATCCGGCAGTCTTCGCCGACCGTGACTTCATCCTCGAGGACCACGCCGGGGCCCAGTTGGGTTCGGGCACCGACCCGTACTTTCCGCCCCAGGACGACATGGGGCCCGACATGCACGTCGGGCCCCAACTCGACCCCGGCTCCAAGGCGGGCGGTGGGATCCACGCCGGGCGGCGTCGGCTCGATCGGATACAGCGCGGGCACCACCTGTTGCAGCGCCCGATAAGGCTCGGGCACCACGATCCGGGTGCCGGGACCCTCCGGTTCCGTGACCAGGTATTCCGGCAGAAGCACTGCCCCGGCCGAAGAGGCACGAAAATACGGGAGATACTTGCCCGAGACAAGAAATGAGAGCGTCGCCGGCCCGGCACGGTCGAGGGGTCCGACCGAGTCCAGGGCGACTCCCCCGTCGCCTACCAGGCGGCCGCCGACCAGATCGGCCACCGCCTGGGCGGAGAGTCGGTGGCGGGCCATCACCGCTACGGCGCCGCCTTGAGCTTCTCGAGCACCTTGGGGGTGATGTCGAGCGCCCGGTCGGCGAAGAGGATCCCGCTGTTGGCTGCGCTCACGTCGAGGATCAGCGTATAGCCGCCCTCGGCGCGAATTCCGTCGATCACGCCGTTCACCTTGTTCTGAATGGGGGCGAGCAGCTCCTGCTCACGCGCTGCCGCCTTCTGCTGCAGCTCGGAGGCGCGCTGTTCCATCCGGGCCTGCCGGGCGTCCAGTTCCTTCTGCTTGGCGGCCCGGGCGCTGGGACTCATCACCACCGACGACTTCTCGAAGTCCTTCTGCGCAGTCACCAGGGAGTCCTGCATCCGGCTCATCTCCACGCGATACCCTTCCACTTCCTTGGTGAACGTGGATTCCGCCTGGGAATAGCCGGGCGACTGCTGCAGGACGCTGCGCAGGTCGATGACCGCGACCTTCAAAGGACCCGCCGTGGCAGTCCCGCCTCCCCCTGCCTGGGCCGCGGCAACACCCGCCGTCGCCGCGCCCGCCGCCGCCAGAACCAACCCCAACCAATAAGCCTTCATCATGCGACTCCTGAGGAAAAGGACGAAAGGGAGAATCCAGCCTAGAAGAAATTGCCGAGTTTGAAGTGCACTTTCCAGCCGGGCGCCTTCCGCCCGAACTGGTCCAGCTTGTCGAAGCCGTAGGCGATGTCGAGCCCGAGGGGTCCCAGGGGCGAGATCAGCGCCAACCCGAAGCCGGCCCCGCGGAACAGCCGCGTCGGATCGTACTGCGCCGGGGTCCGGTAGTTGTTGCCGGCGTCGAGGAAGGTGTTCACGTAGAAGATGCTGCTGATCCGGGCCCCGATTTCCGTCGTGAACTCCGCGTACGCTTTCCCGAAGGAACTGGGGCTGGCCGCCGCGCTCGAGTTGGCGAAGGGGTCGAACCCGTTGGGCGTGATCGAGAACTCGTCATACCCCCGAAGCGGCACCCCGTAGTAGGTGCCGCCCACGGCATAGAGCTCGGTGAAGAAGGGACCGGCGTCGCCGAAGATGAACCCCGACCGCGCGGTGAACCCGATCAGGAAGCGCACGGTCTTGGAATACGGGTCAGTGCCCAGGGAGCCCAGCGGGGCGAACCACTTCCCCTGGAAGTCCAGTTTCCGATAGTCACCCGTGCCTCCCAGCGGCCCACCGTTGAATTCGAAGGTCCCGCTGGTGTAGGCCCCCGAGGTCGGAAACGGCATGTCGATCCGGGTGTCCCGGACCAGCTGGAAGCCCAGGGTGGACCGGGTGCAGTTGGAGCACTGGTACTGGGCCTGGAGGTCGACCGACCCGCCCTTGTAGGTGATCCACTGGAGGCCGTAGGAGGTGAACAGCCTGGTGTACCGGGAGCCGAAGAAGGGGAAGCCCAGCTGGACGCTGCCGCCCCGCCGGAACTGTTGCCCCAGGTCGCCGACGGTGTACCGCTGCCGCGAGTTGTAGATCGAAAGAGTACCCGAAATCCGGCTCTCCCGGATGGCCGGGTCGGTGTAGCTCAGGGTCAGGTCGAAGATGTTCCGCCCGAACTGGAAGTTGACCATTCCCTTCTTCCCGCGTCCGAAGAGATTGGGCTCCTGGAGTCCGACGAAGGCCCCCAGGCCCGTCCCCTGCCCGATCGAGGCGCCGAAGTTGATGCTCCCGGTCCGCTTCTCCTGGACGCGGAACACCACGTCCACGTCGACGTTGTTGGCGGTCGGCTTGATGTCGGGGGGCGGCATCGGCTGCTGGAAATAGCCGAGGTTCGAAATGTTCTGATAGGACCGGAGCAGACGATCCCGGCTGAACAACTCCCCGGGCAGGATCACGATCGCCTCGCGAATCACGCGCTCGTGGGTGATATCGTTCCCCACGATGTCGATCCGGTTCACGGTGGCCGGCGAGCCCTCCCGGATATTCCAGCGCAGGTCGATGTAGGGAACCCCGCCGGGGCCGGTACGCCGGGCCTCCTCGGCGTCGATCTGGGCGTAGATGTATCCGTTGTTGGCGTAGAGATCCCGGAGCCGTTCGGTCGCGGCATCCCACTCGGATTGATTGAACACCTGCTTGACCGAAGTCGCTTCGACCACGCTGAAGGGGTACAGGGCGGCCAGCTCGTCGGTGGAGAAGCGGCGGTTCCCGTTCACCTCGAAAGAACCGATCTGGTATTGGGCGCCTTCGTCCACCTCCACGTGCAGGGTGGCCTTCCCGCTCACGGAGTCGACCGAGAGGGAGTCGTTCAACACCTGGAAATCGATGAATCCGTGATTGCCGTAGAATTTGGGCAGGCCTTCCCGGAGGTCCCGTTCCAGCTTGAGGTCGTCGAACTGGCCCCTGCGGAACCACCAGAACCCCTCGGGCCGCACCGCCATTTCGGAGACGATGTCCTGATCGGAGAACTGGCTGTTCCCGTCGACGACGACCTGGCTGATCGCGACCGGCTTGCCCTCCTCGATCTCGAAGATCACGACGACCTTGTTTTCGGGCTGCATGGTCTGCTGCGCGATTACCTTGGCCCCGTAGTACCCGCGATTCCGGTACAGCGAATCGATCGAGGCCACGCTCCGGGCCAGCGCCGAGCGATCCAGGGCCCGCCCGCTCACGATCCTGATCCGGTCCGCGACCGACTTCTCCGAGATCCGCTCGACCCCTCTCACGTTCCAGCGTAACAGCAGCGGCCGCTCGACCACCCGGAACCGGAGGCCGAGCCGGCCATCGCCCAGGTCCACCTGCTCGGTCTGCACGTCATCGAACTGTTGGGTCCCGAAGAGCGCGGTGATGGCCCGCTGGATTTCCCGATAGTTGGTGGGCTGATGCAGCGCGATCCCCGCGGTGCCGATGATCTGCCCGGCGCTGAGCCGCTGGTTCCCCTCGACCAGGATGGTGTCCACGGAGGGGCCCACCGGCACCTCCTGCGCAGGCAGCGCGGCGGCCCCCGCCGCAAGCGCGAAGGGGACCGCCACCGAAGCTCGAAACCACGGCTGACGCATGAAGGGCAACCAGAACTCGAAGCGCCGTCCGGAGAGTCCGGACGGCGCTGAAGGCTTAGGCCTTGGAGGCGCTCAGTGCACGGAAGACCAGCGAATTGCGGTCGGGGGCCACGTCGACTTCGATCTCGTCCCCCCGCCCGAAGTCTCCCACCAGCACCCGCTCGCTGAGGGGATCTTCGATGTACTTCTGGATCGCCCGCTTGAGGGGGCGGGCGCCGTAGTTCTGGTCGTACCCATGCTCGACCAGGAAGTCCACCGCGGCGGGCGTCAGCTTGACCTCGTCGCCGAGGCGCTGCTGGACCTCGCGGAGCATGATGGTCACGATCTGCGCGATATGCTCCTTGGTCAGCGGATGGAAGACGATGACGTCATCGATCCGATTCAGGAATTCCGGGTTGAAGACCTTGGTGATCTCGTCCCGGATCTTCTCCGACATCTTGTCGAAGGAGGTCTTGCTGTCGGCGCCATGGAAGCCCAGCGTCTTCCCCTGCATGATGTCCCGCGCACCGACGTTCGAGGTCATGATCACGACCGTGTTCTTGAAGTCGATGACCCGCCCATAGTTGTCGGTCAGGTGCCCTTCGTCCAGCACCTGGAGCAGGATGTTGAACACGTCGGGGTGCGCCTTCTCGATTTCGTCGAGCAGCACCACCGAGTAGGGCTTCCGCCGGATCGCCTTGGTCAGCGACCCCGAGTCTTCGTAGCCGACGTATCCGGGAGGCGCCCCGATCAGACGGGACACCGAGAACTTCTCCATGTACTCCGACATGTCGACCCGGATCAGGGCGGACGCGTCGGCAAAGAGGAACTTGGCCAGCGCCCGCGCCAGCTCGGTCTTCCCGACCCCGGTGGGGCCGCAGAAGATGAACGACCCGATGGGCCGCTTGGGGTCCTTGAGGCCGGCCCGCGAGCGCCGGATGGCACGGGAGATCGCCTTGATTGCCTCGTCCTGCCCCACCACCGTGCCGTGGAGCTCGTCCTCCATGCGGAGCAGGCGCGCCGCCTCCGCCTCCTGAAGCCGCGAGACCGGAATGCCGGTCCAGCGCGACACGATGAAGGCGATCGCCTCTTCGTCGATGACCGGGCGCCGGGTCTGCCGCTCCCGCTCCCAGTCCTCCTGTTTCTGGCGAATCTGGTTCTGGAGATCCCGCTCCTGGTCGCGAAGCGAAGCCGCCCGCTCGAAGTTTTGGTCCCGGACCGCCTCTTCCTTGTGCAGGTTGACCTGCTCCAGCGCTCCTTTGAGGCTGGACACCTCGGTGGGCGGGACCTGGGACGCCAATCGGGCCCTCGCCCCGGCCTCGTCGATCACGTCGATCGCCTTGTCCGGGAGGAACCGGTCGGTGATGTAGCGATCCGAGAGCTTGGCCGCCGCCCAGAGAGTCTCGTCGGGGATCGCAACCCGGTGGTGGTCCTCATACTTCTTCCGGAGGCCGCGCAGGATCTCGACCGTCTCGTCCAGGGTGGGCGGCTCGACCATGACGGTCTGGAACCGCCGCTCCAGTGCCCCGTCCTTCTCGATGTATTTGCGGTACTCGTTCAGCGTGCTGGCCCCAACGCACTGCAGCTCGCCGCGGGCCAGGGCCGGCTTGAGCATGTTGGAGGCGTCAATGGCGCCTTCCGCCGCTCCGGCCCCGACCAGCGTGTGCAACTCGTCGATGAAGAGCACGATGTTCTTGTTCTGGGCGATCTCGTTCATCACCGCCTTGAGCCGCTCCTCGAACTGGCCGCGGTACTTGGTGCCCGCGATCACCGCCGCCATATCGAGGGAGAGCACCCGGTGGTCCCGCAGCACATCGGGGCAGAGACCGTTGGCGATCATCAGGGCCAGGCCCTCGACGATCGCGGTCTTCCCCACCCCCGGCTCGCCGATCAGCACCGGATTGTTCTTCTTGCGCCGGGCCAGGATCTCCATGACCCGCTCGATCTCCTTGGCCCGCCCGATGGTGGGGTCGAGCTGGCCTTCGGCGGCCAGCTGGGTCAGATCACGGCAGAAGTGGTCGAGCGCCGGGGTCTTGGACTTCTTGTCGGACTTGGGCGCCGCGGCGGGCGTGGGAGCGCTGGCGGTCGGCTGCGGCATGTCGCTCCCCAGCAGGCGCAGCGTCTCCGCGCGCGACTGCTCGAGGTTGACGCCGGCATCGGTCAGGACCTGCGCCGCGATCCCCTTCTCCTCCCGCAGCAGCCCCAGCAGCAGGTGCTCGGTGCCCACGTAGGAGTGGTTGAGCTCGCGCGCCTCGGTCATGGCCAGTTCGAGCACTTTCTTGGCCCGCGAGGTGTACGGCAGGTCGGGGCCGGCGGCCGCGGCCGCTTTCCCCTTCTTGACCGTCTCCTCGATCTTCTGCTGGATCTCTTCGAGGTCGACGTTGAGGTTGGTGAGCACCGCCGCCGCCACACCCTCTCCTTCCCGGATGAGCCCGAGGAGAATGTGCTCGGTGCCGACGTACTCGTGGTGCAGCCTGGCCGCCTCCTCGCGAGCCATCTGCAGGACTTTCCGTACCCGATCCGTGAAGTTGTAACCGTTCATGTTGTCACCCTCGACGTCCCGCCTCGTCCTCCAGAACCTTGCGAACCTCTCGAGCCCGCCGCACGCCCAGCTCAGGATCGTCCGGGGCGATGCCCTCGGCCACGGCCAGGTGCGTCGGCTGGGTATAGATCAACAGTTTGTTGAGCGCGTACATCCCGACATTCTTGATCAGACCGAGCCCGACGCCCAGCCGGATCCCGCTCAACAGATTCATCGTCTCATCGAAGGAGATCGTCCGCGCGTATCTGAGCAGTCCGTAGGCGCGCCAGACCCGATCCTCGACGATCGCAGGCACATCCCTGAGGAGCACCCGCCGCGCCTCCTCCTCATACTCGATCACCTGCTGGACCATCTTGCCCAGATAATCCAGCAATTCCTGCTCCGACTTCCCCAGGGTGGTCTGGTTGGACAACTGGAAGAAGTTGCCCACCACCTCGCTCCCCTCACCGTACAGTCCCCGGTAAGTCAGACCGACCTGGGCCAGACCCTGCAAGACCTTCGAGATTTCCTTGGTTAAAACCAAGCCCGGCAAGTGGATGAGCACCGAGGCCCGAAGCCCGGTCCCCACGTTGGTGGGGCAGGAGGTAAGGTAACCAAACTCCGGATGAAATGCGAAAGGAAGCCGTTGCCCCAGTTCACTATCGAGGCGGTCGACCTCCTGGTAGGTGGCCTCCAAAGCCAACCCGGAGCGCAATGCCTGCAATCTGAGGTGGTCTTCCTCGTTCAGCATGGCCCCTACCTGGCCCTGGACCATGAGGGCCGAGCCGGGACGGACCCCCGGATCACCATCCAGACCGGCTAACTCCTTGCTTACCAGGTGCCGCTCGTGCAACAGGGAACGGTCGATCTTGTCCAGCTGCTCGAGCCGGAACAGCGTGGCCTGCCGGAGTGAGCCGGTTTCCCGCGCGGCGGCCTCGACTTGAGACAGGATTTCGAGGCGGATCGGGCTGGTGGTCCGGGTGCCGAACACTCGCCCGGCCAGATTGCGCGCCAACCGTACCCGGGTCGAGAGCACCAGGTGGCTTTGCGGGCCGCTCGCGTCGAGCCAGCCCATTCCGCCGTCGGCCAGAAGGCTGAAATCGATCATGAGACAGATCGCCCCCGCCCGGTGCCCTGGTTCTCCTCGTGGACCTTGAGCCGGTCCCGGATTTCGGCCGCCAGCTCGAAGTTTTCGGCCGCCACGGCACGGCGGAGTTGCTCCCGCAGCTCCTGCTCGACCAACGCGGCCTCCGCTCCCTCCGGAGAGGCCCGGTAGCGCTTCCCCACGTGACGGCTGGAGCCGTGCAGACGGCGGAGCAGCTCCCGGAGGGGCTCCTGGAAGCTCGTGTAGCAGTGGGGACAACCCAGCCGGCCCAATTCCCGGAAGTCCACCAGGGTGGCCCCACAGGCGGTGCAGGCGGGAATGACCGCGTCCTCGGTGCCCGTCTCCCCGACCGCCATCGTGGCCAGGAAACTCCCGATCGGCGTCTTCCCCAGGTTCGAAGAGGTCTCCACCCCCTTTTCCGCCGCGCACTTCTCGCACAGGTGCAGGGTCTGCACCTGCTCATTGGCGATCTGGGTCAGGTGGATCACCGCTTCCCGCTCGTGGCACTGGGTGCACTGCATCAGGGCACCGCCTCCGCTCGGGGCAAGGGAACCAGGTGGCCGTCCTCCAGAGAGAGCACCCGGTCAGCGCGATCGGCCAGCTGCCGATTGTGCGTCACCACCACCAGCGCGGTTTCGAACTGCTGGGACAGGCCGGCGAACAGCTCGTGCAGTCGCTCGCTGTTGGCGTGATCGAGGTTCCCGGTCGGCTCGTCGGCCAGCACCACCATCGGCTCCATGGCCAGCGCACGCGCCACCGCCACCCGCTGCTGCTCCCCACCGGAGAGCTCGGCCGGACGGTGAGTCATCCTGCCGGCCAGCCCCATCGAGGCCAACAGCACCTCGGCCCGAGACCGGGCCGCGGTGTCACCGGCGCCGTGGATGAGCAGGGGCATCATCACGTTTTCGATCGCGGTGAACTCCCGCAGCAGATGATGGAACTGGAACACGAACCCCAGCTTGCGATTCCTGAGCTCGGCCAGCGCGTCGGGACTGCAGTCGGCGTAGCTCTGCCCGTCCAATTGGACCGTCCCCTCGGTCGGATCGTCCAGAGCACCGAGGAGATGCAGCAGAGTGCTCTTGCCCGAACCGCTGGCGCCGACCACCGCCACGAATTCGCCCCGCCGCACCGAGAGGTCGAGGCCGGCCAGAATCTCCAACGGCTGGCCGTCCCCACCCTGGTAGACTTTGCGCAACTTTCGCGCCTCGAGGACCGCGGTCATTCGTGCCGAATCGCCTCAACCGGGGTGAGCCTTCCCGCCGATCGTGAAGGATGAAGCGTAGCGGTGATCGCGAGGAGCAGACTGGCCAGGACCACGATCACCACATCCTGCAGCTCGACGTGCACCGGCAGATGATCGATGAAATACACCGCCGGATTGATGGGGATCCAATGCCAGCGATCCACGGCGACCGCCACCAGAAGCCCGCCTGCCAATCCGAGCACCACCCCCACGCCCCCGATCACCGCGCCCTGGAGCAGAAAGATCCGGCCGATCGCCGAGGAGGTGACTCCCATGGCGCGGAGGATGCCGATCTCCCGAGTCTTGTCGGCGACCACCATGGTGAGCGTTCCCACGATGTTAAAGGCGGCAACGATCATGATGAAGAAGATGATCAAGCCCATCGCCACCTTTTCCAGCTGGAGGGCGCTGAACAGGGTCGCGTTCTGCGCCTGCCAGTCGAGGGCGCGATAGGGGTAGCCCAGCCGGTCCTCGAGGCGCTTCCCCACTTCGGGCGCCTTCCAGGGGTCTTCCAGCCTGATCTGCAGACCGGACACCGCGTCCCCCAGCCCGGAAAACCGCTGCGCCACCTCTCGCGACATCACGACGAACTGGTTGTCGTATTGAAACATTCCCGTGTTGAACAACCCCGTCACCTCGAACCGCCAGTACTTGGGGACGGCTACTCCCAGGGCCGGATTCACTTTCCCTTCGGTCGGCGGCACCAGGGTGACGACGTCGCCGGGAAAAGCGGACATCCGCTGGGCCAGGCGATACCCCAGCACGACACCGCCGTCCACGTCGTGGCGAGTGGTCCGGAAGGTGAGATCACCCTGGGTCACCGACCTGGGCAGCGAGGTCACCGAGCGGCTGCCGGTATCGGGATCGAATCCGAAGATCTGCACCCCCTCGCTGTAGTCGTGTCCGGCGGAAATGAGTGACTGCGTGATGACCTCGGGGGCCACTGCCACCACGCCCGGTTCTCGCTCAACCTGCTTCATCACCGACTGCCAGTTGTCCAGCCGGAGCCCGGCGCCGAAGGTCAGCAGCCTCAGGTGTGGGTTGGCGATCAGAATCCGCTCGCGGAGGTCGTTCCGAAGGCCGTTCATCACGCCCAGCACCACGACCAGCGCCATCACCCCCACGGCGACGCCCCCAATGGAGATCACCGTATTGAGCGAAGCGGCCCGGGTGGAGCGCCGGCTCTGGAGGTAGCGCACCGCGATCCGCCACTCGAGCCGCGTGGGCCACCGGAGGAGGCTCCGGAAACTGGCGCCGGATCCCGCCGGGCCTGCCATCAGGCCTCCGGCCGCATCGCCGGGAAGAGAATTACGTCCCGGATCGAGGGTTGGTCGGCGATGATCATCATCAGTCGGTCCACGCCCACGCCGAGGCCGCCGGTGGGCGGCATTCCGTACTCGAGCGCCCGGACGTAATCGGCGTCGAATTGCTGGGCTTCCTCGTCTCCCTTGGCGCGCTCGCGAGCCTGCTCCTCGAAGCGCTGCCGCTGCTCCTCGGGGTCGTTGAGCTCGCTGAAGGCGTTGGCGATTTCCCTGCCCTGGATAAACAGCTCGAATCGCTCGGCCAGCCAGGGATCCTTCCGGTGCGCCTTGGCCAGGGGCGAAAGCACGCGGGGGTAATCCAGGACGAAGGTCGGTTGCACCAGGGTGGGCTCGACGTACGCCTTGTACAGGGCATCCATCAGCCGGCCGCCCGAGAGGGCTGCAGCCTCCTCGCCTGTGATACCCCGGCGTTCCAGCGCTTTCCGCATTTCTCCTTCGGGCGCGCGGCGCAGATCGAGCTTGGCGGTGGTCTCGATGCACTCGAGAAACTGCCGCCGGGGCCAGGGGGGAGTAAAATCCAGGACCGTCCCTTCCCGTTCGATCTTGAAGGAGCCGCAGCATTCCATGACCAGGCCCGAAATCATCGACTGGGTCAACTCCAGGATATCGAGGTAGTCGGCATAGGCCTGGTAGCACTCCAGCATCGTGAACTCGGGGTTGTGGGTCCGATCCATCCCCTCATTCCGGAAGTCGTGGCCGATCTCGTAGACCCGCTCCAGGTTCCCTACCACCAGCCGCTTGAGATAGAGCTCGTCGGCGATGCGGAGATACAGCGTGGTATCGAGCGTGTTGTGGTGGGTGACGAAGGGCCGGGCCGCCGCACCGCCGTAGAGCGGCTGCAGGATCGGGGTCTCCACCTCGAGAAATCCCCGGTCGTCCAGGAAACGGCGCAGCCACCGAATCGCCCGGGCGCGAAGCCGGAAGGTCTCTCGCACCGCCGGATGGACCGCCAGATCGGCGTAGCGTTGCCGATAGCGCGTCTCGGGATCGGCCAGGCCGCCGTAGGTCACGTCGCCCTCTTCCCCGGTCTGCGATTTCCCGAGGGGAAGCGGACGGAGCGACTTGGCCAGGAGCTCCACCTGCTGAACCCGGACCGTGACCTCCCCGGCCTTGGTGCGGAACAGCGGACCTCGGACTCCGACGTAATCGCCGAGATCGAGCAGCTTCACCAGCGGGTAGCGGTCTCCGAGCTGATCCGCTCGGAAATAGACCTGAATCCGGCCGCTCACGTCCTCGAGATGGCCGAAGGTGGTCTTCCCCTGGCCCCGGTAAGAGACCAATCGGCCAGCCACCGAGACCTCCGGACCGGACTCCTCCATGGCGTCCGCATAGGCGGCCAGCGCCTCCGCGGCGCTGTGGGTCCGCTGGTACCCATAGCCATACGGCGCTACACCGATGGCGGCGAGCTCCGCCAGCTTGGCGCGGCGAGCCTCCTCGACGAAGGAGCGGGGCGGCGCGACGCTCACGCGGCCTTCCCTCCGAACCGCTTGAGGTAGGCCTGGATGAAGGCGTCCAGGTCGCCGTCCATGACCCGCTGCACGTCGCTGACTTTGACCTCGGTCCGATGGTCGTTGACCATCGTGTAGGGTTGAAAGACGTAGGAGCGAATCTGGTTGCCCCAGGAGATGTCGGTCTTGGTGGCTTCCAGCTTGGCGCGCTCGGCCTCCTGCTCCTCCAGCTTCCGCTGATAGATCGCGGCCCGGAGCATTTTCATCGCGGTTTCCTTGTTCTTGTGCTGGCTCCGCTCCTGCTGGCAGGAGACCACGATGTTGGTCGGGATGTGGGTCAGGCGTACCGCAGAAGAGGTCTTGTTGACATGCTGGCCACCGGCCCCGGAGGCGCGGAAGACATCCATCTTGATGTCTTCGTCGCGCAGCTCGACCTCGATGGTGTCGTCGATGTCGGGGTAGACGAAGACCGAAGCAAAAGAGGTGTGGCGGCGCGCCTGGGAATCAAAGGGAGAAATGCGGACCAGGCGATGAACGCCCTTCTCCGCCTTGAGGTAGCCGTAGGCGTACTCACCCTTGATTTCGATCGAGGCCGACTTGATCCCTGCCTCCTCGCCGGGGAGCAGATCCAGGATGGTCACGGTGAAGCCGTGCCGCTCCGCCCACCGCACGTACATCCGCATCAGCATCTCGGCCCAATCCTGCGACTCGGTGCCGCCCGCCCCGGGGTGGATGGTCAGGAGGGCATCCCGTGAGTCGTCCGGTCCGCGGAGCATCGTCTGCAGCTCGTAGCTCTCCACCGCCGCGTCCAGGTTGTCCACCTCCTGCTGGAGCTCGGTGGCGAGCGCCGGGTCCGGTTCCGCGTCGAGCAGCTCGGCCAGGGCACGGCCGTCGTCGAGTCTCCGCACAATGCCGTCGTACGGAGCGACCCAGCGCTTGAGATCCTTGATCTCCTGCACTGCCTGGCGGGCACGGTCGGGGTTGCTCCAGAACCCCGCCTCGGCCTGCTGTGCCTCGAGCTCGCTCAGACGCCGGGTCTTCCCTCCCAGGTCAAAGAAAGTCTCGCAGCTCGGAGACACGGCGATGGAGATCCTCGAGTCGTTCGGTTGTTTCGGACATCGCGGGCCTTTTCGGTCGAACGTGTACGCGTGACTGCAAATATAGACGGAAAGCGAAGCGGCGAGAGCGAGCGGCGACCGTTCCGCTCACCCCTCGCCGCCGGTGTTCGCACGCTCAGAAGACCTTCTGGCCGCTCGCGAGGATTTCGTTGAGGGCGTCGGTGAAGAATGTCGTCGACTCGGCCAGGTCCTTGCCCACCTGTTCCGTGTACTCCTCCCAGCTCTTCTTGATTTCCTCCTCGAAGAGCTGCTTCAGGGTCCCGGCCCGGAGGCCCTCCTTGCGGCGGTCGGGGTAGTAGACCGCCAAATCGGAGATCAGGGCGCGGGCCAGTCGCTTGGCCTTCGCCGAGGGATCCTGCGAGAGGAAGGGGTTGCCCGGTCGAGCGGGCCCCTTGGGGGCCGGAGCCGGCGGCGCCTCGGGCATCGGCGGTGGCGCGGGGGGCTCCACCCTGGGGGTGACCACGGTTGGCCCTGCCGTCGGGCGAGCGGGGGGCGGGGCCGCCGGCGGCGAAGGGATGGTCGGCCGAACGGCGGGGGGGGGCCCCGCCCCCTGGCTCGGCGCGAACGGCACGTTCGGCCGCATGGGCGGTGCCCCAGGCCCCGACGGCACGGTCGGGCGTACCGGGGGTGGCATCACCGGAGCGCCTCCCGGACCCACGGTGGGTCTGACCGGCGGTGGGAACTGCCGCGGCGCGGTGGGGCGTGGAGCCGCAGGTGGGGCCGGGGGTGGAGCTGGCGGCATCACGGGGGTCGGCGGAGGCGCCGCGACCGGTCGGGGAGGCGGTGGTGGCGCCGGCTTCGGCGGTGGTGGCGCCGGAGGAGGCGGTGCAGGCGCAGGGGTGAACGCGGCTGGCGGCGCCATACGAGGCGGAGGCGCGGGCGCCGGAGTCGGCGGCATGGCGACGGCAGGAGCCGCCGCCGCGACCGGTGCCGCAGGCTCCATCTCCCTGGTGACCGGGAAAACCGCGGCGCAGACCTGGCACCGAGCGCGCACCCCGCCCCCCGGAACCTTGGCGGGATCGACCCGGTAGACCGTCGCACAGCTGGGGCAGGTAACGTTCATGGAGCGTTCCTCACCTGCGGAGATGACGGACGACGGTCGGCCGGCGAATCAGAGTCGGTGGAGTGGCGCCGATCCACCACGAACACGGAGCCGGGGAGCGTCTTGGCGTAGCTCTTCATCTCCGTCGCCAGCTCACTCACCTGCGCGGGGTGGGTGAATCGCCGATTGCGGTTGGTGACAATCCCGATCGAGAGCGTCATGAGCGGCACCCGGTGCAACTGGCCCCGCCGGTCCTTTCCGAAGAAGTAGCCCGCCCGCCGGTCCTGTTCATTGTACTGCAGGGGAATCAACGTGTCGAACACTTCCAGAATCTCGCTGCACACCGGGCTGACCTCCGGCGTCGGAATCACGAAGATGAAGTCGTCGCCGCCGATGTGCCCCACGAACCCGCCGCCCCCGACCATGCCCTTCACCACATCGTGGAGGATGCGGGAGAGCAGGTAGATCACCCGGTCGCCATCGTTGTAGCTGTACCGGTCGTTGAACTCCTTGAAATGGTCCAGATCCGCATAGCAGACCGCGAAGTCGGCTCCGCTGTCCAGCTGCCGCTTGAGCTCCCGCTCGATCTCAGTGGTGCCCGGAAGCCGGGTCGAGGGATGAACCGAGACGTCCCGCTCGGTCCGGACCAGGGCCGCCTCGAGGCGGGCCCGCTGCTCCGCCGGAGAAAACAGGCCGCTCACCACCTCGTCCGCCCCCGCCCCGAACCAGCTGCGCACGGCCTCGGGATCGTGCGACTCGGAGAGGACGATCACGGGCACGATGGCCGTGAAGGCGTCGCTCTTGAGGAGTCGCACCAGTCGCAGCCCGTCGCCTCCGCCTCGATCCGCGTCCACCAGCAGGTAACACGGAAATCCGCGGAGGACGATGGCCTGAACCTCCTCCGGACTGGGCAGGACCTCGAGAGGGAAACCCTTCGTTTCCGCCCACTGGCGGACGAGATCCGGAACCAGGCGCGGGTCCGGCGAATAGTAGAGAATCGTCGGGCGAGTCCGCACCCCCTGCCCCTTGTAAAAAGATGTGGTACGCTAACTTACGGGCCTCCCCCACGGAAGTCAAATGAAGTAGCCCGCTACAGCCACCAATGAATACACCGCCAGCAGCTGCACGCCTTCGAACCAATGGGATTCCCCGTCGAGCATGATCATGGCTACGATCGCAGTGGAAAGCGCGACCGATACCACCTGAAACGGGGGAAACACCAGGTTCATCGGCTGACCCATGAACAGACTGGCGAGGACCAGCACTGGCGTCACGAACAACGCCACCTGGGTGCTGGATCCCAGTGCGACATGCAGGGCCAAATCGATCTGTCCCTTCCTCGCGACCAGGATCGCGGTCGCGTGCTCGGCGGCATTGCCGATCAGCGGAATCACGATCAGCCCGAGGAAAGTCTGAGTCCACCCGAGCGTCCCCGCCACCGCTTCGGTCGCGTGCACCAGGATTTCCGATTCGACCGCCACACCGACCGTCGCGAGAGCCAGGATCAGCACCGCCTTCCGCACCGTCCACTGAGGCGGTCCTTCGACGGTATGGCCACCGCTGAACAGCGACTGGTGGGTCCGGAGCGAGAACAGCAGCGAGAAGAGGTAGGTGACCCCCAGCACCACCGCGACCAGCTCCGACATCCGGACCTCAGTCGGCGCCGCGTTCGGGTGCAAGGCGTGAAAGACCGCGGGGAACGAAAGCCCCGCCACGGCCAGGCCCAACATGCCAGCGCTCATCCCGGCCGCCACCCGATTAAAGGTGAAGGTCGGGCGCTTAAGACCGGCGGCGACGAGAGAGAGGCCAAGGATGAGAAGCAGGTTGCCCAGGATGCTGCCGGTAATCGAAGCCTTTACCAGCTCTACCAGGCCGGC
Source organism: Gemmatimonadales bacterium (assembly GCA_035519565.1). Lineage (GTDB taxonomy): Bacteria > Gemmatimonadota > Gemmatimonadetes > Gemmatimonadales > GWC2-71-9 > DATIWD01. The sequence goes on along the minus strand of DATIWD010000064.1, from coordinate 4,532 downwards.
CTTCAGGGCAACCAGGGCGATCAGCAGCTCGGCGGCGTTGCCGAAGGTGGCGTTGAGCAGACCGCCGAGCGTAGGGCCGGAGTGGTCGGCCAGTCGCTCGGTCGCCTCGCCCATCACCGCGGCCAACGGCAGCACCGCCACACAGGCGAGGACGAACAGCGGAACCGGGGGGGCGTGCAATGCTGCCGCCCCCCAGCTCAACGGAATTGCAAGAAAGAGCAGCCGCCGCACCATGGGGCCGGAGGCTCAGAGCGGTTGGGCTTCGTCGATCAACATGATGGGAATGCCGTCATCGACCGCGTAGACCAGACGGCAGGCATGGCAGACCAGTGACTCCGGTTCGAGGCGGTACTCGAGATCGCCTTTGCATTTGGGGCAGACCAGAATCTCGAGCAGCTCAGGGGCCAGCGGCATGGAGGCTCCGCGGAGATCGGTTGACGTCAGCGATGTCGGTCGGCAGACTCGTGGTCCTCGGGCGGCGGGAACCCCAGGCGCTCCAGGCTCGCGATCCGGCGGCGCCAGTCCGGGAGGACTTTCACCCAACAGTCCAGGTAGACCTGGCGTCCCAGCAGCGTTTCCAGTCGAACCCTGGCCTGAGCTCCAATTGCCTTCAACGTGGCGCCGGCCCGGCCAACGACGATGCCTTTCTGGGAGTCTCGCTCGACCAACAGCGTGGCTCGAATGTACACCGGATGCTCGTCCTCCCGGAACTCCTCGACTTCGACCGCGATCGAATACGGTACCTCCTCGCTCAGCCGCTCGAACGCGGCTTCCCGGAGGTACTCCCCGACGAAGAAGCGGAGGGGCTGCGTACCCAGATCCTCAGGGTCGAATTGGAAGGGTCCCTCAGGGAGCCGCGGGCCCACCCGCTCGAGCAGGGGCTCGATGCCCTCCCCACTCTGCGCGCTGACCAAGAGCTCGGTTTCGTCCCAAGCCTCACGCTGTTGAGGTGAAAGCAGGTCAGCCATGGTATAGACGGTGAGCACCGGAGCCTTGGGCGCTGAATCGAGACCCGCCGCCTCTGCGAGCGGCGGCGCCGGTGCGCTGGGAGCGGGATGCAGGTACAGCACAATGTCGGCCTGGGCGAGCGCATCGAGTCCGGCCTTCCTCATACTCGCCTGCAGGGCATAGCGTGGCACGAGGAGGCCGGGCAAATCCTGAAAGACGAATTGGGCTTGGCCCCGGGTGACCAACCCCGCGACCGGCATCCGAGTGGCCTGTGGCTTGGGGCTCACGATGGCCAGGTGCTCGCCCACCAGCGCGTTGAGGAGGGAGGACTTCCCCACGTTGGGGGCGCCGGCCAGGGCTACGTGCCCGCAGCGGGTGGGGAAGCTGGACATGGCGGAATCTGGTGGCCTCGGCGCTTGCCCGATAGCCGGAAGATCAAAACGGCCCCGGGGAGCGGGGCCGCTGGAAGCCGACTGAAGTGGGATCGCGGAACTCAGGTCGAGGCGCGAGAGCGGCGGCGCCGGCGAGCAGCGGCAGACTTGAGCTGCCGAGCCTCGCTGGGCTTCAGGTAATACCGCTTGCGCCGGAGATCCTGGAGGATACCGGACCGGAGGACCTTTTTCTTGAAGGCCCGGAGCGCGCCGTCGAGGCGGTCGCTTTCACCAATCGTGACTTCGATCATCGAGACCTCGGAAATCAGACGGGCCGGCGCGAGTGCCAGCCCGGGGATTCGCCCGCGAAAGGTAACCCGTGGACTCCCCGGCGGCAACGGAGCAGGTTCGGCGAGAGGCGCGTCGGGCTCCCCCGTCGGCCACCGACCCGTAAATTGGCGAGCCGCCCCTTGAAGACGGAGTCATCAGCCGTGGCCCCTCCCAGTGGGATCCGCCGGGGAGTGTCGAGAGTGGCGGCTTCGATCGCCGTGATCCTGGCCGCCGTCCTGACCGCCGAAGCCGTCCTCGCCCTGTTCGACTTTCCCCCTGCCCCGACCGAGCACCAGCGCCTCTTTGTCGAGTACGACTCCCTGCTGGGGTGGCGAAACATTCCGGGAAGCCACGGGAAGTACGTCACCAACGAGTTCGAGGTGGAGTTGGAATACAACGCGAGGGCCTATCGGGGACCGTTGCATCCTTATGCCAAGCCACCCGGTACCTATCGGGTGGTGATGATCGGGGATTCCTATCTCGAGGGGTATACGGTCGCCCTGGCTCGGCGCGCTCCCGAAGTCGCCCAGGCGATGTTGCAGCCCCTGCCGGTGGAGATCGTGGCCCTGGGAACGGGCGGATACAGCACCGATCAGGAGCTGCTCTGGCTCCGGTCGGAGGGGCTCCGCTATCGGCCGGACCTGGTAGTGGTCCTGTTTGCCGGCAACGACATCTGGTTCAACAATCGGGACACCTACCCTCGGGGCGGGAAACCGGTCTTCAGGATCGCGGGGGACTCCCTGGCGCTGAGCAACGTGCCGGTGCCCCAGGTCCAGCGGAGTGCCGAGTCGATGGCGCCAGAGCCAACCACTCCCTGGCTGGCGATCAAGCGGACCATCGGTCTCCACTCGCGGCTGGTGCGCCTCGCCAAGCGCCTGGTGCGACGGGTTCCCTGGTTGCGACCGGGAGTTCAGCGGGGCGGGTCGACCTCCCCGATCACGGAAGAGTCGGCCAGCGTCGACTCGCTCTACAGCGTCTTCGCCGACCGATTGACACCCCAGGCCGACACCGCGGTACTGGTCACGGAGCGACTGCTGGCCCGGATGAGGTCCGTGACCACAGCGGCCGGCGGGGAATTGATCGTCATGCTGGTCCCCGGGAGGGAAGCGCTCTATCCACCCGGTGCACCGCAATCGCAGGGGTTCTCCGCCGCGGCTCCCTATGGAGAGAAGGACCGCCTCAGCCGGCGCTTTCACGAGATCTGCACTGCCGCCGGGGTCCGTTGTGTAGACCCGACCGCACGCTTCGTGTCAGCGGCCGAGGGTCTGCCCCGGGGGGAGTTGTTGATTTTCCCGGAAGATGGGCATTGGAACGAGCGGGGACACGCGGTGGCCGGCGCGAGTCTGGCGGATCTGGTGCGCGAGGCGATGGCGGAACGGTCCCCCTGAGCGCCCGGGGCTGAACGGCGAGAAGCCCACCCGGCAGGACCGGATGGGCTTCTCAAGGGACGGCTGGCGACGGCCTACTCTCCCACGCCCTCTCGAGCGTAGTACCATCGGCGCTGCAGGGCTTAACTGCCGGGTTCGGAATGGGACCGGGTGTGGCCCCTGCGCGCTAGTCGTCAGCCAATAAAGACGAGGGAAGGATGGGTGGTGTGGAGGAATCCGGGAGAGATCAAACTTCACGGGCGATTAGTACGGCTCGACTGAAGGGGTTGCCCCCCGTGCATCTGCCGCCTATCAACCTGGTAGTCTTCCAGGGCCCTTCAGGGGTCTTGAGACCCAGGAGTGTTCATCTCGGGAAGAGTTTCCCACTTAGATGCTTTCAGCGGTTATCTCCGCGCGACATCGCTACCGGGCGCTGCCCCTGGCGGGACAGCCCGTACACGAGCGGTCGCTTCGTCTCGGTCCTCTCGTACTAGAGACGACGTCCCTCAACACTCCCACGCCCACGACGGATACAGACCGAACTGTCTCACGACGTTCTGAACCCAGCTCATGTACCACTTTAACCGGCGAACAGCCGGACCCTTGGGACCTTCTCCAGCCCCAGGATGTGATAAGCCGACATCGAGGTGCCAAACCGCATCGTCGATGTGAACTCTCGGATGCGATAAGCCTGTTATCCCCAGCGTACCTTTTATCCGTTGCGCGATAGCCGATCCACACCGGGCTACCGGATCACTACGGCCCACTTTCGTGGCGGCTCGACCCGTCGGTCTCACCGTCAGGCTCCCTTTTGCCGTTACACTCAAGAGCGCGAGTACCGACCGCGCTGAGGGAACCATCGCGCGCCTCCGTTACTCTTTCGGAGGCGACCGCCCCAGTCAAACTGCCCACCTGCCACGGTCCCAGCCTGGGTGTGCCAGTGCGTGGTGAGGACGTTACAAGAGCCAGGGTGGTATTTCACTGTTGCCTCCGCCCGAGCTAGCGCCCGGGCCTCAACGGCTCCCACCTATGCTACACAGTCACGTGCGACGTCCAATGGCAAGCTACAGTAAAGGTGCATGGGGTCTTTTTGTCCTGCTGCGGGAAATCGGAATCCTCACCGATACTGCCATTTCGCCGAGCACGTGGTCGAGACAGTACTCAAGTCGTTACGCCATTCGTGCAGGTCGGAACTTACCCGACGAGGAATTTCGCTACCTTAGGACCGTTATAGTTACGGCCGCCGTTTACCGGGGCTTCGGCTCAGACCTTCGCCTTGCGGCTAAGCCCTCCCCTTAACCTTCCGGCACCGGGCAGGCGTCAGTGCGTATACAGCGCCTTACGCGGCTTAGCACGCACCTGTGTTTTTGCTAAACAGTCGCTTGAGTCGATTCTCTGCGACCAGAGTGCGCTTCGGTGTACCCTACACGCGCTCTGGCATCCCTTCTTCCGAAGTTACGGGATCATTATGCCGAGTTCCTTGGCCCGGTTTCACTCGTTCACCTTAGGCTACTCG
>DATIWD010000063.1:0-32586 GCA_035519565.1 Gemmatimonadales bacterium | reverse complement strand
AGCTGTTGCGGTGAGAGAGTTGCTGCGGTTGGCATGATATGACTCCTTCCTTCGTGGGATACGTGCGAGGAACTACATCACTACCGGTAGGAGACCTGCCGGATTCGCAACATCTACCACGGTGCGGGAGATCGCAAGGGGGAATTTCTTGGTGACTCGACACTGGAGAGAGTGACGAGGATTCGCGACTGGGAGTGAGTGGAGTCCTGAGTCAGGCCTGAGTAACTGGGTACTGAGCAGGTCCCCAGAAGCAGCAAGTCACAAGTCGCGAGCCGCAGGTCGCAAGGCCTGTCATCCCGAGCCTAGGGACGAGCCCGTCCCGAGGACCGCGAGGGAATCTCAAGTCTCCAGTGCATCCGACCCTCTGAGATCCCTCGGGCCCCTTCCTTCGGTCGGGGTCCCTCGGGATGACACTGGCCCGCCCTGACCGCCCCGTCCGCCTTGACCGTCTTGTCCGCCTTTTCCGCCCTCCCGTTCTCCTGTTCTCCCATTCTCCCGTTCTACTGCTTCAACATCCCCATCACGCTCGGAAGATTCAGATTCCGCGCCTGCTGTTGCACCTGGTTCTGAATCTTGGGCCAGATGGTCTCGGCGTCGCTCCGGAATCGGGCGAACAGGTTGCGGAGATCGTCGGTGGAGAGCTTTCGGCCCTGGGCGTAGTACTGCTTGGCCACGTGGCCCAGGGCATACGTTCCGGAGAACGTCACCGCTGCTCCGGCGGCAACGCCGGCCGCGCCGCCAATCAGGCCACCCAGGAGGAAGCCGCCTACCATTTTCCGCACGACTCCTTCCATCACCTGGGCGGCGGCCCCGATCCCCAGCGTCCCGGCCAGGTCCTTCACCTGGTTGATGTCGAGCTTCTGCCCGTAGTGCTGCCCGATCTGATAGACCATCCGCAGCTGGAGCGGGAGAATCGCGACGTTGGCCAGCCCTTCCGGCAGCAGCTCGAGGGCGCCGGTCAGCATCGCCTGCTGGAGAACCAACTCGTCCAGTCCCGCATCGCCGGCGGCAGCGCCGCCACCGGCGGGAACCACGGCGGTCGTGATCGGCGCCGTGGCGATCGAGGCCGCGCTCTCTTCGATCTGACCTATCGCCACCGGGGTCAGGCCCAGTGCGGTCCGCAGGCTGGCGAGGAACTTCTGTTCGGCCGGATTGGCGAACCCGTCGGCCATCACCACCACCAGCGCGGTCTGATAGGCCAGGCGCCGAGCCTCGTCGCTGGTGAGGCGGCCGGTGATGTCGCCGATGGCGTGCTTGTCAGAGGCCAGGCGTTGCACCAGGGCCTCGGGATCGGGGATGCCGAGCCGAGTCACGGCGGCCTTGAGTCGAGCCAGTTCTTCAGGGGCAGTCGTCCCATCGGCCTGGGCAGCCATCAGCGCGACGGTGACGATCGGTTCGAGGTCCTGGGGGGTCATGGGAATGGGGGAATCAGGGAATGAGGGAATGGGGAAATGAGGAATGGATTGGTGACTGCCAAGTGCCGAGTGCCCAGTGCCGATTGCCAATGGGGGAACTGGGAACGGGAACGTCTGGGACGAATTGCACTGGCTTGGTCCCCGGTCCCAGGTCCCTGCTACATAGACCACCGGGAACCTACCCCAGCCACCCCACCCTGCAACCCTTCTTTCGCTTCCCCCGTCTAGAGGTGAGTCAATTCCCCGGAACCTTCAACCCAGCGGGCCTTCATGACAGCGGTTGACGCTCGCGCGCCCCTGCCCCGCCGGGTTTTATGGTCGGCCCTCACCGGTGCCTGCTTGACTCTGGCAACCCGAACTCCGGTCCGGGCCCAGGCTGAAGGCACCGCGTCCGTTCATCCCACCACCCCACCTGTGGTCCACGCTTATCACCTGGTTACGCCGATGGATATCGACGGCCGGCTGGACGAATCGGTCTGGCAGGAGGCGGAGGCGGCGGAGCGTTTCACCCAGACCATCCCGGCGGAAGGCGAGCCGGCCAGGGAGAAGACCGAGGTCCGCATCCTCTATGACGAGGGCGCGATCTACGTCGGGGCCCGGATGTACGATTCCAAGGGCGCCAAGGGAGTCCACTCTCGCCTGGCTCGGCGGGACGACATGCTCGACCTCGATAACGGCAGCAGCCAGATCACCTGCGACAAACTGATCCTTACCTTTGATACCTATCACGATCACCGGGGCCGAGCAGTCTTCGAAGTGGCGCCCTCCGGAGTTCGGGGTGACGCGCTGGGCGAGGGTGGCAGCAATCTGGACGGCTCCTGGGACCCGATCTGGGAGGCCAAGGCCCGGATCGATTCGCTGGGTTGGACGGTCGAGATCAAGATCCCTCTCTCCCAGCTGCGGTTCGCGCGGAGCAACCAGACCTGGGGTCTCCAGATCGAGCGGGTAATCGACCGGCTGCACGAGCGGGACGATTGGGCCTTCTGGCACCGGAACGAAAGCGGCGGTGCCTCGCGCTACGGGCACGTCGAGGGACTGGAGCTGGGAGACCCGCATACAGCCCGACTCGAGCTTTATCCCTATGCCCTCGCCCAGGGCTCGATGGTCCCCAAGGAGCCGGGAGACCCGTTCAACCAGACCAGCTATGGCAGCGCCCAGGTCGGGGGCGACTTCCGCTACCACGTCACCCCCAACCTCACGCTCGACGGGACCGTGAATCCCGACTTCGGGCAGGTCGAGGTCGATCCGGCGGTAGTCAACCTGTCGGCGTTCGAGACCTTCTTCCCGGAGAAGCGACCGTTCTTCGTGGCGGGTTCCAACGCCTTCGACTTCGGGGGATTCAACTGTTACTTCTGTAGCAACGTCTCCTCGCTCAGTCCGTTCTACAGCCGCCGGATCGGGCGAGTCCCCCAGCTCAACGACTACCTCACCAATAACTCCCTCTACACCGACGTCCCCGACAACACCACGATCTATGGCGCGGCCAAGCTGACCGGCCGCACGGCCGGTGGCGCCACCCTGGGCATCCTGGATGCGGTGACGGCGGAGGAACAGGCGCGGGTCATCAGCACGGGTGGGGCCCCGACGCTGACGCAGCCGACCGAGGCGCTCGCCAACTACTTCGTCGGCCGGGTGCGGAAGGATCTCTCGCAGGGCGCCACCACGATCGGCGCGATCGTGACTTCGACCATCCGCGACCTGAACGACACGCTGCTCAGCGACTCGCTGCATACCCACGCGGAAGTGGTAGGCTTCGATTTCTTCCACGCCTGGCACCGGCGCGAGTACTCGTTCATGGGCAGCCTGGCCCTGTCCAGCGTCTCCGGCGGCGCCACCGCGATCGCCGGGACTCAGCAGACCAGCGCCCACTACTTCCAGCGGCCCGACCGTGGCCCGGTGAAGGACGGTTTGTTCACGACCAGGTTCGACAGCACCGCGACCTCGATGAAGGGCTACGGTGGGTATCTGCGGCTGGCCAAAGACAACGGCAACTGGCTGGGTGAAGTGGAGACCAACTTCCGGAGCCCCGGCTTCGAGATGAACGACCTCGCCTTCCTCGACCGCGCCGACTACGTCTGGATGAGCGCCAACATCGCGCGGCAGTGGACCAAACCCACGAGGCATTACCGTGACATTTTCCTGCTGGTGGGGGGGCAGGCGCAGTACAACTACGAGGGCGATCGTAACGACACGCAGATGCAGGCCAACGTCAGCATCGACTTCCCCAACTTCTGGAGCTTCCAGACCTTCGCGCTGCACCGGCCGACGCTCTACGAGGACCGGCTGCTCCGAGGCGGTCCGGTGGTCCAGAAGAACGGGATCAGCGACTTCATGGTTTACCTGGCGACCGATTCCCGGAAGCGCCTGGTCTTGAGCGCCAACACCGAGTACACGGTGCGACACGACGATCCGGCGCACGAGCTCTACCTGAGCCTCAGTGCGCTGGTGAAACCCGCCTCGAACGTCTCGTTCAGCGTGGGGCCGAGCCTCGATCAGGGCCGCCGCTTCCTGCAGTACGTCACCACGCAACCCGATCCCACGGCTACCCTGTTCTACGGGAACCGCTACGTCTTCGCCTACATCGACCAGACCACCTTCTCGATGAACACCCGGCTCAACGTCACCTTCACGCCGAACCTGAGCCTGGCGCTCTTCGCTCAGCCCTTCATCGCGACCGGGCGGTACTACGACTACATGGAATTCAAGGAGCCGCGCAACTGGACCAAGAGCAAGTACGGACAGGACATGGGGACCATCACCCCGACCACCGATTCGACCGGGATGGTAACCGACTACGCGGTGGATCCCGATGCCGGCGGCCCCGCGCCTTCATTCACCTTTAGTAACCCCGACTTCAGCTCGCTCTCCCTCCGCGGTAACCTGGTGCTCCGTTGGGAGTACCGCCCAGCCTCCACGATCTTCCTGGTCTGGACCCACAACCAGAGCGGCAGCGGCACCGCCGGCGACTTCCAATTCGGCCGGGATTTCTCGTCGATGCTGAAGGCGCCCTCGACCGATGTGTTCCTGGTGAAGGTGAGTTATAGGCTGGGGAGATGAGGGTGGTGGAAGTGGCACTAGGCACTCGGCGTTTAGGGTAGGCACTCGGCACTAGAAGCCGCGCAAGGTGCGGGTGTTCCGTTCCCCTAAAGCCGAGTGCCGAGTGCCTAACGCCTCGTACCCAGTGGTTTGGTGCCGAGTGTCCCTCCTTGGCACAACTCCTGCCTGCCAAAATGGGACTGTAACGACCACCATTGGGAGGCCGCATGGCACGCCTGATCTGGCTGACTTTTTGGCTGGCCCTGGGCGCCGCGTTGGTGAGCGGAGCTTCTTGGGCTGCTGCGTATTACAATCTGGGCATCTTCCTGGGTGCGCCACCACCGCAGATGGGAACCCAGCATACCGCGTTCTTGTGGGAGGGGTCAGGGCAGCGGAATAAGGTCTGGCAGTTCGCCTTTGGGCCGACCAGCATTCCGGGCGCGCCCAGTGTGCGGATCTACATCTCACCCACCGGCAAGGTGGTCGCCACCGAGCCGGGCGACCTGCCGCAGCGAATCAACGCCTTTCACAACAAGCCCTACTAGAAAGCCCTGAGTTCTGAGTCCTGAGAGGACAAAACTTCTCAGGGCCCAGGACTCCAGGACTTAGTACCCCCTTACTCCCTAGTTCGAATTGGGCAGGCGTGGAACCGCCAGCTGCACCAGCTTGCTGGTCGTCTCCATGGAAACCAGGGCCTTGGGATCGGGGACGGTAATCACCAGGGTCACGAAGTAGGCGCCCTTCTCCCCGTCGCACTGGGTGCGGCCGGCGTTCTTGGTGATCAATTCCTTGGGCGCCACCGCGGTCCAGCACTTGATCTCGCCGATCTGCTGAGCACTGAGTTTCCAACCCTGGTCCCGCATCCGCTGCTGAGTGGAGGCGTTGCTAGCGTTGTTGGCCTGCTTGCCGGCGGGAGTCACGGGACTCGTGGAGTAGGCCAGCCGGAAGCTCGCGGTGCCAACCGTGTACACGCAGAGGTGCAGGGTCCCGTCGTGGTCGTTGGCCGAGCCTTTGGTGTAGAGCACGTCGCTGTGCTGAACATCCACCACCTTGCTCCCCAACGCCGCCTCGGCCTCGCCGGGAGCGATCAGGGTGCAGGCCCCAGGGTCATTGGCGCCGGGAACCTGCGCCGCGGCTGGTAGAGCCTGAAGGTGGATGGCCAGCGCGGTAGCCAGTACGACTCGCCAGGCTCTGGGAAGGAATTGAGGACTGAGGACTGAGGACTGAGGACTGAGTGAAGGACTGACTCCCGTGTCCTGAGTCCTGAGTGGCTCCAATCGGCAATCGGCACTCGGCATTCGGCGATTCCTCCATTCATCACTCCCCCAAGCCCCTCTACTTCCCCTTTCCCTTTTCCCCCTTCCCCTTCTCTCCCCCCTCGCCTTTCCCCTTCCTCAGCCCGCCCAGTCCCAGCTGCACCACACCGCCTACCACGACACCCACAATCACCGCCCCCGCCAGCGCCCAATGCGGCCCGCCGGTAGCCAGGTAGTCACTCGAACGGGTGGGGGGGCTCAGGATGGCCATCAGTACCGCGAGGCCGCCGAGATGATACCATGGCTTGTTGGGGGCGAGCCGGGCCGCGATCCAGCCACCGACCCCGCCTCCCACAAGAGCCCCCACCAATCCCGCGATCAGATAGGCGGTACTGAGCGGGGCAGGCTTGGGGTCCTGCAAGATGCTGGCGAGCCCGGCGATGCCTCGGGTGAGGAGGGCCCCACTGAGCAAACCCGCCAGAATGGCCACCAGGCTCTTGGAAATTTCGCCGCCACCGGCCGAGGCGGCTCTGCCGGCCTTTTTCGTGGCGCGGATCATGATCGCCTTGCGGGGCCAGCGAATCGCGCCGTTCGGCTGCTTGTAGCCCTTGAAGAAGTCGGTCATCTCCTTGTCGATGGCAGTCTTCTTCTCGGGAGTCATGGCCCCGTAGGCCAGCGCCACCCGCCCCATCGAGCTCCGGAGAGTCTGCCAGGCCGCCTCGGCGCTCTTAGCGGTGAAGGGCAACTCAACCGTAGTCGAAGCCAGGGGCCCAAAAGCATCACCCAGCCAGTTCTTCACCTGATCGAGATCGGCCCAGCGATGGGGATCGGGCCCCTCCGCCGGCGGCACGTGTTTGTCGAGCGCGTCGTAGTAGCGGCCGATGGCACCGGTGCGGGGCCAGGCCAGGAAGGCGAACCGTCCCCCTGGAACCAGGACCCGATTGATCTCCGTCACCGCGTGCCGCGGCGCCGGGGCAAAGACCACCCCGAAGCTCGAGATCACCACGTCGAAGGAGGCGTCGGGGACGGGAAGCTTCTGGAGATCGCCCTCGAGGAAGGTGATGGAGCCCTTCTTGGAGCGGGTCTGTTCATTGGCCAGATCCACCATCCCCTTGGCGCTGTCGATACCAGTCACCTCGGCGCCCATGTCGAGCGCGGCGAAGCTGGCGGTGCCGGGCCCGCAGGCGATGTCGAGCACCCGGTCCCCCTGCTTGATGCTGGCATAGCGGCAGAGCGCCTCCGCTCCCGGTTTGAAGCCGGGAACGATGTGCTGGAGATACGCCCTCGCGACCGCCGACCAGGAATCGGGGAGGGACTGGGGAGACTGGGGGGAAGTCATGGGAAGGTGATGAAAGAGTAAGCAGGGAACAGGGAACAGGGAACGGGAAGAGACGCAGTATAAGGAAATGGGGATCTCCTCACTCCCCTGCCCGATTCGCCGCTCCCGTTTCCCCTTCCCCGTCGATTGCCTCCTGAGAGTTGACAGGAGTTGGCGCCCTCCCTACGTTGAACGCTGGTTCAACATGAACGCCCATCCCTCTCTCCGGACTTCCTGACCCTGATCCCATTTCCAAAACGGCTCCAGTGGTCGGAGCGGACCAGCGTCCGGCCGCTGAGTCGCGGTCTTCAGGTCGGTCTCCGCGCCAACCCAGCGTCGGCATCTTCTTGAACTCATGCAAATCACTCTGCGTCAAGCCGCCACCTACCTGAACGTCAACGAATCGACGCTCCGTCGCTGGATCAAGGATCGCGGTCTACCGGTGCACCGGGTCAACGAACGCCTCCATCTCAACGCCATCGAAGTGTGGGAGTGGGCAGTGGAACATGGGGTACCGGCCTCCCGGAGCCTCCTGGAGGAGGCCCGCCGGTCGCCGGAGGAGGTGCCGCCGATCTCCCAGCTGCTCGAGACAGGCGGGATCCACCTGAAAGTCGAAGGGGAGGACAAGAGCGCCGTCCTGGCGGCCATCGTCAAGCGGCTCCCACTCTCGCCCGAGGTGGATCGCGATTTCCTGCTTACCGTACTCGACGCACGCGAGGCGATGGGATCGACCGGCATCGGCGACGGGATCGCCATTCCGCACGTGCGCAATCCGATCCTGCTGCACGTGGACCAGCCATTCGTAACCCTCTGCCTGCTGCGTCGGCCGGTGGAGTTCGGGGCGATCGACGGCAAACCGGTTCATGCGGTCTTCCTGGTGGTCAGTCCGAGTATCCCGGCGCATCTACGGGTGCTCGCCCAGCTCGCCTTCGTGCTGCGGGATTCGGGGCTGCGCCAGCTGCTGCAGGATCGCGCTCCTCCTGAGCTGATCCTCCAGAAGGTCCGGGAGGTCGAGCAGCGAACCACGGGCCAATTCTCCACTCCGAAACCCGGCGCTCGATGAGTCCGGTCGTCCTGGCGACCGGCGTAGGCCTGGTGCTCCTCGGCGGAGTAGCCAGCCTCGTCCTCGCCCGAGCACCACGGTGGGCCGATCTCGCCATGAGTGCTCTGGTCGTCTCGGGTCTCGCGGTCTGCTCCGCGGCCGGAGCGGAGGTGCTGCTGGGCGGGGCGCCGATCACGGCGTCATGGCAGCCGGCGGTGCCGGGTGGGGCCTGGTCGGTGGTCGTCGATCCACTCGCCGCCTGGTTTTTGGTCCTCCTGGGCGTCACGGGCGCGGCCGCGACGGTCTACGGCGTCCGCTACCTCGCGCCCGAGCGCGGCCATCGGCCAGTGGCGATGGCTCACGCCCTGCTCGCCTTGCTTCTGGCCGCCATGATCGGCGTCATCGTGGCACAGGCCGCTGTGCTCTTCCTGCTCGCGTGGGAGATCATGGCCGTCAGCGCCTACTTCCTCATCATGTTCGACGGGGGCCAGAGCGAGGTCCGGCGGGCGGGGCTGATTTATCTCGTCCTGACCCACACTGGGACGCTGGCGCTGATCGGCATGTTCCTGGTCTGGGGGCGGACCCAGTCGGATTTCACGTTTCAATCCTTCGCCGCTGCCGTCCCGGCCTTACCCTGGGGGGGCGCCGTCGTATTGCTGCTCGCTCTGGCGGGCTTCGGCGTGAAGGCGGGCCTCGTCCCACTCCACTTCTGGCTCCCGGGCGCCCACGCGGTGGCGCCTTCCCATGTCTCTGCTCTGCTGTCCGGCGTCATGCTCAAAATGGGAATCTATGGCCTGCTCCGCGTGATCAGTCTGCTCGGCGCCCCACCGCCATGGTTCGGCTGGAGCCTCTTCGGACTCGGACTGGCCTCGGGAATCCTCGGCGTGCTGTGGGCGCTGAGCCAGCAGGATTTCAAGCGGGTTCTCGCCTACAGCAGCGTCGAAAACATCGGGATCGTCCTGCTGAGCATGGGCGTCGGTGTGCTGGGAGTGGCCTACGGGCAGCCGGTGGTGGCGATCCTGGGCTTCACCGGGGCGGTCCTGCACACGTTGAACCACGCCCTGTTCAAGAGCCTGTTGTTCATGGGCGCGGGGGCGGTGGTCCGGATTACCGGAACGCGGGCCATCGACCAGATGGGCGGGCTGGGCCGCCGGATGCCACTGACTGCCGTGGCGTTCGGCGTCGGCTCACTGTCCATCGTCGGCCTACCGCCACTCAACGGCTTCGTGAGCGAGTGGGTGGCCGCGCAGGGACTGCTCCACGGGGCGCAGGGTCCCGGGCTCCTGCCCCTCCTTCTTCTCGGATTTGCCGGCCTCGGCCTGATTGGCGCGCTGGCGCTGGCATGCTTCAGCCGGGTCACCGCCGGCGTCTTCCTGGGACAACCGCGGGGCCGGGAGTTCAGCGCCCGCGATGAGCTGGGTCTCGTCTCCCCAATGATGGCGCTGGTTCTCCTCTGCCTTGGGCTGGGCGTCTACCCGGCGCTCGCGCTACACCCCGCCGCGACCGTCGTGCAAACCATCGTGGGAGACTCTGTCTCGACGACCGGCGAGGCCGCCGCCCTCCTCGATCGGGCCCTCCCCAGCGTGAGCGCGGTCGCCGCGCTGCTGGCTGCGCTGGCGGCCGCGACCTGGTTCCTCCGCCGGCGCATGGGGCGATGGCAGGTACCGGCACCGGGCCCGACGTGGGGGTGTGCCTATGCGCGACCCGGGGTCCGCATGCAATACACCGCGTCGTCCTTCAGCGCGCTCACCCTGCACGCCTTCGGCGCGATCGCAGCGCCCCGAGTCGAGCGCACCGCCAGCTCATTGACCACCGATCCCGGAGACCGAGTCCTCGCCAACCTGGTGCGCCCGCTCTGGGGTCGGGCTCGAGCCGCCGCCGCAGCCTTGCGTCCGCTGCAACAGGGCCGAGTCACCCGATACCTCCAGTACATGGTGTTGACCGTTCTCTTCCTTCTGGGCGCGCTCTTCGCCGCCATCGCGCGTCACCCGTGAGGAGCGTCCTTTGGGGGGCAGCCCTCATCCTGTCGGCCGGCGCCGCAGCCGTGCTCCTTCGGCGCTGGGCCCGCCTGGCCGACCGGCTCTACGCCACCCTGCTCCTGACGGGCGGAGCCCTGGGACTGGTCCCGGCCATCGAGACCCTTGGGGGTAACCCAGCCTCGACGGCCTCGTTCTCCGGGTCGCTTCCCGGCGGCCCGTGGGCCTTCGCTCTCGACCCGCTCGCGGCGTGGTTCCTTTTGGCCATTTGCCTCGCCGGGCCGGCCGCGGGCGTATTCGGTACCGCCTATCTCGCTGCCGAACGGGGGCACCGCAACGTCGCCCTGGCGCACGCGCTGTTCGCGGCGCTCCTGGCGGCTCTGATCGGGGTCGTGACCTCCCAGTCGATGATCGCGTTCCTCGCCTCGTGGGAGGTGATGGCGCTGAGCGCGTACCTGCTCGTCGTGTTCGAGAGCGAGCAGCTCGAAGCCCGCCGGGCGGGCTTGATCTATGTGGTCCTCACCCACGTGAGCACGCTCGCCTTGATCGGCATGTTTGCGGCGATGAGTACCACGACCGAGGGGCGCACCTTCGCCGACTTCGCCGCGGGAAGCCAGGTCGCCAGCACCCCGCGGACCCTCGCCTTCGGCCTCGCGCTCCTCGGGTTCGGGCTCAAGGCCGGTGCAGTGCCGTTGCACTTCTGGCTGCCCGGAGCCCACGCCGCGGCGCCCTCCCACGTGTCCGCGGTGCTCTCTGGAGTGATGCTCAAGGTGGGGATCTACGGCCTGCTCCGGATCATCGGCCTGCTGGGGCCGGCGCCGCTCTGGTTCGGGTGGACGCTCTTCGGCCTCGGGGTGGTCTCCGGCGTGCTGGGCGTGCTGTGGGCCTTGGGCCAGCACGACCTCAAACGGCTGCTCGCGTACCACAGCGTGGAAAACATCGGGATCATCCTGCTGGGCATGGGGGTCGGCGTACTGGGGGTGAGCTACCACCATCCGGTGGTGGCCGTGCTGGGCTTCGCGGGCGCGGTACTGCACTCACTGAACCACGCGCTGTTCAAGAGCCTGCTGTTCCTGGGAGCGGGCGCAGTGGTGCGAGCCACGGGCACCCGAGTCATCGACCGGCTGGGAGGCCTGGGCCGTCGGATGCCGCTGACGGCGCTGGCTTTTGGGATCGGCTCAGTGGCCATCGTGGGTCTGCCGCCGCTCAACGGCTTCGTGAGCGAATGGCTGGTTTTCGGCGGACTGTTCAGCGCGGCGGGGGCTCCCGAGGCTCTCCGGTTCGTCATCGTCGGGGCGGCGGCCTTGGCGCTGATTGGCGGCCTCGCCTTGACGTGTTTCAGCAAACTGGACGGCGTCCTATTCCTCGGTCAGGCGCGAGGGCCGGTGCCCAGCGGGCTCGAGGTGAGGGAGCCCGGCGCCGGCATGGTGGTGCCAATGCTGGGGCTCGCAGCGGCCTGTATCGCCATTGGCGTCCTTCCGATGCTGGTCCTCGACCCGGCTCGGCGGGTCGCGGAGAGTGTGATGCAGGTGACCGCGAGCCCGCCGGACGGATGGGCAGACGCCGCACCGCGCATTGCCTCGGTGGCGCTCGGTGTCATTCTCGCGATCGCCGCCCTGAGCTGGCTGCGCAGTCGCCTGCGGTACGCGAGGAAGGCCGCTCTGGACGAGACCTGGGCTTGCGGGGGGCTGCGGCTGTCCCCTCGAATGCAATACAGCGCCTCCTCCTTCGCCGCACCGCTCCTGGCCGCCTTCGGAGCCCTCGCAGGGGTTCCTCAAGCGCGCGAGGCAACCGCTTTTCACTCCCATCCCATGGATCTAGTCCAAGACCGAGCCGTCTTGCCGACCTGGCGGGGGCTCGAGGGCCTAAGCCAGCGACTGCGACACTGGCAGGGCGGACGGATCCGCTGGTACCTCCTGTCGGTGGTCGCCACGCTGCTGGTCCTGCTCTACTACCTGATGCAGTGGAAGGGAGCGGTATGACGCTCGGACCTCTCCTCGCCCTGATCGTGGTCCTGGCCGTGGCGCCCGCGTTGCCGGGCATTGCGACTCGGACCCGGGCGTTCCTCACGGGGCGCCGGGGAGCCCCGGTCCTTCAGCTCTACGCCGACCTCGCGAAGCTGATTCGGAAGAATGTCGTCTACAGCCGAACCACGACCCCGGTGTTCCGCCTGGGGCCGATCATCACCGTCGCGAGCGTCCTGGTCGCGGCGACGCTACTCCCCCTCGATGGCCACACTGCACTGCTCAGCTTCAGCGGGGATCTGGTCGCCTTCGCCGGCCTGCTGGGATTGGGTCGTTTCGCGCTGGTGCTCGCCGGTTTGGACACCGGCTCCAGCTTCGAGGGAATGGGAGCGAGCCGCGAGGTGACCGTGTCCACGTTCGCCGAGCCGGCCCTGTTCCTGGGTCTCACGGTGCCGTTGCTCGCCACCGGCGAGTTCTCCCTCGCGGGAATGCTCGGGGAGCGGCTCGCGGGTGTGTGGACGACCGCCGCTCCCTCGCTGAGTCTGGCGGCGGGCAGCCTGTTCATGCTGACGCTCGCGGAGACCTCCCGGGTGCCGGTCGACGACCCGGCCACGCATCTGGAACTCACGATGATCCACGAGGTCATCGTCCTGGATCACAGCGGGCCGGAATTGGCCCTGATCCTCTTCGGCAACGCCGTGAAATTGGCCCTGTTCGGCGGGCTGGTCATCAGCCTCCTGGTTCCCAGAGGCGAGTTCCCCGGATGGCTGGCGGTGCTGGTGCTGGTCGGGGGGTTGGGTCTGGTCGCCGTCGGGGTGGGTGTCGTGGAAGCCAGCATGGCCCGACTCCGGATGAATCGGGTGCCCCAGTTCCTGGTGGCGGCCTCCGCCCTCGCCACCTTCGGCGTCATCCTCCTGCTCCGGTGATCCATGTCCGGTCTGCATGAACTGCTCCTGCTCTGCGTGGTGCTCACCAACTTCTGGGTGCTGGGCACCACCCGCCTCAGTGCCACGATTCGCGCGACCGCGATTCAGGGCGGGCTGCTCGCGGCGCTCCCGATCGCTCTGCACCCCGGATGGTCCCTCCACATCATCGGACTGGCGGCCGGCACGTTCCTGGTGAAGGCGATCCTCCTCCCGACTTTTCTCAACTGGGCGATTCGCGAGGCATCGGTCCGGCGTGAGGTCGAGCCCCTGATCGGCTTCACCGCCTCCCTCGCCCTCGGCGCCCTCGCGGTCGCGCTCTCGTTCGGCATCGCGGAGCGGATTCCCCTGCCCGAATCGGACAGCGCGCTCCTGGTCCCTGTCGCGCTCTCCACGGTGATCGTGGGCCTGCTGGTCCTGACCACCCGCAGCAAGGCTCTGACCCAGGTGGTGGGCTACTTGATCCTCGAGAATGGGATCTACGTCTTCGGTTTGAGTCAGGTGGAACGGGTTCCCTTCCTGGTCGAACTCGGGGTGCTGCTCGACATCTTCGTCGGCGTGTTCATCATGGGTATCGTGGTCTTCCACATCAATCGCGAGTTCGACTCCCTCGACTCCACCCGCCTGACCGAGTTGAAGGACTGATGCCGCTCTTCCTCCTGGTCGGGCTTCCGGTCCTCGCATCGGCCGCCGCGTACGCTCAGCGGTCCCCGCGGTTTCGGCTGGGCTGGCTGGTCGGCACCGCGCTGGTGCACGTCACCGTGGTGGCAACCTTCTGGGTCCACCCCGCCGCGCCGGCGCTGGGGGGCTGGCTCGCGGTCGACCCACTCGGCTTGGTGGTGCTGACGCTGGTGAGCGTGCTGTTCCTGGTCGTGGCTATCTACGCGGTGGGGTTCCTGCGGACGGAGACCCCCCGGGGGGGACCGGTCTTCGTCAGCTGTCTTCTCGCGTTCCTCGCTGCTGCCACGCTGGTCGCGATCAGCCACCACCTGGCGTTGGTCTGGGTAGGGATGGAGACGACCACGCTCGCGCTGGCGCCGCTGGTGTACCATCGACACGACCGGCGGTCGCTGGAGGCGGTGTGGAAGTACCTGGTGCTCTCATCCGTGGGGATCGCGCTGGCCCTGTTCGGCACCTTCTTTCTCGCCGCCGCTCAGACGCAAGGCCGCCCGCTCATCCTGGAAGACCTGATCGCCGGCAGCGGCAGTCTGCAGCCCGCGCTCCTCCGCGCCGCGTTCATCTTCCTCCTGGTGGGATACGGCACCAAGATGGGCCTGGCTCCGCTCCACGCCTGGAAGCCCGACACCTACGGCGAGGCGCCCAGTCTGGTCGGTGGCCTCATGGCCGGCGCGTTGACGAGCTGTGCCTTCCTGGGGGTCGCCCGGATCACCCAAGTCACCGTTGCCGCGGGGTACGACTCGTTCGTCCAGCCGATCCTGCTCGGCTTCGGCCTGATCTCCCTGGTGGTCGCCGCGGCATTCATGATCGGGCAGACGGACCTGAAGCGGCTCCTGGCGTACTCCAGCGTGGAACACATGGGGATCCTCGTGCTCGGGCTGGGATTGGGCGGCGTCGGCCGCTATGGCACGGTGCTTCACCTGCTGAACAACGGGCTCACCAAGGGCATCATGTTCCTCGCCGTGGGGAACATCGTGTTGGTGACGGGGTCGGCCACCTCGGACGCAGCCCGCGGTATCCTGCGCCGGCTCCCAGTCTCCGGTGTGCTCCTCTTGCTCGGCCTGTTTGCCGTGACCGGCTCGCCTCCGTTCGGCCTCTTCCTGAGCGAGTTCACCATCCTGAACGCCGCCATCGGGCAGGGCCACCCCTGGGTGGCCATAGCCATGATCGCCTTGCTCGCGCTCATCTTCGTGGGGATGGCGGCCGTGGTGCTCGAGGTGATCTATCGCCCACCGGAGACCGAGGCCCCGGCAGTGCGCGAGAACCTGCTCCTGGTGGCGGGTCCGATCGCCCTGCTCGTCGCGGTCCTGGTGCTCGGGATGTATATCCCGCCGCCGCTGCAGCGCGTGCTGACGGAGGCGGCTCGAGGCCTGGGCGGGGTGGCGCCATGACGGGCTTCGATGCGCTGGGCCTTCGCAATCGCCGCGCGATTCCGCTGAGCGCCGTGCCGCTGGAGCCACTGCCGCGGTTCCGCGAGGCCGTGATCCAGGCGGTTCGGGACGGCTGGCGGTTGGTCGCCTATTTCGGATCGCCGGAGCCGGCCGGCCAGACCCGGCTCCTCGCCGTCCTCGCGCAGGACGAGCGGGGGCAACTCGGTGCGCTCTCCACGCTGGTGCACGGATCCTACCCGGCCCTCACTCCCGAATGCCCGGAAGCGCACTTGTTCGAGCGGGAGATCGCGGAGCAGTGCCAGATCGTTCCGGAAGGGCATCCATGGCTCAAGCCGGTCCGGCGGCACCTGCCCGACCATGCCGGCCTGGCGCGGCCGACCGGTGCCTTCGATCGGGAGCGCTACCCCTTCTTTCAGGTTCAGGGAGATGAAGTGCATGAGGTGGCCGTCGGGCCGGTGCATGCCGGGATCATCGAGCCGGGGCACTTCCGATTTCAGGCGCATGGCGAGGATGTGCTGTTTCTCGAAATCATGCTCGGCTATCAGCATCGCGGAGTCGAGCGGTTGCTGGAGACCCGCGATCGGGCCGCGTCTGTGCTGGTCGCGGAGTCGATCGCGGGCGATACGGTGATCGGCCATGCCAGCGCGTTCTGTGGCGCTCTCGAGGCGCTGGCCCGGAGCCGGAAGACTCCGCGAGCCCAGACGATCCGGGGAATCGCGCTGGAGCTGGAGCGCCTGGCCAACCACATCGGCGACCTCGGTGCGATCGCCGGAGATATCGCGTATCAGCCGGCCGCCTCCTATTTCGGGCGCTTACGGGGTGAGTGTCTGAACCTGCTGATGACGCTCTCCGGCAATCGGTACGGGCGGGGGCTGATCCGCCCGGGCGGCGTACTGTTCGACATTCCGGAAGCCATGGCCGCCGAGATGCGGGACCGGCTCCATGCGCTCGAGGGGGAGCTGCGGCCGGTGGCCCATCTGATGCTCAAGAACGCCTCGGTGCAAGCCAGGCTCGAGGGCGTCGGCGTACTTCCCCGACAGACCTGTCTCGAGCTCGGCATCGTCGGTGTGGCGGCCCGGGCGTGCGAGGTCCCGCGCGATGTACGCCACGACCACCCCTACGGTGTGTTCCGCTTCGCCCACATCCCGGTGGCAACCGCGTGGGCCGGCGATGTGCTAGCTCGCGCCCTGGTCCGCTGGCTGGAGATCCAGCGGTCGCTCGAGTTTGTCATCGACCAGATGGCAGCCCTTCCGCGGGGCGGCCTGCTGGTCGAGTGCGGGCCGCTCCGGCCCGGCGAAATGGTCGTGGCTCTGGAGGAAGGCTGGCGGGGGGAAATCGCGCACGTCGTCCTGACCGACGACACCGGGCGGATTCGCCGGTACAAAGTGGTCGATCCATCGTTTCACAATTGGAGTGCTGTCGCCGCCGCGATGCCGGGCAACCAGATCTCGGACTTTCCGCTGTGCAATAAGAGCTTCAATCTCTCGTACGCGGGGCATGATCTCTGATGCTTGACTTCATCCGAACCCGCTTGGCGCAGGGGACCCGGACCTCCCCCTTTCCGCGCGGCGCGACCGACTTCCCCGAGCGCTTTCGCGGGCGGCCGACCATCGA
This sequence comes from Gemmatimonadales bacterium, assembly GCA_035519565.1. GTDB lineage: Bacteria > Gemmatimonadota > Gemmatimonadetes > Gemmatimonadales > GWC2-71-9 > DATIWD01. Next base: position 15,973 of record DATIWD010000063.1, on the reverse strand, counting down.
TCACCATCGCTGCCTCCCGAGTTGTCAGGAGTGTCGCGAGCACATGCCCTCCTCGCTGCTGGCCATCGGACCCGATGGCCGGGCGGCGTTAGACCTGGGAGCGTGTCTGTTCTCGCCGGAGGAGGCGTCGAGCTGCCCGGAAGGGGTCATCACCTACACCACCGATCACCGACTCGCCGCCCGGGAGCGGGCCGGTTTGGTGAGCCCGACCGGCGAACTCCCGGCGGTGCAGGCACTGGAGCTCAGGTCCCGCAAGCTCTTCGGGCGCTCGCTCCGGCTGCGCTCGGTTGCCGCCGGGAGCTGCAATGGGTGCGAGGCGGAGCTGGTGGCCCTGAGCAACGTGGTCTTCGACATGGCGCGGTTCGGCATCCAGTTCGTGGCGTCACCCCGTCATGCCGACGGCCTGGTGATCACCGGGGCCATCAGCCAGAACATGCGGGACGCGGTGTACCGCACCTACGAGGCCACGCCAGAGCCGCGCCTGGTCATTGCCGTCGGGGCGTGCGCGATCAACGGTGGCCCGTTCCGCGGTAGCCCGGAGGTCGGTAACGGCGTGCCGACGGATCTCCCCGTTGATCTCTGGATCCCCGGCTGCCCACCGCATCCGCTCACGGTTCTGGACGGCTTGCTTTCGCTCCTGGGGCGCCTGGATACGGCGGGAGCGACCGCCCGATGAGGAGGGAGCGCCATGCCGGGGCGTAAGGCGTCGGAAAAGACCCGCCGAGATCAGATCATCAAGGCCGCCTATGAGATCGCCGCTCGCCGCGGTCTCGACGGCCTGACCGTGCGGCAGGTGGCGGCGAAGGCCGGCCTCAGCAGCGGGCTGGTGTTATTTCATTTCAAGTCGAAAGAACGCCTGATCATCACATTGCTGGACTGGGTGCTCGAGACGACGACCGTGCTCCGGATCAGCCCCGAGATTCGTCGCTACCGGGCCCCCCTGGAACGCTTGCTCGCCTTGCTGCGCCAGGAGATGAATCGCCTCTCCAGCGAGCCGCAGCGGATCCGGGTGTTCTTCGAGTTCTGGGCGATGGGCACCCGCCACGCCGGTGTCGCGGCGAAGATGCGGGCCGAGCTCGCCCGCTATCGGGAAGCCTTCCGTCCCATGGCCGAAGAGGCGTTGATCGCCGAACCGGAGCGCTTCCCCGGGGTCACTCCCGACGGACTCGCTGCCGTGGCGGTCAGTTTCATCAAGGGCTGCGCGGTCCAATCGATGATCGATCCCGAGCAGTTCGACATTGCGGAGTACCTGGTCGCGGCGGAGGGCCTTTTGGGTCAGCTGGCGCGTCCCGTCCGGATCGGAATCGACTGACCGAGGAGATACCACTGCCATGACTCGCCGGGCCTCAAACAAACCGTCCCGCACCGGGATCGACCTGCTGCGCGACCCCACCCTCAACAAGGGCACCGCCTTTTCCGAGGCCGAGCGGGACCAGCTCGGACTCCGCGGCCTCCTGCCGCCCCGGGTGATGACCCAGCCGGAACAAGCGGCCCGAATCCTCCAAAACGTCCGCGGGGCCGGGACCGACCTGGAACGGTACGTGATGCTCGCGGCGTTGCAGGATCGCAATGAGCCGCTGTTCTACCGCACCGTGATGGACCACGTCGAGGAGATGCTGCCGATCCTCTACACCCCGACGGTGGGGGAGGCCTGCCGTCGTTTTTCGCACATCTACATGCGGCCCCGCGGGCTCTACCTGTGCGCGAAGGATCGGGGTCGGATCCGCGAGATCCTGCGGAACTGGCCCTCCCCGACGGTGTCCGTGATCGTGGTGACGGACGGCGAGCGGATCCTGGGTCTGGGTGACCTCGGTGCCAACGGGATGGGTATCCCAATCGGCAAACTGTCGCTCTACACCGCTTGTGCTGGAGTCAACCCCCGCCACTGCCTTCCGGTCATGCTCGATGTCGGCACCGACAATGCCGAGCTTCGCGCGGATCCACTGTATGTCGGCTTGGCAGAGCCGAGGCTCCGCGGCCCGGAGTACGCCGCCCTGGTCGAGGAATTCGTGACCGCGGTCCAGGAGGTATTCCCCGGCTCGCTGATCCAGTTCGAGGACTTCGCGACCGAGAATGCGATCACCCTCCTCGACCGGTACCGCGACCGCGTCTGCACCTTCAACGACGATATCCAGGGGACGGCGGCGGTGACGCTGGCCGGTCTCCATTCCGCCGTGCGGCTCACCGGGTCGCCACTCCGCGACCAGCGCCTCCTCTTCTTCGGCGCGGGGGCCGCCGCCATCGGGATCGCGAATCTCATCGTGCTCGCGATGATGGAGGAGGGGCTGACTGCTGAGACAGCTCGCCAGCGGATCGCCTTCGTCGACTCGCGCGGTCTGGTGACCAGCAGGCGGACCGATCTCCAGCCGCACAAGCTCCCCTATGCCCATGATCTCCCCCTGATCCCCGATCTATTGACCGTCGTGCAGACCTTCAGGCCCACCGCTCTGATCGGCGTCTCGGCGACGCCGCACACGTTTACCGAGCCAATTCTCCGGACGATGGCAGACCTGAACCAGCGGCCCATCGTCTTCGCGCTTTCGAATCCGACCAGCCGCGCCGAGTGCACCGCGGAGGAGGTGTATCGCTGGACCGAGGGTCGGGCCATCTACGCATCCGGGAGCCCGTTCCCGCCGGTCGAGCTGAACGGGCGGCACTATGTCCCCCGCCAGGGCAACAATGCCTACATCTTTCCGGGACTCGGGCTCGGCGTGGTCCTCACCCGGGCGCGGCGCGTGACCGAAACCATGTTCGCGGCAGCCGCGCGCCGGCTCGCCTCGCTCGTCACGGAGGAGGATCTCGGGCAAGGCTCGATCTTCCCTCCGATCGAACGGATTTGGGACGTGTCGGGGGAGATTGCCGTGGCGGTCGCGGAGGTGGCGTATCGGGAAGGGTTGGCCACGGTTCCGCGACCCGCGGATCTGCCTGCCTTCGTGCGCGCCCATCGCTACGATCCGGCCTATCCGACGTACGTGTAAAGGGGGAGCGAAGGGGCCAACTCCCCTCCTCCTTCAGAGGGGACCGGGGACCAGGTACCAACGGGGAAGACGGAGAGGCCGACGCACCAATGGCCATGACGAAAATGGGGGCCGATGAACCGGACCCCATTCTCGTTCTACGACACCTGCCCGGCCACCGCGAAGTCCGCGATCACCTGCGGCACCGCGGGATCGAACCCTACGACGTCCAGCATCCCGGCATCGGCCGGGTCCGCGATGGTGAACCCGTTCGATGCCATCGCCACCACGACCAGCTTGGCGGGGATCCCCATCCGCTCCCGATACTCGCGGAGCGCCTGGGCGGGATGCACTCGGCCGGCCCAGGTCTCGCTGTCGGTGTAGATCACGAACAGGTCGATCGGCCACCGGTGCTTCAGCGCCTCGAGCATCGGCAGCGCGCAATCGGTGCCACCGAAATCGAGACCACTGATCCGCTTCATGACGTCATCCAGCCGCTGCCGGGGCGAGAGGTCGAGAGTCGACAGCCCGCTCCCCAGTCGCATACCCCAGCGGGACGGGTAGCTCCCGGTCGTGAAGGCGGTGACCATGTAGTTGGGCTCGCTGGCCGCGGTCACCAGCGCCATGGCGGCCGAAGCCTGCCGGCAATCCAGGTAGCTCATGCCGTTCACCCGGGCCGACATCGAGCTGGAGACGTCGAGGGCCAGCATGACCCGCTTCCCCGTCGTGGGCGCGTTCTCGAACGTCAGATAGAACGCCCGATCCAGCGCATCCACCACCTGGGGCACCGACTGCCAACTGTTCTTCCCCTGCATGCCGTGCCCCTGGCCGTAGGTCTTGAGCGCGGCCAGCAGCGCGATCGGATGGATCCGCGCCGCCCGCAGCGCCGCGCGGTCCCGAAGCCGAGCCGTGACCGTCGCGGCCGCGTCGCTCATCGGCGCCAGCAGACCCACCTTGCCCATGACACCGAGGTTCCGGATCAGGGCCGTGAGCGGCATCCGCTCCAGCAGCGCCTCCCACACCACCGGGTGGGTGAGGAGCTGGGTGGGCACCATCTCGCGGGTCAGCCGGTACCGCGCGATGGTCTGCGCGGCGAGGCCGGGCGCCTGATACTGGAGCGCCTCCACCGCCTCGATGGCCTTCACCACGTCCAGGTCCCCGACGCCCGCCAGGGTGAGCACACCCACCCAGCCCTTGGTGGCGTAGCGGAACACCAGGTCGTGCGCCACGGTCGGCGCCTTGGGGTGCGCCAGCCGCAGCGCGTCCCGGTGCGCCCAGCCATCCCGGCTCCGGTACTTGAGCACCTGGTACACCAGGTCCTGGGCCGGCTTGGCGGTGTACCACGCCGACACGGCACGCCGGACGCCGCGACCCCAGCCCCGAAAGGCCTTCACGTACTGGAGCCAGTGGAAGAGGTGCGTCCCGGTCCGCGCCACGAGGGGCAGCGCGGCCCATACGGCCGCCTTGGTCGCCGGGTCACCCAGACCCGCCGCGATCGCGAGGGCGAACAGCGCCGGGTCGTTCTTCGGGGCCCGGCCCGCCGAGCTGATCTCGACGATCCGGCGCACCACCCTCGGACCATCCTCCGCCAGGCACTCGACCACGACCTGGGCGTTCTCCTGGGTCAGCTGCCGCTCCCCGATGTAATAGGTCCCGCCCTCGCTGCCGAGGACCAGGAAACGATCGAGCCGGGTCCAGCGATCCACCGGCCAGGCGTAGCCGCCCGCCGAGTTGGGGACCTGGGTGGAACCGGGGATGGGCTCGCGCTGCGGCGTCAGGAGACGCTTCAGGCGAGTCGCGAAGTGCTGAGTGAAGTCCATGGCTCGCCTCCTCGAGTCAGTGGTGGATGAAAGACCGCGGCGCCCCATGGCGCCACGGGAACCGAGAGCACGCGGATAAACTTGGCGAGCTTGGGATTGTCTCTGGCGATAACCCAGGCTCTACGACCCGCGTACCCATTCCTGCTGAACGGATGAATGAAGCGGCTCGGCCCCTGGGCCTCATCCCAGGGTGTAGGCGAGATAACCGAACCGCGGCGACCCGCTCAGCGCCGTACTGGATCAGCTCGAGGCCGGGATTCGAACCCGTCGTGACCAGATAACCCTCATCCGTCGGCCCGTCATCGGGCAAAGATTGGCGAGGGCGCCCTCGGCTGATCCATCTTCGTCTTCCAGGGAGACCGGCTGGATTCGAACCAGCGACCGTCGGATTGAGATAACCCGTGTCCTGCGGCCCGATGTCGGGCAAGGTGTCGGCACGGAAGATTTCCGGTGCTCTACCCACTGAGCTACGGTCTCCACTCTTCGATTGTCTTCAGGCCCGGCGGACGTGGGGGAGCATTGCGCTCGCCGGCCCACGGCCGCCGTTCCTTCCTGCTTACTCCTCCTCGCCCCATGAGCGATCCGCCTTGCGTTCCCGGTTGAGTGCCCGGTTGATCTCCCGATCGAGTGCCCGCTGTTCCACGGTGCTCTGGCAGACAAAACCGATCTGCGCGGTGCGCAGGCGGACCCGGGAACCCACCAGGTCAACGAACTTGACCCACCGGGGCCGGGGCCAGCTGTCGAGAGCCCTCTCGATGAAGCGAGCCATTTCGGTACTCACGAACCAGTGGCAATCTTCGGCGCTCACGATGAAGTAGTCGCCGGCCGTGGGCCGGACCACCTCGGGCTCGGAATTCTCCCTGAGGTTGTTCATACCTGCCCTTTCGGCGTAGTACATCAGCAGAACATCACTTCATCTGTCGTGCGGCTCCTGCCGCCAGTGCCGGTCAGTCATGAGAGCCTCCTGGTTGAGATCTTACCAATGGACGCATGTGTGCGGCATTCGGTTCCCGAGCGAGCCCGGAAGAACTCGAATCTTCAACCTGCCGATTAGAAGTCGGCCGCTCTGATCCAGTTGAGCTACGGGCTCCGAGGAGTCCTCGGTCGGAATCGAACCGACGCTGGTGGCTTTGCAGGCCACTGCCTTGCCGCTTGGCGACGAGGACCAGAAGCCCCGGAGGGAATCGATCCGGTCAATCCATGGCATTGGACCGGAGAGGAGGCGAGGAGAGCGAGGGCGCGGAGCGCCCGCAGCTCAACCCTCAGCCTCCCGGTTCGTAACCGGGCGTCGTTGTCCGTTGGACCACGGGGCTATGCCCTGCGAGAAATACCCCGCCCGGGAGTCGAACCCGGAGCCTCGACCTTCGGACGGTCGCGTGCGTCCGTTGCACCAGCGGGGAGAGAGGGTTCTGGGTTCGGGGTTCTGGGTTCTGAACAGATCGCTTTAGAATCTCAGAACCCAGAACTCAGAACGCAGAACTGGACGTCAGTCCTTGTACGGATCGAACTCGTCCGCCCCGGCCATGACCACGATGAGCGGCCGGAGCGTGTGCAGTACTTCGATGGTGGAGCCCTGGGCCGCCAGGACATCCGGCAGCCGACGATAGACATGCGGGCTCTCGTCCAGTCCGCCGCCCCGCAGGACCACACCCTTCTCCGCAACCCACGCCCGCATCATCTCGGGCGTGACCTTGCCCTCACTCAGCACCTTGCCGGTCTTCCGGTGCCGCTTGCCCGCCGCGGCGGTCCGGCTCATCACCCGGCCGGCGCCGTGGACCGTCGAGTACAGCGCCTTCCGCTGAACGTCGGTCACGGCCGGATCGTTCGAGGCAGTACCCCGCACGATCACCGCATCGTCGCCCATCGAACCACCAATGAAGCCCAGCTGACCCGGAAAGGCCGGTGTGGCGCCCTTCCGTACCACCACCAGTTCCTCGCCCTCGTGCCGCTCCTTCCAGGCGAAGTTGTGATGGTTGTGCACCAGCTCCTGCTCCTCGGCGCTCAGGAGCGAGACCACCTTCCGGGCCACCCACTCCCGGCCCGCGTAGGCGTACCGACCCGCCAGCCCCATCAGGTGCCAGTAGTCGTGCCCGATCGGCTGATCGAGCGAGAGCAGGACCTCGGTCTCGGGAACCCGATCGCCCCACTTGGCTCCCTGACCCAAGGCCAGGAAGTTGGAGGCCACGGTGTGGCCGAAACCCCGGCTCCCGAAGTGGACGCCGACCCACAGGGTACCGGTCTCGTCCGCGAAGACGTCCACATAGTGGTTGCCGCTGCCCACCGTGCCGAGCTGCTGCCGAGCCTTTACCTGGAGGGCCTGCCGGTGCCGCGGGGGCACCGCATCCCAGGACGGATCCTCGAACAGCGGGTCGTCCACCGGGGCATCGTCCGCCCGGTTCCTCCGGCCCATCCCGAAGCTCAGCGTATCCGCGATCTCATCGGCCAGGTTGGTCAGCCGCCGGGAGACCTGGTTGCCGGTGTTGCCCAGGTCGGTCACCGTCCGGTTGGTCCGGATCGCGGCGTTGCCGCAGGCGATATCGAACCCCACGCCCACCACCGAGACCGCGTTGTCGTAGGCCGCGACGCCACCGATGGGCATCACGTAGCCGACATGACCGTCGGCCATCAGGGCCACCTTCCGGGCCCGCTCCGCCACCTTGGCGAGCTGAGCCCGCGTGGCGTCGTCGTGCGTTCCAAAGATCTGCATGGCTCCTCCAAGGTGGGAGGTGATGGGTGAGAAGAGCAAGCTGGTGGGGAACAAAGTCCTGAGTCCTGGGTCCTGAGCCCTGAGTCGGGTTCCGAGTTCTGGGTTCGGGGTTCTGAGTGATAGCCTCAGGCAAGGTGCTGGGAACCAAGAGTTGTCCTGCCGAGGCAGCCCGTTCCCTGTTCCCCGTTCCCTGTTCCCCGGCTCTACCGCCCTGTCCGCCTCATAGAGTGCCCCGGACTCGAACCGGGATCCCCCGCCGTCCGAGGGCGGTGCGCTGCCCATTTGCGCCTGCACTCTGCGATTGCCTGGTAGTGGACCGGTCGGGGGTCGAACCCGAAATCTCCCCGGTGCGAACGGGGCGCTCTGCCATTGAGCTACCAGCCCTGGGAGAAGGACTGAGGACTGAGTGAGGTCGCAAGTCGCGAGTCACAAGTCGCAGGGGCTTGCGACTTGAGTCTTGTGACCACTCTCTCGTCCGCCTTCTCCGTCCTGTCCGCCTTGCCCTATACGCGGAGCTGGGATCGAACCAGCGACTTCCGGTGTGTGAAACCGGCGCTCTCCCCGCTGAGCTATCCGCGCGTGTCATTCACAGTTCCCGGCGATGGATTCGAACCACCACTTCGAGGTTCAGAGCCTCGCGGCCTGCCGTTGGCCGAGCCGGGAGTAGGGGTGCATGGCGGCTGAGGGAGTCGATCCGTCCGCCCCAACGGGGAGGAACCCTCGAGTGAAGTCCGGAGTCCTGAGTCCTGAGGGCTCCGATTGCACCCGCCTGTCCGCCTTGTCCGTCTTGTCCGCCCTGATCAAAGCCCCAGGGGGGAATCGAACCCCCGTCGCCAGTTTGGTAGACTGGTGCCTCGGGCCACTCGGCCACTGGAGCGTGTTTCGCGAGTCGGTCAAGTGTCCGGACTCAGGGCTGGGTGAAGTCGCAAGTCGCGAGTCACAAGTCGCAGAGTGCTGAGACTTGAGGCTTGAGGCTTGTGACCACTCTCTTGTCCGCCCTGTCCGTCTTGTCCGTCCCGATCCATCCCCCGTCGGAGAATCGAACTCCGCTCTGCGGATTAAGAGTCCGCTGCATCACGCGCCAATGCTTACGGGGAGCAACGCCGAGTCCGCCTGGGAGGAATTGGGCCGTCCGCCCCGCAGGGGCGGCGCCGGCGAAGCTCGGCGAGGCGAGCGAGGCCCCCTTTCGCGAGCGGTCCGAGCGAAAGGGGCCGCAGCTCAACCTCCGAGTGAAGTCCTGAGTCCTGGGTCCTGAGTCCTGAGTGCTTCGGGGTTCGGGACCGCTTCCTCATCCAGCCGGATCCGCTCCGTATCAGGTGGGACGGACTCGAACCGCCTCCTCGGGGGCCACAGCCCCGCGCTCTGCCGGGTGAGCTACGCACCTGGAACCGAATGCGCTGGAACGGAGTGGGGAGGATTCGAGGCTCCGCGGGCATTGGTGAGACCCTCGCCCGGTTAACACCCGGGTGCCTTGCCGCTCAGCCATCACTCCATCCTGAAGCTCCCGGTCGGCTCCGACCCGACGGCCTCCCGCTTACGAGGCGGGTGCTCTGCCACCTGAGCTACGAGAGCACAATTGCAGGGGCGGGACTTGTCGCGGTCGTTCCTGCGATACGGACGCGTCCTGGATATGAGCGGAGCGAGGGCTAGCTGTTCCGAGCGAAGCGAGGCACAGCGGCCGCAGCTCAACCCGCGTCACGCGGCTTATGAGGCCGCTGCTCGGCCGCTGAGCTACCCTGCCGTACCCAATACCGCCGGAGGGATTCGAACCCTCACGGGCACGTGGCCCACGACGTTCTGAGCGTCGCGCGTATGCATTCCGCCACGGCGGCGAGAAGAGATGGCTCTGGCGGGAATCGAACCCGCAGCGCGCTGGGCTTCGACCAGCCGCTCTACCGGTGAGCTACAAGAGCCGTGTGGTGATAGATGACCCGAGTCGACACGAGGAATCGGCCGCAGCTCAACTCGCTTCGCGCTGGATTTCACCTAGCCGCAGATCCCTCGCTTCGCTCGGGATGAGGAACTCCCAAGCCGAGGGCGGCCACGGGGGGCCGCCCCGACCTGTCCGCCTCGACCGCGGTGTCCGTCTTGTCCGCATCTACACGACGAAGCCGACGGGATTCGAACCCGCAATCTCCCGGGAGACAGCCGGGCGCGATGGCCGTTACGCCACGGCTCCAGATTCCGACGCAGCCACACCACCGAATGGCGCGGTGAACGAATGACGCCCCCACCCGGGAGTCGCGTAATCTCGTGTGAGAACCCCACTCGCTCACCGGCCACGGCGGTGCCTGCGCTTCCTGCGACACACATGCGTCCATCAGTTATCAAAGAGCCGAGACCGAAGGTCCCAAAACGCCGATCGCCCCACCCGGCGTCTGGCGCGCAGGTGGGGCGATCTCGCTATCCCCTGGGGAGATGGACCTGGACCGTCAGCTATGGTCCTGGATCGATCCCTCCCCGCTGCGCATTCCTCACCTGTCCATACCGCGATGCCACCCGCCCGCCGAGTCGATCGAATCGGATGAATCGACCGGTGCCTCGGGGGCTCGCGCCGACCAGTTCAGGCTTCCGGTGAAGCCGAAGTCCCCGAACTCTCCACTCACACCTGGCTCCTGGGCGTAGCTCGCCCTGGGCGGCCGTGGCGGCGCCGAAGGCCGCGGCTGGGCCGCGACCTGCAAACCGAGTTGGGGACAGCACTTTAGCGCTCATCGAGCAATGGTTCTCCATCCTCTGTTACTTCGTACGTACAAGAAACGAAAAAGTCGCGTCTCCGTGGTCAGGGCAGCGAGCCTGAGGCTCGTCTGCTTCGGTCGAGCGGTCAGGCCATTGGCGCGCCGGACATCGAACCGAGGACCTACGGGACGCGACTCCCGGTCAAGCGCGGAACAGTTTACAAGGTGGTCCCGATTTTCGCAAGAGACTGGGACGAGAGGCAAGTACTGAGTACTGGGTACTGAGTGGGTCGGGCGTCAGGGGTCAGGGTTCATAAGCCAACAAGGCTATCATCCAGAGCGGAGCGAGGGATCTTAAGGTTCATCTGCACCCAAACCCCGAGATCCCTCGGGCCCCTCCCTGCGGTCGGGGTCCCTCGGGATGACAGCCCCAGCATGCAGATTTCCCCGAGGCAGTCCCGTTCCCCGCTCTCCCGTTCTCCCCTTCTACCGTGGGGCAAACGCCACCACCTCATCCGACCGCCCAAAACCGTCTCCATCTCCCGCCGCCATGATCACCACGTATTGCCGGCCGTCTCGACCCGCGTAGGTCATCGGGGTCGCCTTGGCGCCGGCGGGGAGGGCGCCCTCCCAGAGTTTCTTGCCGGTTTCGATGTCGAAAGCGCGGAGGACCTTCTCCGGCGTCGCGGCGATGAAGACCAGGCCGCCGGCAGTGGCGATGGCGCCGCCCAGATTGGCCGAGCCGAAGGCGGCGAGTGCCTGAGAATCGGTAGGTAGGCCGGAGGTGAGGCCGACCGGTACGCCGAGGGGAACTTCCCAGGCTTTGGTCGCGGTCTTGAGGTCGATGGCGACCAGGGCACCGTAGGGCGGCGGGGTACACCGGACCAGGTCCGGCGCGGAGAAGAAGCGCCGCCGCATGTAGTACGGCGTCCCGTGCATCCGCGTGGTCTCATAGCCCAGCCGATCGCCTTCCTGGTGGAGCGCACCCTCGTCAGCCCCTTCGGCCGGGATCAGCTGGACGATCACCGCCAGGTGATTGACCGGCACCACCACGATCTGTCGGTCCGGATCGAACGCCACGCCACCCCAGTGGGCCCCGCCCACGTTCGAAGGAATCACCACGCTCCCCTCGAGACTGGGCGGCGTGAACACCCCTTCGTTGCGGAGGCCCTTGATCTGCGCCTGACAGGCGGCACGGATCCCCGGCGAGTAGCTCGCGATGCTGTCGGGATCCAGTCGCTGAGGACTCAGGGCCGGAAGCGTGGAAAAGGGCTGAGTGGGAGATGCCTGCTCGCCCGGGACGGTGCTGGCCGGGACCGGACGCTCCTCGACCGGGAAGATCGGCACGCCAGAGGTCCGGTTCAGGACGTAGAGCATCCCGTTCTTGTTGGCCTGGATTACGGCCGGGATCACTCGATCGCCTTTTCGTATGTTCACCAGCGCCGGAGGCGAGGCGTTGTCATAGTCCCAGAGATCGTGATGCACGACTTGGAAGTGCCAGAGCAGCTGCCCGGTGGAGGCCTTGAGGGCGATGACCGAGTTGGCGTAGTCGTTGTTGCCCAAGCGGCGCCCGCCCCAGTAGTCGGGACTGGGTGAGGTGGTAGGCAGGATCACCACGTCGCGTTCCGGATCGGCCGCGATCACCGACCAGACGTTGGCGGCGCCGGTGTGATGAGCGCCTTCCCCGCCCCAGCTGGCGAAGGCGGGATCTTCGATATCCTGGGGAACCGGATCCCAGGTCCAGAGCAGCTTCCCGGTGCGGGCGTCGAAGCCCCGGACCTCGCCACTGGCGGCATCGGTCCGATTGTTGTCGGCGACGCCGGAGCCGATCACGATCACGTCGTTCACCACGGCCGGCGGCGAGGTCTCCTCGTACTCGGCGGTCTCGAACGGCTTGTTGCGGAGACCCCTTCGTAGATCGACGGTTCCCTTCTTGCCGAATCCCTCGCACGGCTTCCCGTCTTTGGCGTCCAGCTCGATTACGCGGGCGTCGAGCACGGCGTAAACGATCCGCCGGGCGCAGCGCGCTCCCGGGGCGGCCTTGGAGTCGAGCCAGGTGCTCACCCCGCGATTGGCGAAGTCGCCAAAATGGATTCTGGTATCGAGCTTGGCGTCGAACTTCCAGCGGAGCATTCCGGTCTCGGGATCGATAGCCAGGACCCGTCCGGTCGGGGTGCTCAGGTACATGGTCCCGTCGACCACGATCGGGGTGGCCTCGAAGGACATCCGGCGATCCTTGGGAAGATTGGCCGCCTCGCCCAGCTGGAGTCGCCAGGCCACGGTCAGCTGGGCGACGTTGGTCCGATTGATCTGGGTGAGCGGCGACCAGCGGCTGCCCAAGGCGTCGTGGCCGTAGGCCGGCCAGTCGGAGCCGGGCGGAGACTGGGCGGCGGCCGAGGTCGAGAGGCAGAGTGCCAGCATCGGTGCGAGAAGTTGGCGAGGCGGCATTTCGGAGGTACGGGTTGGGGGAAAAGGAAGTGTCAGCGAGGCACTCGGCACTGGGCACTCGGCCTTAGAGACGCCTCGTTTCGGGTTAGATGGGAAGATGCCTCCTCGGGTTGCAGCCGCCCCTCCGTTGCTCGGGACCCGCTCTTCCCGTTCTCCGGTTCCCCGGTTCCCTTGTTCCCTGTTCCCCTGTTCTACCGCCCCTCCCGTCCTGCCCGCCGCACTCGCCTGATTTCGGTCCGCTGCTCGAAGAATTCGATGACGAGTCGGGGACAGTCGGACCTCACCTTGGGGCATGCCCCCTTGTCACCTCCTCGCCGCCGAGGCCAGCTTATGGGCATGCCCCAGGTACCACGAGTTTGGACCGCCGCCGCGGTTCGCGCACTTCCGGCCGACGGGAGGCGGTACGAGCTGGTGGATGGCGAGCTGCTCGTGACCCCCTCGCCGACTGGGGTGCACCAGCGGACCATCATGGCGCTGATCCGCCGACTCGATCCTTACCTGCGACACTCGGAAATCGGCGAGCTGCTGATTTCCCCGGCCGATCTCTCCCTCAGCGCTGACGAGTTACTCCAGCCGGACCTCTTCGTGGTGCCGCCCCGTCGCGCCCCGCCTCGCTGGTCGGAGATCAACTCCCTTCTGATCGCCGTCGAAGTCCTTTCGCCAGGAACCGCGCGCTATGACCGCCTGCTCAAGCGACGCCGGTACCAGCGGGCGCAAGTGCCCGAGTACTGGATCGTGGACCCGGACGGCCGACTGGTAGAACGCTGGCGGCCAGAAGACCAGCGCCCCGAAATCCTGAGCGAGACGCTCGAATGGAAAGCGGATCCGGCCGCGGCCCCCTTGGTCATCGACTTGGCGGAGTTGTTTGCGGAAGTGTGGGGAGAGGGGGAAAGATAGGACTGAGGACTGGGTGAAGTCGCAAGTCGCGAGTCACAAGCCGCAAAGGCCTGAGACTTGAGGCTTGTGACGACTCTCTTGTCCGCCCTGTCCGTCTTGTCCGTCCTGTTCTTCCTGTCCGTCCTGTCCATCCACAGATTACACAGATTGATCTGCAGGTTTCGCAGAACCGCCCGCCGCTTCTCGCACCATCCCTTGGCGAATTGATGTCAGGCCTGATCCAGGAGGGCCCGAGCTTGGGGCATGTCCCCTTGCCTCCTCAGCGCCGAGGGCCTCAGGTTATGGGTATGCCACAGGCTAGCGCCAACTGGACCGCGGAAATGGTCCGAGCCCTCCCCGACGACGGGAAACGCTACGAGCTGGTCGACGGAGCGCTGCTGGTGACGCCCTCGCCGGCATGGGTGCATCAGAGTACTGTTGCGGCGCTCTTTCGTCGCCTCGATCAATTTGTCAGGAGCCGCCACCACGGATATGTCCGGTTCTCCCCCGCCGACATCTCCCTGGGGGAGGACGAGATCCTTCAGCCAGATCTGTTCGTCGTCCCTCCGTCCCACCGCCCGGTCCGGGCCTGGACCGATATCCGGTCCCTGCTGCTGGTCGTCGAGGTGCTTTCGCCGGGCACTGCGCGATACGACCGCCTCATCAAGCGTCGTCGCTACCAGCGAGCCGGGGTTCCGGAGTATTGGATCGTAGACCTGGATGCCAGGGTGGTCGAACGCTGGCGGCCGGTGGACGAGCGGCCCGAGATCCTGAGTGAGACGATCGAGTGGAAGCCGGACCCCGCCGCCGACGGACTGGTAGTCGACTTGCCGGTACTGTTCGCGGAGGTGTGGGGGGAAACTCAGGACTGAGGACGAGACTGCGCAATGAGAGTTGAGGACTGAGTGAAGTCGCAAGTCGCGAGTCACAAGTCGCAGAGGCCTGAGACTTGAGGCTTGAGGCTTGTGACCACTCTCTTGTCCGCCTCGCCCGTCCTGTCCGTCTTGTCCGCCTTGTCCATCTTGTCCGCCCTGCCCGTCCTGCCGCCTAGCTCAACCTCTGATACGCCGCCAGGGTCAGGAACTCCGGGAACTCGGTCGCACCGATCAACTGCCCCAGCAGTCCGGCGGCTTCTCGCAGGCGGCCGGCCGCCTCCGGCTGCTCGGCCTCCAACCGTTTCAATTCCTCCTCGAGAATCCTCCGCACCCATTCCAGGGTGACCGGGTCCCCACCGTCGGTGATGGCGCGGTGGTGGATCCACTGCCACAACTGCGCCCGGGCGATCTCCGCGGTGGCCGTGTCTTCCATCAGATTGTTGATGGCGACGGCGCCGGAGCCGCCCAGCCAGGCGCTCAGATACTGGAGCGCGACACTCACGTTGTCCCGCATCCCGGCCGGAGTGACCTTGGCACCCGGGATTTGCAGGTCGAGCAGGTCGGCCTGGGTCACCCGCACGTCCTCGCGCAGCCGCTCCTTCTGATTGGGCCGAGTGCCCAAGACCCGGTCATACACCTCCCTCACGACGGGGACCAGGTCTGGATGCGCCACCCAGGCGCCATCGAAGCCGGCCTCCGCCTCTCGGCTCTTGTCTTCCCGCACCTTGGCCAGGGCCTTCGCATTGACCTCGGGGTCGCGGCGACTCGGAATGAACGCCGACATCCCGCCGATCGCGTGGGCGCCCCGTCGGTGGCAGGTGCGCACCAGGAGCTCGCTGTAGGCCCGCATGAACGGCACGGCCATGGTCACCTGGGCCCGATCGGGCAACACGAACTCGGCCCGGGTCCGGAATTTCTTGATCATGCTGAAGATGTAGTCCCATCGGCCGGCGTTGAGGCCGGAGGCGTGCTCCCTCAGCTCGTAGAGGATCTCCTCCATCTCGAACGCCGCCAGAATGGTCTCGATCAACATGGTCGCCCGGATGGTGCCGCGCGGCAGTCCGAGGGCCTGTTGGGCGGCGATGAAGACCTCGTTCCAGAGCCGAGCCTCGAGGTGGTTCTCCAGCTTCGGGAGGTAGAAGTAGGGCCCGCTCCCGCGCGCGAGCAGCTCCCGCGCGTTGTGAAACAGGTAGAGCCCGAAATCGAACAGGCCGGCCGGCGCGGGCGCCCCGTCCACCAGCAGGTGCTTCTCATCGAGATGCCAGCCCCGGGGCCGCACCAGCAGGGTCGCGAGCGAGTCCCCCAGCCGGTAGGCCTTCCCTTCGGGGCTGGTGTAGCTCAGCTGGCGGCGAATCGCGGCCATGCAGTTGAGCTGGCCCTGCACCACGTTGGTCCAAGGCGGGGACAGCGCGTCCTCGAAATCCGCCATGAAGACCTTGGCGCCCGAGTTGAGGGCGTTGATCATCATCTTGGCTTCGGTAGGACCGGTGATTTCCACCCGCCGGTCGTCGAGGTCCGCCGGCGCCGGGGCCACCTTCCAGCTGGCCGCTCGGACCGCGGCGGTCTCGGGCAGGAAATCGGGGAGCCAGCCGGCATTCAACCGGCTCTGCACCTC
>DATIWD010000062.1:0-10439 GCA_035519565.1 Gemmatimonadales bacterium | reverse complement strand
CACGGAGCAGCACCTGCTGGCTGGAGACCAGATGTTCTCGCGCGGCGTACGCCAGGCCAAGGAGGCGCTCGCACCGAAGCGGGGACTGCTCAGCCTGAAGGCCCAGTTGCGTTTTCACCCCCAGAACGCGTACACCACAGTCCCCGCCTTCAAGCTCGCCCTGATTCCTGGAGCTGGGAGTGCGTGGACCGAACTCGACACGACCGTCACGGGTGAGTTCGTCCCCGGACGCAAACGAGGCCAGTTCCAGACCATCACCGGTGCCGTTCTGGACGCCGACGTCCCCGCAGCTCGAATCGGGCAGGCCACTGCGCCGGTCGGGGTCGTCCTCGACGGCAAGGAACTGGCTCGAGCGGTCGTCGACTTCGGGCGGCTCGACTAGGGTGGGGCCACGAATCTGGTCATTTGGTCATCTGGAAATCTGGTCATTTCAGGGTCAATCAACCAGGCGCCCGTGGCTGTTGACAACAGAGGCCGGTCTGTCGTTTAATCCTTGCATCCGGATTGACGGATGTAACGCATGAGCTCACGCGCACCGGCCATCCTCGACCATCTGGCATCGCTCGCCGACACGACCAGAAGCCGCCTGCTGCTGCTGCTCGACCGGCACGAGCTGACCGTATCCGAGCTCTGCGGCATCATGCAGCTTCCGCAGTCCACGGTGAGCCGCCATCTCAAGGCGCTGTCCGACAGCGGCTGGGTGTCGGCGCGCGCGGACGGCACGAGCCACCTCTACACGATGACGCGCGAGGAGCTTGACGCCTCGGCCCGCCGTCTCTGGTCGCTCGTGCGCGATCAGGTCGGGCCCACGCCGGCAGCCGCCCAGGATCAGCGGCGCATGCAGGCGTCGCTGGCCGATCGGCGCACGAAGTCGCAGGAGTTCTTCTCGTCGGCGGCCGGCCAGTGGGATCGCCTGAGGGACGAGTTGTACGGCGAGCGCTTTCATCTCGGTGCGCTGGCTGCTCTCGCTCAAAGCGAGTGGGTGCTGGGAGATCTGGGCTGCGGCACGGGCGAAACGAGCGCGACGCTCGCGCCGTTCGTCCAGCACGTGATCGGCGTGGACGCATCCGCGCAGATGCTGCAGGCCGCGCGCAAGCGACTCCAGCCGTTCGATAACGTCGAACTCCGGCGCGGCGAACTCGAAGCGCTGCCGATTGACGATGCGCGGCTCGACGCGGCGACGCTCATGCTGGTGCTCCACTACGTGGCGGAACCCGCGCGGGCGCTCGCCGAAGTTTCCCGCGTCCTCAAGCCCGGCGGCCGGCTCATTCTCGTTGACATGCTGCCGCACGATCGCGACAGTTATCGCCAGCAGATGGGTCATGTCTGGCTCGGCTTCGCGGAGAATCAGGTCATTCGGCTGCTGGAAGAGGCAGGATTCGGGAAGACACGTATCGTTCCGCTGGCGCCCGGCGCGCGCGCGAAGGGTCCCGGCTTGTTTGTCGCAACCGGTGAAAAAGGAGAGTAAGGAATGGCAACGGTAATCGAGAAGAAACAGCACGCGTTCGAGGCTGCCAAGGCGGCCGGCCGGGTCCCCTACAAGGTCGCCGATCTTGGCCAGGCCGAATTCGGCCGCAAGGAGATGAACCTGGCCGAGCAGGAAATGCCCGGCCTGATGTCCATCCGCCGGGAGTACGCGGCGAGCAAGCCGCTCGCCGGCACCCGGATCATGGGCAGCCTGCACATGACCATCCAGACGGCCGTTCTCATCGAGACGCTGGCCGAACTCGGCGCCGACGTGCGCTGGGTCTCGTGCAACATCTTCTCGACGCAGGATCATGCCGCTGCCGCCGTCGTCGTCGGCAAAGGCACGCCGCAGAACCCCACGGGTATTCCCGTCTACGCCTGGAAGGGCGAGACGCTCGATGAATACTGGTGGTGCACGAACGAGGCCCTCGAGTGGCCGGACGGCAGCGGCCCGACGTCGATCGTTGACGATGGTGGCGACGCGACCCTGCTCCTGCACAAGGGTGTGGAGTTCGAGAAGGCCGGTAAAGTTCCTGCGTTCAAGCCCGAGAGCGAACCCGAAGAGTGGGGCGTCATTCTCAAGCTGATCAGCGACACCCTGGCCAAGCAGAAGGACCGTTGGACGAAGCTGTCGAAGGACATGATCGGGGTCAGCGAGGAGACGACGACGGGCGTGCACCGGCTCTACCAGATGCAGGACCAGGGCAAGCTGATGTTCCCGGCGATCAACGTCAACGACTCGGTCACCAAGAGCAAGTTCGACAACATCTACGGGTGCCGCCACTCGGTGATCGACGGACTCAACCGGGCCACCGATGTCATGTTGTCTGGCAAAGTCGCGGTGGTTTGCGGCTACGGCGAGGTCGGCAAGGGATGCGCCCAGGCGCTCCGCGGACAGGGGGCGCGGGTGATCGTGACGGAGATCGATCCCATCTGCGCGCTCCAGGCCGCCATGGAGGGTTTTCAGGTCGCCACGCTGGACGACGTGGTGGGTTCAGCGGACGTCTTCATTACCGCCACGGGGAACCGCGACATCATCACCGCGGCCCACATGGCGAGGATGAAGGACAAGGCCATCGTGGGAAACATCGGCCACTTCGACAATGAGATCGACATGGCCGGGCTCAAGAAGGTGAAGGGGATCCGCCGCGTCAACATCAAGCCGCAGTACGACGAGTGGGTCTTCCCCGACGGTCACAGCGTGCTGATTCTGGCCGAAGGGCGCCTGCTCAACCTGGGCTGCGCGACCGGGCATCCGAGCTTCGTGATGTCCTCGAGCTTCACCAACCAGGTGATGGCCCAGATCGATCTGCATCTGAACGCCCAGGGCAAACCCACGCTCTCCGGCACCCGGTATTCGGAGAAGAAGGTGTACGTGCTACCCAAGAAGCTGGACGAGAAGGTGGCTCGGCTCCATCTCGACAAGCTGGGGGTCAAGCTGACCCGGCTGACCAAGGACCAGGCCGACTACATCGGGGCTTCGGTAGACGGCCCCTATAAGCCCGACCACTACCGCTACTAGTCCGAGTTGGTCAAACGGCTCGCGATACGAAAGGACCCGTATCGCGAGCCGCTCTTTTTTCGTCTGACCCGGAACGTCAGGCCGGGACCGACCTCCAGGACATCAGGGCCAGGATATTCCCCTCGGTGTCGTCGAAGAAGGTCATCCAGAGCTCGCGACCCGGTACCCGATGGATCAGGTGAGGCTCATCCCGGAACGGGACCTTCCGCCCCTTGAGAGTCTTGTAGGCGGCGTCGATATCGGGCACGCTGAAATAGAGGACCGAGCCGGGGTGGTCAAACTCGGCGGTCTCGGGTGGGCTCAGCATCAGGGACACGCTCCCGCATTGGAAGAACGCCAGGTTGGGCGCGGCGAACATGAAGGGGACGCCCAGCTGGTCCCGATAGAAGGCGGTGGCTCGATCGAGATTCTTGACGTTGACGCTGATCTGGCCGATCTCACTCAGCCCGAAGGTGGCGGTGGCGGTGTTCGACACGATCCCCTCCTGGAAAAGGACCGGCGGTTGCGGCGCCGGCCGGAAATAGTTAGCTTGGCTAAGTAATATGGTGCCCCCTCCGCGTCGCGCAAGACCCCGCACCCCCGCCCCGGCTCACGCGGAGGTGGAGGCCGCCGACCGCCTGCACAGCGCAGCCATCCACCTGCTGCGGCGGCTGAGACTGCAGGACGCCGTCAGCGGGATCAGCGGCCCCCGTCTCTCTGCCTTGTCCGTCATCGTCTTCGCTGGCCCCATCACGCTGGGCGCGCTGGCCGCCGCCGAGCAGGTCAAGGCGCCGACCATGACCCGGTTGGTACAGGGGCTGGAAGGCGGCGGCCTGGTGAGCCGGGCGGTGGATCCCGAGGATCGGCGGGTGGTGCGGATCCGGGCTACGGAAAAGGGGCGGCGATTGTTGCTCGAAGGACGAGACCGCCGCGTGCGCTCCCTGGCGGCGCGTCTGGTGGGGCTCGGCTCGGAGGAGCTCGAAACCCTGAGCCGCGCCGCCAGGATCATCGAGCGGGTGATCGGCGGCGCGGACCCAGAACCGGCGGAGTAACCACAAGTCCGTGGACGTCGTGTCGCTCCGCCGGCACCCGGAATGGTTCCCGGTTCAGGGAAGCGGCAGACTGAGTCCGACGCGCAGGCCGCGCGGTCCGGGCCCCAGGACCAACGATGGAGCGTTGTACCTCGTCCACCGTTCGTAGTGGACCATGGAACCGATTCCCGCCCCCAGCAGCGCGCCGACCCCGGTCGTCACCGCCAGACCGAGGACGATGGAGCCGGCTGGGAGATCGCCACAGAGAAAATCGTCACAGCTTGAGACCGCAATTGCCCCAGCCGTCCCCAGCAACAGGCCGACGCCCCCGCCAATCAGTGCTCCGCGGCCAGCCCGAGATCCCCTTCCGGCACTCACTTCCACGCCGGTGACCTTCGAGGTCGCGAGGCTGACAGTTGACGAGTCTGCCTTCTGCAGCCGGATCGAGTCCTGGTCCCAGGCCAGGAGAGTTCCCGACTGTCTGCCTCCAGCGGAGGCAAGGGTGAGCCTGACCGTGGAACCAGCTGGAGGAGGCGGGTATTGGCCGGCAGGCCCCGAGGCCGCCGACTGGCTATAGACCAGGTGAGGCGAGGAACTGGCCAGGAGCAGCGCAATGGCGAGGCGACGCATACGAGACTCCAGTCAAAGGACGCCTGGAGTCTCAGCCTCGAGGGTCAAGTGGGGATCAAGCGGTTCGGGGCCTACTCCTCCGGCGCACCGCCCGCTCTCGCCACTTGGCTCGCCTTGATCTTGTCCACGTCGAACTTGCGGGCCGCGGCCGTCATGCCCTCGATCGTAGCGTCGAACTCGGCGCGGGCTCCACGTTTGAAGCGAAGCGGGTTGATCCGCGCCACCACGAAGGCCTTGAGGTAGGGGCTCTCGAAGCCCTTCTCCTTGAGCGCTGCCACCGCCTCTCCCACGACTTCGTCGAGCTTCAACAGTCGTTCGGCCCGTTTACGCCGGCGCTCGAGCGCTCTGGGCAGCTTGTCATCCAGGAAGGCATCGATCCGCTTGAGCACCGGGTGATAGACCCCGCCGGCGAAGCGCCCATTCTCTTGATAGCAGAGGCCCAGGGTCAGCAACGCGGGCTCTTCGAACTCGACCAGGAACTCCTTCTCGGGCCGCGGATCCAACTCGGCGAGTCCTTTCGCCAAGCGGATGACTTCGAGCGCCCGCTCCCGGACGTTGTGGGCCTTCTCGGTGTTGAGCACCAGGATTCGGTGGGCGACCGTGGAATCAGGGACCACCAGGGCGACGATCGACCGAGCGCCCAGCGCCTTCAGGGCCGCCAGCCGGTGATTCCCGTTCGGGGTCCAGTAGGTGCCATCGGAAGCGCGCACCGTGATCACGGGGTCGAGAAAGCGCCCCAACTGGTCGATTGCGTTGGCGAGGCGCTTGAGGTGGGTCTCCGAGAGATCGCGCTGATAGGGGGTAGGAGCGACCAGTTCGATCGGCAGGCCGGCGAGGAGCTGCCAGTGCCCGCCGAGGGGATCCCGGTAGGTCGCGAGGACGCTGCCCCCCTGCCCTTCGATCTGCATGGCCAGCTCGATCACCTCGGCTGGCGCGTGCCCACCCAGGAGCTCGGTGGCCGTGAGACCACGCGCTTCCGGAGCCTTCTTCTTCCTGGGGCCTCGCTTGCCCGTCTTGGCGTTCACGACTTGCCCCTGGCTATCGCTTGGTGCCGTAGAGATAGTCCACGGCCAGATTGGCGAGAGCTCGAACACCGGTCGGGAACGCCGCCTCGTCGGCGAAGAAGAGCGGCGAGTGATTGGGCGCGGCCTTGGCTGGATCGATGCTGTCAGGCGTGACACCGAGGTTGAAAAACATGCCAGGCACCTTTTCCTCGAAACGCGAGAAATCTTCGCTCCAGGTGGCGGGCGGGATTTCCGTCACCCGTTCCGGGCCGGCCACGCGCTGGAGCGTGGGAAGCATGCGGGCGGTCAGGGTGGGATCGTTGACCGTCACGGGGTAGCCATCCTCGATGGTGACGGTCGCGGTGGCTCCGGCGCTTTGCGCGATACTCTCCGCCGTCCGCTTGATCCGGGCGTGAATGTCCCGCCGCATGGTCTCGTCCATGGCCCGAATCGTTCCCTCCATCACCACGCTGTCGGGAATGATGTTGAACCGGACCCCGCCCCGCATCACTCCGATGGTCACGATGGCTGGCGCCTGAACCAGGTCAGCCTGCCGGCTGATGATCGTCTGGAGTCCGAGCACGATCTGGGATGCGACCACGATCGGATCCACCCCACCCCAGGGCTTGGCGCCGTGGGTCTGCTTGCCGTGCACCACGATCAACAGATTGTCGGCGCTGGCCATGAAAGGGCCGCCGCGGTACTGTAGCGTCCCGACCCGGGTCGGGGTCACGTGCAGGCCGAAGATGGCGTCCACCTTGGGGTCCTCGAGGGCGCCGGCTTCGATCATCGGCTTGGCCCCGCCATCGGGGGTCTGCTCCTCGGCGGGCTGAAACAGGAACTTCACGCTGCCTGGCAACTGCGCGCGAATCCCGGCCAGCACCTGCGCCACCCCCAGCAGCATGGCCACATGGGTATCGTGTCCGCAGGCGTGCATCACTCCCACGTCCTGGCCGTTGTAGACGGTGCGGACCGTGGAGGCGAAGGGAAGGCCAGGTGGCTCCACGACCGGCAAGGCGTCCATGTCCGCTCTCAGGGCCACGACCTTGCCCGGCTTGCCGCCCTTGAGCAGGCCCACGACGCCATGTCCCCCGACCTCGGTCCTGACCTCGAGCCCCAGCGCCCGCAGCCGCTCCGCTACCAGGGCGGAGGTCCGGACTTCCTGGCCGGAGAGCTCGGGATGCTGGTGGATGTTTCGCCGCCAGGCGATGACGCTGTCCATCACCGCCTGGGTCCGGCGATCGATGTCCTGGCGAAGCGCAGGAGGAGGGCCAGCCTGCGCGAACAGAGTTGACCCGACGAAGGCAAGGACGGTGATGCTCAAGAGTGATTTCATGAATTGATCCGTGATTCAATGGGTCACAAGCTGCAAGTCACAAGCGTGAGATTCTTTGCTCACTGGTTCCCTGGTACCTAGTACCCAGTCCCTCTTCCCCCCTGCCTCATGCCTCGTTCTCCGGTCCCCGGTCCCTCTTGCCCCATGCCTCATGCCCCGTGGCTCGGTCACGGCTTCTCCCCCACCAGCTTGGCCAAGCGATCCTTGATCTCCTTCACCTGGGGCTGAAGCTCGGGGTCGGCATTCTTCCAGAGGTTGATGAAGCGCCCGTAGTAGTCAGCGGCCTTGTCCTTCACTCCGCGCTCTTCGTAGAGCTCACCCAGGCGGCGATAGGTCGGAGCCAGAGTCCACGAGTCGGTGCGCACGCCGAACATGGACTTCTCGGTGACCCGTCGTTCATAGGTGGCCAGGGCGGAATCGGGCTGTTTGGCCAACTCGAAGGCACGGGCCAATTCGTAGGTCCCGCAGGCACCGCACCCTGTGGAATCGTGCCAGGCCCGATAGCCGTCGATGGCCTCGCTCGCCTTTCCTTCAGCGAACGCGATATCGCCGGCAGCATGGAACCGCTCCATGTCTCCCCGCCGGATCGGCTCCCCGACCGCCGACTCATACTCGGCCACCAGCTTGCGGGCACGATCAGGTTGCCCGGCCCGAGCGTAGAAGATGGCCAGCATGCTGTAGGGACGGTTGACGGGCGTCATCGAGGCGAGGCTGTGTTGCTTGAGTGCCTGGTCCATCCTCTTCAGTCCACCGGCCGGATCCTTACGGTAGGTAGCCTGGATAAGACCGAGGCTGGCGGCTGCCAAGATATAGTCGGCCGGCAGCGCTCGCTTTTCAGCGATGCGCTGCACCTCGGCCAGGTTTCGCTCTGCCTCCGCCAGTTTACCCTGCACCAGGCTGACGCTGACGAGTTGATTGGCTCCGGCATCTTGGTAGAACGGGGCGGGATGGGTGCCGGTGGCCGCCTGCAGATAGCTCCTCGCGCTGTCGTAGGATCCGATTGCCGACGAGATAGCCGCCTTGGCCAACCACGCCTCGGGGCTCTCGGGGAAAGCCTGGGCAAACCGGTCCAGCGTCTTGTGAGCCTCCGGGAGCTTTCCCTGTGGCACCTGGGCACGAAGGATGTTCCAGTAGAAGCTGGTCGCTTGCTCGATCCGAGTCGCGTGATCGGCCAGCAGCTCGGCTTCGGGCCATTGGCGGTACTGGGCCAGCAGCAGACTCAGGTTGTTGAGCGCGGTGGGCTCGTCGGGGTTGACCTCGAGAACGGCGCGATAGGCGGCCTCGATCTTGTCTGGCCGCCAGTCGACGTCCCAGAAATAGTAGGCCACCGTCTGGTTGCGCTCGATTTCCGGCAGCCGGTCGCGGTGGGCATAGGCCTTGGTCGTGGCCGCGATCACCAGCGATCGGTCAGCGCCCGAGTTGTCGTAAACGACGGCCAGTTTTCGGTAAGCCATCGCGAAGCCGGTATCCAGCGCGATCGCCTGTTGGAGGAACGAGGCGGCCTGCTCGAACTCTCCCTGATCGCTTGCATGGGAACCCTTCGAGTACAGCCGCAAGGCCTCGAGGGAAGAGGTGGTCACTTTCTCGAGGGGATCGTTGCCCCGGATGGTGCGGAGCGATTCTCCGATGCGCTCCCGGAGCCGACGGGACAACCGGTCGATCGCGGGAAGGATCACGCCGTCGTTCTCTGCGGTCTCCCGCAGGGCCACCAGCTCGGCGCCATCCGCCGGTGCCAGCAGCTTGGCCGAGAGCACGAAGCCCTTCCCCACCGGACTGATTTCGCCGGCGACGATCGCCTTGGCGCCTTCCCGGACGGCCAGCTCTCGCGCCACGCCGGCATCCACCGGCGCGTGAGGGTCCCGCTTCATCCGCTCCAGCGCCTGCGAGACAGCCGAGGACGCCATCACCGTCACCAGCGGGGACTGGGCCAGGTCGATTCGGAAAGCCTCCGTAACGGAGCCGCCCAGAGTCGAGTCGGCGGACCGGTTCTCGAAGTCGGCGACGATCAGCTTGTCGCGATTGGCCAGTTTCCCCGAGGCCACCAACGTCCCCACGGGCCCGATCCCAAGTAATCGCATCGCGGTGTAGACGATGGTCCCGGCAGCGAGGACCCCAAAGGCCAGCACTCCGCCCGTGATGGCCCGGCGCCAAGTGAAAAGCGTGCGCACCCCGGTCGGAGTGGGCACGTGAATTCCAGTCGTGTGCGCCTGGGCTCGCCGCCGCTCGAGCAGTCCGGTGACCAGCATGATCGGCAGCCCGGCACCGAGCAGAACCAGCGCACTCCACAGCACCCAATAGGGGAGTCCCAGCTGGACCGTGAGGAAGTACACCACGCCGAGTACGGCCACCGAGGCCAGGATAAAGAGACCGCCAACTCTCAACGGGTGACCGTACCAGTGATCGACTGCCGGCACGCTTACCGAGCTCAATCCGGTGGGTGTCACGCCGGCACTCGGTGTGAGGAGCGGCTCCAGCTGGCTCAGCAGCTCCTCGGCGCTCTGCCAGCGATCGGCGGGCCGCTTGGCCAGACACTTCATGATCACCAGGTTGAGCGCCGGAGAAACGGTAGGCCGATGCACCGAAAGCTGTTCCGGTGTCTCGGCCAGGTGCGCCGCCAGCACTCGCTGAGGCGTGGTGCCGGTAAAGGGGGGCCGCCCCGCCAGCAGCTCATAGGCCATGACACCCAGGGCGTAGAGATCGGCGCGGTGATCGGTCTGCGGATCGCCCGCCGCCTGTTCCGGTGCCATATAGGCCGGAGTGCCGAGGGCCATGCCCAGCGAGGTGAGACCGGCGGTCTGCCCCTTGGCTCCATCGGGACGCTGGCTCTCGGCCAAGGCCTTGGCGACACCGAAGTCGGCGACTAAAGCATGGCGGCCGGAGAGGAGCACGTTGTCTGGCTTGATATCCCGGTGGACTACACCCCGGGCGTGGGCGTAGGCCAGCGCATCGCAGACTTCCTTGAGAATGCCGATCGCATCGGGAATGGAAAGCTCTCCCTGCCGGCTCAATCGCGCCCGCAAGGATTCTCCCTCAACGAACGGCATCACGTAGTAGGGCGCCTGGATCTCGCCGAGCTTGACGGTGCCCGAATCGATCAGGCCCAGGATGTGAGGATGCTGGAGGCGGGCGATCAGCTGGATCTCGCGAAGGAAGCGGTCGGGGCCGACGACGCCGGCCAGCTCCGGATGGAGGACCTTGAGCGCCACCGGGCGATTGTGCTTCCGGTCATGCGCGAGGTAAACCGTGGCCATGCCACCGCGACCGAGCTCGCGCTCGATGGTGTAGAGCTCACCGAGCGAGGCCTGGAGATTGGCGAAGGAGTCGGAGGACATCAGGACTGAGGACTGAGGACTGAGGACTGAGTAGAGGCGCAATCCCCGGTTTCCGGTCCCTGGTCCCCGGTCCCACTTGCCCCGTGCCTCATGCCTGTTGCCACGCTCAAGGCTTTTTCTCCCCCACCAGCTTGGCGA
>DATIWD010000061.1:0-20392 GCA_035519565.1 Gemmatimonadales bacterium | reverse complement strand
GATCGACGGAGAAGTGGTGGTTCTCGACCCGCAGGGCCACCCAAACTTCGGCCTCCTCCAGAAACGCGGCAAACTGACTCGGCCCACCGACGTGAAGCGCGCCGTGGTCGAGCTGCCGGTCACCTACTACGCCTTCGATCTCCTGGGATTCGAGGACTACGATCTCCGGTCACTCCCGCTGGTCGAGCGGAAACGGATTCTCCAGATGGTGCTGCCGCCGCTGGGCGCCCTGCGGTACCTGGAGCACTTCGAAAAGGAAGGTGAGGCGGTCTATCAGCAGGTGATGGCCCATCGCCTGGAGGGGGTCGTGGCCAAGAAGGCCGATTCTCCGTATCGCAACGGCCGATCGCCCTCCTGGCTCAAGATCAGGGCCAAGCGCTCCGACGACTTCGTAGTGGTGGGCTACACCGCGCCCAAGGGTTCTCGCGGGGGATTCGGGGCGCTGCATCTCGCCGACTACGTGGACGGCAAACTGGTCTACGCCGGTCGCGCGGGGAGCGGGTTCACCGACAAGATGCTCAAGGAAGTGAGCGCCACGCTCAAGTCCAGCGTCCGCGACACACCCCCCTGCGAAGGCCCGATCCCCACCGAGAAGACCACCACCTGGGTCGAGCCTCAGCTGGTCTGCGAGGTCCAGTTCACCGAGTGGACGGCTGAGGGACTCCTTCGGCACCCGGTGTTCATGCGGTTCCGGGACGACAAGGCGCCCGAGGACTGTATTCGCCAGGGTTACGTCGCGCCGAGCGAGGCGGAGGCGGGAGACGAATCGGATCCGGCGGCCGATCCGCCCGCGCAGATGAAGAAGCCAAAGGAAGAGGTGGCTCCGCCGGCCGAGGTCCCGTTCACCAACCTGAACAAGGTGTTCTGGCCCGAGGAGGGCTACACCAAGGGCGATCTGATCGAGTACTACCGCCAGATCTCGCCGTGGCTGTTGCCCTACCTCCGTTCACGCCCCGTGGTGCTCACCCGCTATCCCGACGGGATCGCCGGGAAATCGTTCTTCCAGAAGGACGCCCCCGGCTTCGCCCCCGAGTGGATCCGCACGCAGCGGATGTGGAGCGAGCAGGCCCAGCGCGAGATCGACTACTTCATCTGCGACGATCTTCCCTCGCTCCTCTATCTGATCAACCTGGGCTCGATCCCGCTCCACGTCTGGGGCAGTCGAGTCCAGACCCTGGAGCAGCCCGACTGGTGCATCCTCGATCTCGACCCCAAGGGAGCCCCCTTCACCGATGTGGTCAAAGTCGCCAAGGTGGTCCACGAGCTCTGCCAGCAGGTCGAGCTGCCCGACTACATCAAGACCAGCGGCTCCTCGGGTCTCCACGTGATGATCCCGCTGGGCCGGCAGATGACCTACGAGCAGTGCCGTCTGCTGGCCGAATTGCTGGCCCGGGTGGTCGTGCGCCGCCTGCCCGAGATCGCCACCATCACTCGACAGGTCTCGCGTCGTGAGGGTCGGGTCTACGTGGACTATCTTCAGAACGGCCACGGTCGCCTGCTGGTGGCGCCGTTCAGCGTGCGCCCACTCCCTGGCGCCCCGGTCTCGATCCCACTGGAATGGAAGGAAGTCACCGCCAAGCTCGACATCCGTCGTTTCACCATCAAGACCGCACCGGAACGCCTGGCGAAGAAGAACACCGATCCCCTGGCCCCGGTACTCACCGAGAGTCCCGATCTGGCTCACGCCCTGGGACGGTTGCAGGTGGTTGAGGCCAAGCCCTGAACCCCACTGGAGGAGCGCGCTGATGTCGGCCAACCACGAAATGCTGGCTGAGATTCCCATGTTCGCCCTGCTCGACGAGGCGGAGCGCGCCGCGTTGGTGGCGCTGATGACGGCCCACAAGTTCGCGGCGGGAGAGACGATCTTCACCTACGGCGACGTGGGAGACTCGGTCCACATTATCCGCAACGGGAAGGTGGAGGTCTTCGTGGAGAGCCTCGATGGGGAAAAGGTGGTGTTGGCCGAAAACGAGGCGGGAGACGCCTTCGGCGAGATCTCGGTGCTGGACGGCGGTCCCCGCACCGCTACGGCCGTAGCCCTCGAAGACTGCGAGACGCTCGTGCTCGACCGTGAGGGGTTGCTTCACCTGTTCCGCGATCACCCCCACTCGGCACTCGATCTGCTGACGGTAATGGGCCGCCGGCTCCGCGCGACGGACGAGCTGCTCCGAACCCAGGTCAGCCGGAACGTGAACGTGGAAGTGGAGGAGAGCCTGACCTTGGGCCAGAGGGTCGCCGACATGGTGGCCAGCTTCGGCGGATCCTGGCCATTCATCATCTTCTTCGGTGTCTTCTTGACCGTCTGGATGATCCTGAACGTGGAAATGTCTGGGCGCGCCTGGGACCCGTACCCCTTCATCCTGCTCAATCTGGTGCTCTCCACGCTGGCCGCGATCCAGGCCCCGGTGATCATGATGTCCCAGAACCGGCAGGCCTTCAAAGATCGGCTGCAGGCGGAGCAGGACTACAAAGTGAACCTCAAGGCGGAGCTGGAAGTGGCCGAGCTCCATCGCAAAATCGACCGGCATTACGAGGCCCTGCAGATGGGCTTCGATAGGCTGACTAGAGGAGGATTTCCGCGGTGAGCACTGAATCGAAACTGACCGGACCGGACCTGAGCCAGGGCGTTCCCGTCGCTCAGATCAAGGACGGTGGCATGCTATTGGGTTACGCCGAGGGAGAGCCGGTGCTCCTGGCGCATGTGGGCCGGAAGTTCTTTGCCATCGGCGCAACCTGCTCGCATTACGGTGGGCCTCTCGCGGAGGGGCTCCTGGTCGGCGAAACGGTTCGTTGTCCCTGGCACCACGCCTGCTTCAGTCTCAAGACCGGCGAGGCGGTTCGTCCGCCGGGATTGAATCCGGTGTCCTGCTGGACTGTGGTGCGCCAGGGCCGCAAGGTCCGGGTGGAGAGCAAGCTGCCGGCGCCGCCGGCCCGGCTGTACAAGGGCAGAGCGAAGCCGCCGACCGACGTGGTCATCGTCGGAGGTGGTGCCGCCGGATCGGCTGCTGCGTTTACCCTGCGCCAGGAGGGCTATACCGGCAAGCTGACGCTGATCAGCGCCGATAGTGATGCCCCCTACGACCGGCCCAATCTTTCCAAGGAATATCTGGCGGGTAGCGCGCCCGAGGATTGGCTCCCCCTTCGCTCCACAGATTCCTATCGCGATCAGGGGATCGACCTGCGCCTCCGCAGCACGGTAAAGAAGATCCAGCCCCGGGCCAGACGTGTGACGCTCGCTTCGGGGGACACGCTCTCGTTCGACCGGCTGCTGCTCGCCACCGGGGCCGATCCGATCCGGCTCACCATGCCGGGCGGCGATCTTCCCCACGTCTACTACCTGCGGACCCTGGCCGATTCGCGAGCCATCAAGGCCCGCGCGGAGACGTCACGCCGCGCGGTGGTGATCGGGGCCAGCTTCATCGGGCTCGAAGTCGCGGCCGCGCTCAAGACCCGGGGCCTCGAAGTCCATGTGGTCGCCCCGGACCGGCTGCCGCTGGAGAAGGTGATGGGGCCGGAGTTGGGGACCTTCATCCGGAACCTGCACCAGGAGCGCGGCGTGGTCTTTCACTTGGAGCGGAGCGTCACCGGCATTGCCCCCGATGCCGTGACCCTGAGCGACGGAAGCAAGTCGCCCGCCGATCTGGTGGTCCTGGGCGTCGGCGTGCGGCCCTCGCTCAAGCTGGCGGAGGATGCCAAGCTCACCGTGGATGGCGGCGTCACTGTAGATGAGTATCTCGCGACCAGCGCCCCCCGGATCTTCGCCGCGGGCGACATCGCCCGATGGCCCGATCCCCACAGCGGCGAGCGGATCCGGATCGAACACTGGGTGGTAGCCGAGCGGCAGGGGCAGACCGCCGCGCGCAACATGCTGGGGCGGCGGGAGCGCTTCGACGCAGTACCCTTCTTCTGGAGCGCCCACTACGACGTGTCCATCAACTACGTGGGTCACGCCGCCAGCTGGGATCGCGTGACGGTCGATGGAGACCCGGTGAAGCGCGACTGCACGGTGAGCTACTTCGACAAGGGCGTCCGCCGCGCGGTGGCGACCATCTACCGGGACCAGGCCAGTCTCGAGGCCGAATTGGCGATGGAGAAGGCGACCGTCGCGTCGTGAGGGCTGAAGAACCGAGCTGGGGAGATCGCGTCCGGGTGGCCCGGGAGAAACACGGCCTTACCCGGGCATTTCGGCGCTGGGTCACCCGAACCCGCGACCGCCTCCTCTGGTCCATCGACCAGCAGCAGATCATCGAGGCCCTGCGCGCCATCGGCATCGAGCGCGGGGCCGTCATCGTGGTCCACTCCGCGCTCTCTCAGCTGGGATACGTCAAAGGCGGAGCCCAGGGGCTGATCGACGCCTTGCTGGAGGCGGTAGGGCCCGAAGGCACCGTGCTGATGCCCAGCTTCCCGATGACCGGCTCTCAGCGGGAGTTCCTCGACTCGGGAGTCGTCTTCGACGTCCGCTCCACGCCCTCGCGTTCGGGCGAAGTGACCGAAATCTTTCGCCGGCGCCCCGACGTGCTCCGGAGTCTCCATCCCACCAATCCGGTCTGCGGCTGGGGTCGCTACGCCTCGGAGATCCTGCGCGACCATCACCGCTCTCTCACCGCCTTCGGGCACGAAACGCCCTACGGCCGTCTGGCCGGGCGGGACGACACCTTCATCGTCATGCTCCAGACTCACATCCGGAGCTTCCAGCATCACTTCGAGGAGCGGGTCGGGTTGCCGACGCTGTTCATGCCGCAAGTGCGCACCGTGCCGGTGATCGACGAGACCGGCAACAGGCGCGAGGTCCAGATGCGGGTGCGGCGGGAGTACGCCCCCTACTTCATGGCCGTCCCCTCGGCGGGATCGGGTCCCCCTGAGTGGGCAGAAATCCGGGACTTCCTGGTGATCTTTCCCACGGGCAGGGAGGCTGAGCTGCGCGCCCAGGGAATGCGGTTCGAGGGGTACCCGCGCTTCTGGCGGGTCAACGAGGAGCTCAAACAGGCTGGCGCCTTCAAGCACACGCGATTGGGACGGGGAGACGTCGGGGCGCTCCACGTCCGCCCACTGCTCGGCGTGGTGGAGCCCGAGTTCCGGCGGTTGCTGGAGCGATTTCGGAGCTACTACGATCCCGAGGAGATCAACAAGCTGGGCCGGCCCACCACCTGAAGCCAACCCGCTTCGCTAGGCGGGTTTGGCCAGCAGGGCCTCCACTTCCTTCGCCGCCGCCTCGTGCGCCTTGACGTCGCGCGAGAGCTCGGCCCCCATCTCCGCCAATCGGGCGCTCGGCGCGGTCGCCGCCATGGCCCCGACACTCCGGGCCTGACCCAGCACCGTCATCACGTCGAGAAGGCGTTGCACCAGCGCGTCGCGAGTGCGCTCGCACTGGGCCAGGGCGTCGAGCCAGCCTTCCGGCCGGTTGGGGAACGATTCCCGCTGCTTCTCGAACCGAGCCAAGTTCTCGTCCAGGTCGGAGAGATCCATCGCCGCATCGCAGGTGTGCTCGAGCACGGTAGCCAGCTCGTTTGCCGCTTCGCGGTCGCCCAGGCGCTTGAAGTGGGCCACCAGCCCGCTGCCCATTCTCACCAGGTCGGCCAGGAGACTGCGCGCGGTTCCCTCGGGGAGCCGGGCCAGCGCCTCGAGAATCTTTCGCTCCAGCGGGGTCGGCAACACGGCCTCGTGCGCCACCGCGGCCACTACCGGCCGCTGCAGCTCGCGCTGACCCATGAGTACCAGCAGCGCCGCGAGCAGCGGGCTGGCCCAGATCAGGGCGGGGAGCCCCGCCACACCGGCCCAGCCACCCACACCAGCCATCGCGCCGGCGAGACCCCACGCCTTCCAGGGCATGGAAGTCCAGGCCTTGTCGACTGGCGTCGAGCGGGCCTTGATCTCGCGCGTGGCCAGCTGCTCGACCACGCGATGCGCCGAGCGGGCGGGAACCCGGATCAGGGCCCGGTGGCCGGCGGCCAGATCGTCGAGCTCGGTGATCTCGGCCCGAGTGGCCAGCATGCCGCGCACCCGGTCCATGGCGGACTCGTGTGCCCGCGGATCTTCCGGCTTCTGGAGGAAGATCAGGGTATCGGCCAGCGCCTTGGAGCCGCCGCCGCAGCTGGGGCAGAGCCCCACGCCGAACGGCTCACTCACCCCGCAGATCACGCAGTGATGCAGCTCGCTCCGCTTGGCCACCGCATAGGACTGGGTCTGATGATCGGTGTGCTCCAGTGCCGCGGCCAGGGCCACCGCCGAGGGGAAGCGATCTCCGGGCGAAGCCGCCGTGACTCGCGCGACCACCTCGTCGAGCCAGACCGGGATCTCCGGTCGCGCGGCGCGAGGGTGATGCCCTTCGGGAGCCGGTGACGGAGGCAGGTGCTGCGAAGGCCGGCCCGGCAGCTTGCCGGTGAGCGCGAAGTAGAGGGTCATCCCGAGCGCGTAGAGGTCGGCGCGGGCGTCGCCCCGTTTGCCGGCCAGCACTTCGGGCGCGGTGTAGTTGAGGGTCCCGACCAGCCCACCGGTCTGGGTCATGGTGGCCTGGCCTTCCAGCTTGGCGCTACCGAAGTCAGTGAGCCGGGCCCGGCCGTCGGGATCCAGCAGCACGTTTTGCGGCTTCACGTCCCGGTGAAGGATCCCGTTTTTGTGGGCGGCCACCAGCGCCGAGGCGATGCCCTGGCCCAGACGGATCGCCTCGTTGGGATCGAGGGGGCCGCCATCCCGCACCCGTATCGCCAGGTCGGGGCCGGCGACGTACTCCATCACGATGAAGCTCCAGGGGCCTTCCTCGAGGAAGTCGTGCACCGCCACGATGTGCTCGTGGGCCAATCCCCGCACCGCCATCACTTCGCGCCGCATCCGCTCCCGCGCCATCTGGGCCGCGGCCGGAGGCGGGACCAGGAGCTTGATGGCGACGTCCGTGCCCAGCCCGTTGTCCCTGGCGAGATAGACCACCGAGTAGCCGCCGCGACCGATCTCCTTGCCGATCTGGTAGCGGTTCTTGAGCGAAGATCCGGGGGCCAGGTAGCCGGGGGAACCGGCGGGAATCGGCGCCGTCATGGCGTCTCTCCCAGGCGGTTCAGGACCTCCAGCGCGTTGGTGCGCCACCCGTCGTCCTCGTGGTAGAGCTCCACGAACTTCTTGAGATGGTCGCGGGCCGGGTCGAGCTGGCCCAGGACGTATTCCGACATCCCGGCGTGATAGAGCGCCATGTAGTTCTCGGGCCAGAACTCGATCACCAACTCCATGATCGGTCCGGCGGATTTATCGTCGCCCGCGTCGGCCACCGGATGGCCCACATTGAAGACGATGTTGGCCGCGGTGCCCCGATCCGACGGGGGAAGCGATTCGATCACGGCTCGGGCCCTGTCGATCTTGGAGGCCAGCGCGAAACAGGCGGCGCTGTACCCGGAGCCCTCAATGGTCTTGGGAGCTGGATGGTACTTGTGCTGGGTCTCCACTTCGAGCGCGTTGCAGAACGGCTTCATCGCCTGGAACCACTGGGCGCCGGTGCCACCGAACTGGACCGGTGTCTGAGTCACGTGAGAGGTCGGGCGAGGCGGCGGCGCGGGCTTGGGCTTGAACAACACGAAGGCGCAGAGCACCACGTACATGGAGCCCAGCAGGTAGAGCTTGCGCATGTTGGAACCCTCCTTCGGCCGGAGGTTCGGCAAACCACCTTGGACGGCAACCCGCATGCCGCCAGAAGGAAGCACCTAACTCGTTGCCGGACAGGCGATTGTGCTTCGTCCCAGAGGGGAATGAGCGCCCCCGCCTCTGGCAGCCTGCCGTCTTGTTTCGCTGCTGTTCGATTCTCGACGTAACCCGGGTCACCGTCCGATGGCCGGTCCCGGCCCAAGTTGGCATGGTCTCCAACCGGTTTCTCCATGACCAGCCTGCAGCGGGTCCTGTATAGCACGCTCATCGCGTGCGGCTTGACACATTCCCTTTGGGCCCAGGGTGCGCCGCTCCGTCACGGCGCCTGGGTCGGGGTTTCGCCCTCGTTCGGTTCGCCCAAGGTCTCCTGCGACTTCTGCCAGGATGGGCGGGAGACCGGGTTCGCCGGGATGCTCGACGCCGGCGTCGTGGTCGCAAAACGATTCGGGGTGGGGATCGAGGGGGGAGGCTGGTTCCACAACGTGGACAACGTGGGGCACCGGCTCTGGTCGCTCTCGCTGGCCGGCCACTACTATCCCGATCCGCGGAGCGGTCTCTCACTCAAGGTCACCGTCGGATACGCCACCTACACCGCGAGTGACAGCACCGGCAGCCTCAAGGCCAAGGCGCCCGCCCTGGGTGCAGGGATCGGGTGGGAGACTCGGCTGGCTCCCCACGTCCTGATTCAGCCCTACGTCGACTTCTTCAGTACCATCCCGACCACCCTGCGCTTCGAGGATCAAGTGGTCACCGGCGGCACCACGGTGACCCAGCTCCGGGTCGGGATGGGCATTCGCTATTACGGAGGCCGCTGATGCTTCGCCTGGTCCTGACTTCGCTGCGCCGGCCGCTGCTCGTGGTCTCGAGCTGGCTCCTGGTTCCCGTCGGGTTGTCGCTCTCCGCCTGTGGAAGCGACGAGTACATGGCCACTCATCCCTCCACCGCCACCGGGCCGAGCGCCGCCTACGGCCTCTGGACCCCGGGGCCCAACGACACCTGCACCAAGGAAGTCCACGATCGCTACTCGACCATCGGGCCGGACGGGAAGCTCTATCCCACCTGGCATCCGCCGGTCGATCCGCAGAGCGGGTGCAGCTTCGGCCACGAGCACGGCCGGGATCCCAGCGGCTCCAAGCTCTATCACCAGGTGGGCGCCATCCCCTTTGGATTGGCCAACGAGGCGCTGGATACCTGGGACCCCACCGGGATCCGCCACGAGGACCACTTCGGCCACAAGATCGAGTGGGAGAACGACGTCCCGATGCGGATCAGCGGCCCGGCCGGCACCGTGCTCAACATTACCTGCGACGTGCTGACCAAGTTGCACCAGGGGACCCACTCGAAGGACGCCTTCACCAACAACCTGCACGAGCTGGTCTATCACATCCGCTGCAACGACGGCACCGAGCTCCATCTGACGCTGCTCACCGCGATCGGGACCCCGGGCGAGTTCCAACGCTCCTGCGATCCCGACGGTCCCGCGGTGGTGGTTGGCGCTCCGACCCCGGCCAACTCGCCCGACGGCGGGGGCCGCCGGCTGATACCGGATCGGGTCTGCGTAGACCAGTACGTACTGGTGCCGCCGGGCCAGCGGTCCCAGTTCAACAACGGGATCCACGAGAGCTGGCAGGTCTCCGCCGGCCTTCGCGCCGACGACGGCCACGGCCTCGCCTTCGTCAATCCCTATTTCCAGGTGTTCGATCCCAGCCGCTTCTACGATCCGGCCGCGACCAACGTGACCGGTCGGACCATCGATCTCTGCTATGAGGTGGAGTCCAACGGCGATCGGGCCAGCAGCAGCTCCTGCGACGCCTCGACCGGGAA
The DNA here is from genome assembly GCA_035519565.1 of Gemmatimonadales bacterium. Taxonomy (GTDB): domain Bacteria; phylum Gemmatimonadota; class Gemmatimonadetes; order Gemmatimonadales; family GWC2-71-9; genus DATIWD01. The sequence goes on along the minus strand of DATIWD010000061.1, from coordinate 10,942 downwards.
CGGGACCGTCCTGGGGGTGACCTTCGACGATCCCCGCTCGGTCTTCAACGGGGCCCACCGCGTGGTGGACATCAATTCCACCATCATCTCCAACCAGGACGGGCCGGAGGTCTGGTACACCGATCCCTTCGGGCGCCACGGGCGTCCGGCGCCGTTCCCCGGCTCAGTGCTGCAATTCGTGGCCAAGGTCAATACCGACTACGGGTTCAACGTGAGCGGCCCCGGCCTCGATCACGACTACAGCCAGGGGGTGCACGCGCCGAATTAAGCGGGGAACGGGGAACGGGTTGCAGGAATGAGGGAATGAGGGAGTGCAGGAATGGGGAATGAACTGATCAGCGGGCCCATTCCCCCATTCATCCATTCCCCCATTCTTTCATTCATTTCTCCCGTTCTCCCGTTCTCCCGTTCTCCCGTTCTCCCATTCCCCATGTTGTCATTCCGAGCTAAGCGAGGAATCTCGAGGATCGAGTGCCGATGGAGCCTTGAGATCCCTCGCTGCCGCTCGGGATGACAGAGGCCCCATGGCGACCACCTCGCCGCCCTCTCCTCCGGGTCCCTGGTCCCTGGTCCCCGGTCCCAGATGTTCCCGTTCTCCTGTTCCCCCGTTCTCCCGTTCTCCGTATCTTTTCGGCCCATGTCTTCGATCGACCTCAACGCCGATCTGGGCGAAGGCTTCGGCCGTTACCGGCTTCCCGGCGACGCCGAGCTGCTTTCGCTGGTCAGCTCCGCCAACATCGCCTGCGGGTTTCACGCGGGCGATCCGATCGTGATGCGGGAGACCGTGGCCCTGGCCCTGCGCCACTCGGTCACCATCGGCGCCCACCCCGGCTATCCCGACCTGGGCGGCTTCGGTCGCCGTGAGATCAACGCCACCCCCGATGAGGTCTTCGCCTACGTGACCTATCAGGTCGGCGCTCTGGCCGCCTTCTGCACCTCGGCCGGCACCCGGATGCGCTATGTGAAGCCCCATGGCGCGCTCTACAATCGGGCGGTGGGAGACGCGGAGATCGCCCAGGCCATCGCCAGCGCGGTGCGGGACGTGGATTCCGACTTGGCGCTGCTCGCCATCGAGAACAGCCAGCTGGCCCAGGCGGGGCGGAGTCTGGGGTTGGAGACCGCCAACGAGGCCTTCGTGGACCGGGCCTATCGGCCGGACGGCAGTCTCGTTCCGCGGGGCTCGCCGGGAGCGGTACTCACCGACGTGGAGGCGATGGTGCAGCGGGCGCTGCGCATGGTGCGAGACCACTACGTGGTCGCGGTGGACGGCACCCGCTGCCTGGTCCATCCCGATTCGCTCTGTGTCCATGGGGACGGTGAGACCGCGGTGGCGATCGTGCGGGCCCTGCGGGCCCGGTTCAAGGAAGAAGGCATCACCATCGCCCCCTTCGTCTCGTGAAGGGAACGGGGTGGCGGTTGTCTCCTCTGGGCGAGGCGGCCATTACCGTGACACTGGGTGACCGGGTCGAGCCGATCCTGCACGACCGGGTGCTCGATCTCGCGCGCCGAGCGCGGGCGGCCCAATGGCCCGGGATCCAGGAGGTCGTCGCCGCCTACGCGACGGTCACGGTCTTCTTCGACCCGCTCAAGACCAACCACGGCCGGGTAAGCGCGGCCCTGCGCACGCTGCAGCACGCCCCCGCCGTCCCCAAGAACAGCCCGCTCGAGACCAGTCGCGAGTTCGTCATTCCGGTTCGCTACGACGGCCCCGACTTGGAGGAGGTCGCCACGCGCACCGGGCTGCCTCGCTCTGAAGTCATCGCCCGTCACGCCGCGCGAACCTATCGCGTCTACCTGCTCGGCTTCGTCCCTGGCTTCGCCTACCTGGGCGAGCTGGATCCCACCCTGGCCCTGCCGCGCCGTGCCGAGCCTCGACAGCGGGTCCCCGAGGGTGCGGTCGCGATCGCGGGAGAGCAAACCGGGATCTATCCCTTTCCGACCCCGGGCGGCTGGCATCTGATCGGCACCACCGAGACCCGGATGTTCGACGCCCAACGGGATCCGCCGGCGTTGCTCTCGGTCGGCGACCGGGTGCGGTTCACGCCGGTGGACTGATGCTCACTGTTCTCAAGGCACCGCCCTTCGCGACCGTACAGGATCGCGGACGCGAAGGCCAGCGCTCGGCCGGAGTGCCTCCCTCCGGAGCCATGGATCGCCGCGCCCTGGAGACCGGGAATCTGCTGGTGGGAAATCCGCTGGGCAGCGCAGGGGTCGAGTGGGCGTTGGGCGGGGGCGCGGTGCGTTTCGAACGGGAGACGGCCTTTGCGCTCACCGGGGCCCATGCGCGCGCCACGCTCGACGGGACCCCGATCGCGCCCTATCGGTCGCAACGGGCCCGCGCCGGCGCGGTGCTCCACATCGCGGCACCGGACCGGGGCCGATTTCTCTATCTGTCGGTCGATGGTGGGATCGCGGTGCCGGAGGTCCTCCACAGTCGAGCGACCTACCTGACCGCGTCCCTGGGCGGGCTCGAGGGGCGACGGCTTCGAACCGAGGACACGCTCCCCCTGGGTGAGCCGGGTGGAAAGTCTCCGCCCAAAGGCTTCGCCGTCCCTCCGCCCGAGGACTCAGGCGAGCTGCGCGTGCTGCTAGGTCCCCAGGCCGATCTGTTCCCCGAGAAGGCCTGGGCGCGCTTTCTCACTCAGGCCTACACCGTGACCAACGCATCTGATCGCATGGGATATCGTTTGGCGGGACCCGCTCTCGCGGCGCAAGGCCCCGCCTCGCTTCCCTCGGAGGCCGCCTGTCCCGGCGCAATCCAGGTGCCGGATGGCGGTACACCGATTGTGCTGATGCCCGACGGTCCCACCGTGGGAGGCTATCCCAAACTGGCCGTGGTCATCGGCCCCGACCTGGGGCGGCTGGCCCAGTGCAATCCGGGCGAGGAAGTGCGGTTCCGGAGGGTGTCGGTGGAGGAGGCCGAGGCGGCCTATCGTCGGGAGGCCGAGGCGGTGAGGGCCCTGGAGCGACTTTCCGCGGCGGTGGAGAATCACCGGTAGGGGCCTGCGCTACGGAGCGCCACCGGTTCTGAACATCGTGGCTACGCACTCAGGCGCTCTTGCATGATCAGGGTGACACCGCCAAGATCCACCCCGGAAATCTCCTGACTTTGCTTCATTCATCTCACCTCTCGGGTTTCCCCATGCGCTACAGTTCTCGCCTGGCCGCTCTGTGCCTCCTGGTGGTCGGTCTCCAGGTCGAACCGGCACGCGGTCAGTCCGCCATTGATACCTCCGCCTTTGCCGCCCTTCAATGGCGTGAGATCGGTCCCTTCCGGGGCGGCCGCTCGGTCGCCGTCACCGGCTCCGCTTCGAGACCCAACGAGTACTACATGGGCACCACCGGCGGGGGCGTGTACAAGACCACCGATGGCGGTCTCACCTGGAAGGCGGTGACCGATCCCTACTTCGGCGGGACCATCGGCGCCATCGCCGTCAGCGAATCCAATCCCGACGTGGTCTACGTGGGAACCGGCGAGTACCCCATTCGCGGCAACGTCTCTCACGGCGATGGGGTCTACAAGAGCACCGATGGCGGGAAGACCTGGGTGTACCTCGGCCTGGCGGACACCCGCCAGATCTCCCGGGTCAAGGTGCATCCCAAGAATCCGGACGTGGTCTATGTCGGCGCGATGGGACATACCTTCGCGCCCAACAGTGCCCGCGGGGTGTATCGCTCGGCCGACGGCGGGAAGAGCTGGAAGCGGATCCTCTTCCGCAACGATTCCACGGGGGTCACCGACCTGGTCATGGATCCATCGGATCCCAACGTCCTTTACGCGGCGTTCTGGCAGGCGGGGCGGAAGCCGTGGCAGCTGTCGAGCGGTGGCGCAGGGAGCGGAATCTTCAAGACCACCGACGGTGGAGAGACCTGGAAGGAGCTGACCCGCAATAAGGGTTTGCCGACGGGAATCATCGGCAACATCGGCATCTCGGTCTCGCCCGGGGCGACCCATCGGGTCTATGCCATCGTGGAGGCCGATTCCGGCGGCGTCTTCCGCTCCGAGGACGGAGGGACCACCTGGACCAAGGTCAATGGCGAGCGGAAGCTCCGCCAGCGGGCCTGGTACTACAGTCGCATCTTCGCCGATCCCAAGGACACCAATACGGTCTACGTGCTCAACGTCAGCTTCTGGCGATCCAAGGATGGCGGCCGGACCTGGAAGGTGATCCGGACCCCGCACGGCGATAACCACGATCTCTGGATTGCGCCCAACGATCCGATGCGGATGATCGAGGGCAACGACGGTGGCGCCAATGTGAGCACCAACGCCGGCGAGAGCTGGACCAACCAGGAATACGCCACGGCGCAGTTCTACCACGTCTCCACCACCAATCATTTCCCCTATTGGGTCTGCGGCACCCAGCAGGACAACAGCTCGCTCTGCGGCCCCAGCCGGATGCCGAGCGGCATCGACATCGGGGACTGGAAGGACGGCGGTGGCTGCGAAAGCGGGTACATTACGCCGCGGCCCGATCACCCCGACATCGTCTTCGCCGGGTGCTATGGCGGACTCCTGACCCGAACCGACTTGTCCACCGGGTCTCAGCGTGACGTCTCCCCCTGGCCGCTCAATCCGCTGGGACACGCATCGGAGGATCACAAGTACCGGTTCCAGTGGACCTATCCGATCGTGATCTCGCCCCACGATCCCAATCAGCTCTACGTCGGCGGCAACGTGATTTTCCAGTCCAACGACGAAGGACAGTCCTGGAAGATCATCAGCCCTGACCTCACTCGGCACGACCCCAAGACCCTGGGCCCCTCCGGCGGTCCGATTACCAAGGACCACACCGGAGTGGAGACCTACGCGACGGTCTTCACCATTGCTGAGTCGCCCAAGGAGAAGGGCGTGATCTGGAGCGGGTCGGATGACGGGTTGATCTACATCACCCGGAATGGCGGCCAGTCCTGGAGCAACGTGACCCCCAAGGACATCGGTGACTTCACCCGGATTTCGATGATCGAGGCCTCACCCCACGAGGCGGGGACCGCGTATGTGGCGGCGAATCGCTATCAACTTGACGACTTGCGGCCCTACATCTATCGGACGCAGGACTACGGCCAGACCTGGAAACGGATCGATGCCGGCATCTCGGCGACCGAATTCGTACGGGTGGTGCGGGAAGACCCGGAGCGGAAGGGACTCCTGTTTGCGGGGACAGAACGCGGGGTCTGGGTCTCCTTCGATGACGCCGCCCACTGGCAGCGGCTGCAGCGGAACCTGCCGCCGGTGGCTGTCCACGACCTTCAGATCAAGGAAGGCGACCTGGTGGCCGCGACCCATGGGCGTTCGTTCTGGATCCTGGACGACATCACGCCGCTGCGCGAGATGAGCGCCGAGGTGGTGACCAAACCGGTGTACCTCTTCACCCCGGGGCCGGCTTATCGAATCGATTGGGGTCGCAACTATCCGCGGGGCAACCGGCCCACCGGCGCGAACCCACCCAGCGGCGCCACCATTCGCTACTGGCTCAAGGACAAGGACCAGAAGGTCAAGCTGGAGTTTCTCGACCAGGCGGGGAACCTCATCGACGACTTCAGCAGTGAACCCGATTCCTTCGCCATCGTGGACAGCCTCCGAAACGTGGCCCGGCTGGACAGCCTCCGGAACCTCGGGGTCATCCCCGCCAGCGTGGACACCAACGTGATTCGGCAGGTCAATCCCGAAGACGAGGAGACCCCGCGACGCCCCACCCGGACTCCCCGGCTCCCCGCCAACCAGGGACTCAACGCGTTCACCTGGGACCTGCACTATCCGGAAGCCGTCTGGTTCAGCCAGATGGTGCTCTGGTCAGGGGTGACCCCGGGCCCGGTGGTGCTGCCCGGGACCTACCAGGTTCGGCTCACGGTTGGCGGAGCCAGCGAGACCCGGTCCTTCACCGTGAAGAAGGACCCCCGCACTGCGGCGACCGAAGCGGACTTGAAGGAGCAGTTCGACCTGCTGCTCAAGATCCGGGACAAGGTCTCCGACGCCAACAACGGGGTCCGGACGGTAAGGAATGTCCGGGACCAGTTGGCCGCGCGGCAGGAAAAGATCCCTGCCAACAAGAGTGGCAACCTGAACAAGCTCACTGGGCCGTTCCTGACCAGGATCGGCGCGGTCGAAGGCGAGTTGTATCAGGTGAGGAACCGGAGCAGCCAGGACATGCTCAACTACCCCATCAAGCTGAACGAGCAGCTTGGAGTCCTCTACTTCACCGTCGCATCGGTGGAAGCCAAGCCGACCGCTCAGTCCATCGAGGTGTTCGGAATCCTGAGCGATTCGGTGGACCGCCAGCTCAAGACCCTCAAGACGGCACTCGACGGAGATCTCCTCAAGATCAACGACGAGCTGAAGCGGCTCGGCGCGGAACCGATCACTCCCAGTACCGCGGAGCTGAATGCGGGTGGCGGTGGTGGGGGCGGTGGCGACGAAGAGGGGGAGGAAGGTGAGAGGTCTAGAGAGGAGCCCTAGGTAGGTAATGGGGGAATGCGAGATTGGCGGAATGGGGGATTGAGGAAGAGAAGGAATCCCTTACCTCCGCCTCATTCCCCCACTCCCTCATTCGCTCATTCCTTTATTCCCCCCTTCTCTCATTCCCCCATTCTCTCATTCCCCCATTCTGTCATTCCCCCTAGTCCACTCCTCCAATCTTCCTGATCAACAGCCCCGTCGTCGAGACGCTCACTTCGTACTGCGATGGGCGCCCTGCCTCGGTGTAGGTCCCGGAGCCGTACACGGCGTCCACCAGGAAGGTGATCGGAGTGTACTTCCGGGCCAGCTCGAAGAGATCCACCGGCTTGGGCTGGCCCAGGGGAAAGACGGTGTGCCGGTGGGAATTCTCGTCTTCCGCTCTGGAGTAGCGGCCGCCGATCCGATCCAGCTCGTAGAGGGTGGTGAAGCCGAGCAGGTTACCGATGTATTTCCACTTGAGAATGTGGGCCTCGACCAGGATCTCATCCCCCTCGAGCTCGAACTGGGGCGTGCGCCCGTCGGGGAGGCGGAGTGAGGCGCGGAACTTCTGGGGACCGGTCGGGGTGGTGGTGACGGTCGCCACCACCTGTTCGTGGGTCAGGGCTTCATAACCCTGCGTCCCGATCAGGACCAGGCCGGCCGTGGTGGCGCAGAGCAGCGCGATCACGGTGAGGAGGCTCGACACCAGGGCTCCCATCCAGCGGCGGGCCGAGAAAGCCCGCACGGCGAGATACAGGCAGATGAGCGTCAGTACTGTGGCCGCGATGCCGATGATGTCGAGGATCTGGGTCATAATACTCCCCCGCGGTCTTGAGACCCGTTTGCTCCACGCCTGCCCACTGTAGCCCCGGAAGTCGATGGACGCTCATATGAAGGGCCCCGTATCGCAAGTGGCTTGACGGCAGCGCGGACCGCTGGCTAGGATGCTGCCCTCGCCATGCGCCTGCACCCGTTCCGAGCCCTGCGTCCGGCCCCCGTGCCCGGCCTCGCCGCCCGGATCTCCTCTCCGCCATACGACGTGGTCAATCGGGCCGAGGCCACCCGAATTGCCGCTACCAACCCGCTCAGCTTCATCCGCGTCGGTCGTGCCGAGGTAGACCTCCCCGAGTCGGTCGATCCCTACGACCCCAAGGTCTACCGCCAGGCTCGCGCCAACCTGGACCGCATGTTTGCCGAAGGCCTGCTGATCCAGGAGGAGGCGCCGTCCCTGTATCTGTATCGGCAGGTCATGGAAGGGCGCACCCAGACCGGCGTCGTCGGCTGCGTGCATATCGACGACTACGGCAACGACAAGATCCGCAAGCACGAGAAGACCCGGCAGGACAAGGAGGACGACCGGACCCGTCACGTGCGGGCACTCAACGCCAACGCGGAGCCGGTCTTCCTGGCCCATCGCGCCAATCCGGTGATCGAACGGCTGCCGGTGGTGGAGACCCCGGCGCCTCCACTCTACGATTTCACCGCCGACGACGGGGTTCGGCACACGCTCTGGCGCATTCGCCATCCCAACGCCTGGGTCGAGGCCTTCCGCTCGATCGACACCCTCTACGTGGCGGATGGCCATCACCGCTCCGCCAGCGCCTGGCGGGCGGGGACCGAGCTCCGGGCGGCCAGACCCGGGTCCACCGGCGAGGAAGAGTTCAACTGGTTCCTGGCCGTCATTTTCCCGGCCGAGCAGCTGCGTATCCTTCCTTATAATCGCCTCGTGAAGGACCTCCGGGGCCTGACAGCGGCCCAGTTCCTCGAACGGCTGGCGCGATTGGGCCGGCTGGTGATCGACGCCGATCCGGCGCCGCCCAGACCGGGGACCTTCGCGATCTACATCGAGGGACGGTGGTACCTGCTGGAGCTGGCGGAGAGCGCCATCGACCGCCGCGACCCGATCGGCTCGCTGGACGTCTCCCTCCTTCAGGATCGAATCCTGAGCCCCCTGCTCGGCATCGGCGATCCCCGGGTCGACAGTCGAATCGATTTTGTGGGCGGGATCCGGGGGACCGCGGAGCTCGAGAAGCGGGTTAAGTCGGGAGAAGCCGCGCTGGCGGTCTCCATGTATCCTACGACCATCGACCAGCTGCTGGCGGTGGCCGACGCCGGCGGCATCATGCCGCCCAAGAGCACCTGGTTCGAGCCCAAGCTGCGGAGCGGGTTGTTGGTGCATAGGTTGGAGTAGGGGGGAACGGGAGAACGGGAGAACGGGAGAACGGGAGAACGGGAGAACGGGAGAACGGGAAAATAGGCATGGTGTCATCCCGAGCGCAGCGAGGGATCTCAAGGGTCGTATGCAAATGAAGCCTTGAGATTCCTCGGGGCTTCGCCCCTCGGAATGACAACCGGTTCGTCCAGCTCCCAGCCTCACTACAAGGAGCCACCTTGAAGGTCTTGATAGCGGACAAATTCGAAAAAGTGGGAATCGACGGCCTCAAAGAGCTGGGCTGCACCGTCGTCTCCAAGCCCGATCTCAAGGCCGAGGAGTTGGCCGGGGCGATGAAGGCGGAGGACCCCGGTATCCTGATCGTGCGGAGCACCAAGGTGAGCGCCGAAGCGCTCAAGGCTGGTGCCAACTTGAGCCTGGTGATTCGCGCCGGAGCGGGGGTGGACACCATCGACGTGGCCACCGCCTCCAGTCTGGGCGTCTTCGTCTCCAACTGCCCGGGCAAGAACTCTACTGCCGTGGCTGAGCTGGTGATGGGGCTGATTCTCGCCTGTGACCGCCGGATTCCCGATCAGGTGGCTGATCTCCGGCAGGGCAAATGGAACAAGGCCGAATACTCCAAGGCTCGTGGCCTCCATGGCCGCACTCTGGGGATCGTGGGGCTGGGGCAGATCGGGAAAGAGGTGGCGAACCGGGCGCGGGCCTTTGGGATGCGAGTGGTGGCCTGGTCCCGCACGCTGACTCACGAAGAGGCGCAGCGGCTGGGTGTGGGATACTGCCAGACACCGCTCGAGGTGGCTCAGACCGGAGACGTGGTCTCCATTCACGTCGCCGCCAACTCCGAGACCCGGCACCTGGTGAGCACGGATTTCCTGGCGGCCATGAAGCCGGGGGCGTATCTGATCAATACTTCGCGCGGCTCGGTGGTGGACGAGGCGGCGCTCCAGAAGGCGGTGCAGATCAAGCGGCTCCGCGCCGGGCTCGACGTATTCCAGAACGAGCCTGGCGGAGGGACCGGCGGCTTCGAGGCCGCGATCCTGAAGGAGCCCGGCGTCTACGGCACCCATCACGTGGGCGCTTCGACCGAGCAGGCCCAGGTGGCGATCGCGCACGAGGTGATCCGGATCGTGCAGGCCTTCCTCGAGCGAGGGGAGGTCCCCAACTGCGTGAACCGCCTGGCCAAGAGCGCCGCGACCCACGTGCTCTCGATCCGGCATCAGAACAAGCCGGGCGTCCTGGCCCACGTGTTCCGGGTGCTGGCCGACGCGTCGATCAACGTGGAAGAAGTCGAGAACATCATCTATCACGGGGCCCAGGCCACCTGTGCCAGGATCCATCTGGACGGAAAGCCGGAGGAGCGCGCGCTGGAGATAATCCGCTCCGGCAACCCCCACATCATCAGTATCGAGTTGGCGGAGATCGAGCGTCTCCAGCCCCAACCCGCCTGAGGAACTCATGACCGACCGGATCTACAACTTCAGCGCCGGGCCGGCCGTGTTGCCGGAGCCGGTCCTCAAGCAGGCCCAGAAGGACCTCTGGAATCTGGCCGGCAGCGGCATCGGGGTCCTGGAGCACAGCCACCGGGGCAAGGTGTTCGAGAAGGTGCTGGACCAGGCGGAACGCGACTGCCGCGATCTGGCCATGATCCCCGACGGCTACAAGGTGCTCTTCCTCCAGGGCGGCGCCTCGCAACAGTTCGCGGTGATCCCCATGAACCTGCTGCCGAAGGATCGGACGGCCGACTACCTGGTCACCGGGGTCTGGTCGGAAAAGGCGGTGAAGGAGGCCAAGGTCTACGGGACGGTGCACGAGGCGGCCAGCGGCAAGTCGTGCAACTTCACCCGGATTCCCACGGCGGCCGAGATCAAGTATTCGGCCAACCCGGCCTACGTCCATTTCACCACCAACAACACGATCTACGGCTCCCAGTGGACCACCGAGCCCACGCCGCCATCCGGCGTGCCGCTGATCGCGGACGCCTCGAGCGACATCTTCGGCCGGCCGATCGACATCAAGCGCTATGGCCTGATCTACGCGGGGGCGCAGAAGAACCTGGGGCCCTCCGGCGTGGTGCTGGTGATCATTCGCAGCGACCTGGCGGAGGCGGGCCCCAAAGGTATCCCGACCATCTTCCAGTATCGGACCTTCGTGGCGGAGCGCTCGCTCTACAACACCCCTAACACCTTCGGGATCTACGCCATGGGCCTGGTGTTCAAGTGGATCAAGGAGCGGGGCGGCCTTCAGGCGATGGCCGAATACAATCAGCGGAAGGCCAAGCTGCTCTACGATCACCTGGACCAGAGCAAGATGTTCCGCTGCAACATCGATCCGGG